>NZ_CAXBIB010000011.1:0-135213 GCF_963975745.1 uncultured Parvibaculum sp. | reverse complement strand
CATCATCCGGGATAAAACCGCGTTCCAGACATGACCCAACAACACAGTTGCCGGGGACAAGCCCCGGGATGACATCCGTTGTGGGATGAATGCCGAGGTAAACACAAAACCCCCTTCCGGCGCGGAGCGCCAAAAACCCTTCTTCGCGCCTTCGCGTCTTCGCGTGACCAATTCTTCTCTTCTCCGCGCCTCCGCGGCTCCGCGTGAGTCCCTCCTTCCCTAGACAACCTTGCCCGGATTGAGGATCCCCGTCGGATCGAGCGCCTGTTTCAGCGCCCGCATCGCCGCGATCTCGACCGGTGCCTTGGTCGCCGCCATCTCGTCGCGCTTCAGCCGGCCGATCCCGTGTTCGGCGCTGATCGAACCGCCCATCGCCCGCACGATCGCATGCACCAGCGCGTTCATCTCGCCCCAGCGCGCAACGAAGGCCGCCTTGTCGGCGCCCACGGGCTGGCTGAGATTGAAATGCACATTGCCGTCGCCGATATGGCCGAAGGCGACGACGCGCACCCCCGGCATCGCCGCCTCGACCGCCTGCGTCGCCTGCGCGATGAAAGCGGCCATCCGCGACACCGGCACCGAGACGTCATGCTTGATGCTGCCGCCTTCGAGCCGCTGCACCTCCGACAGCGTTTCGCGCAGCCGCCAGAAATCGGCCCGCTGCGCCTCCGAGCGCGCCAGCACGGCATCGCTCACCAGCTTCTGTTCGAGTCCCTCGGCCAGCACCGCCTCCAGCGTCGCGTCGAGATCGGCCGTGGCGCTGCCGGCACTCATCTCGATCAGCACATACCAGGGCGCGGCATCGGGCAGCGGATCGTGCGCGCCCTCGACATGGGCGGTCACGAAGTCGAGTCCGATCCGCGGCACCAGTTCGAAGGCGGTCACCATGCCGCCCGACACGCTGTCGGCGACGCGCAGCAATTTGACCGCCGCAGCGACATCCGGAACCGCGGCGAAAGCCGTCGCCAGCGATTGCGGCCGCGGGAAGAGTTTCAGCACCGCCCCGGTGATGATCCCGAGTGTGCCTTCCGAGCCGAGAAAAATCTGTTTGAGGTCGTAGCCGGTATTGTCCTTTCTGAGGCCCCGCATCCCGTCCCAGACATCGCCATTGGCCATCACCACTTCGAGCCCGAGCACCAGCTCGCGCGCATTGCCGTAGCGCAGCACCGCCGTGCCGCCGGCATTGGTCGCCAGATTGCCGCCGATCTGGCACGAACCTTCCGAGGCCAGGCTGAGCGGGAACAGCCGCCCGGCCTCTTCGGCCGCCGCCTGCGCCGCTGCCAGCGTCACCCCGGCATCGACGGCCAGCGTGTTGTTCTCGGCATCGAGCGCGCGAATGCGGTTCATGCGTGTCAGCGACAGCACCACTTCCTCGCCGCTCTCGAACGGAATCTGTCCGCCGACAAGCCCGGTATTGCCGCCCTGCGGCACGATCGCGGTACCCGTCTCATGCGCGATCTTCAGGATGGCCGAAACTTCCTCGGTCGAGGCCGGCCGGAGCACCGCCGCCGCCCGGCCGCGATAAAGCGCGCGCCGCTCTTCGAGATAGGGCGCGGCATCATCGTTCGCGACAACGCCCTTCGCGCCGACCACGGCCTTCATGCGCGCAACTGTTTCGGGAGTGGGTTTGGGCATCTGTCGTTTGCTCGGCATCAGACAAAACAAAAATGTCATCCCGGGATTTATTCCCGGGACCCATTGGCCTCACGCCTCGCTGATGCGTGGATTGGGTCCCGGGGACAAGCCCCGGGATGACACCTTTGGGTGTGGCGGCCTCCGAGGTCAAGCCCGGGGGTGACGAGTATGGTGAGAGGGTAAACTCAAAACTCGTTCGGCGGGTAGCACGCCCGGCGCGAAGCGCCAAGAACCTTCTCTTTCCTTCTCTGCGTCTCTGCGCCTCTGCGTGAATCCCTTCTTCCTGCCTTCTTCGCGCCTTCGCGTCTTCGCGTGCAAAATCTTTCTTCTCCGCGGCTCCGCGTCGGAGTCTGTCTTCGGGCCGCGCGCAAGCGCGGACCCGTGGGCGTGCAAAAACCTTCCTTCTTCCCTCACACCCGCCGATGCGCCCGCGCGCCCGTATGCAGGTAGAGCGCGCGGCCCCGGCCGTCATCGCCGAGGAAATGCCAGCTCTGCGGCAGCGTCATCCCCGGCGCGACGCCGAGGAACAATTCCCCATCGACCGCTTCAAGCGCCACCCGCCGGGTTCCGCCCGAAATCACCGCATAGTCGGGCGCGGCCTCGATCGTCGCGACGAGGCGGCCGTCTTCCACCGTCACCTCGATGACCTCCATCATGTTGCCATAGCGGCCTTCATGATGCGCCGGCTGCAGCACAAAACCCGCATCCGTCTGCGGCGGTGCCGGCGGCGCGATCCCGGCCGCTTCGGAAAACACCTTGCGGATCAGCCGGTCGGCCAGCGCCTTGCCGTTGCCGCCATTGGTCAGCAGGCAGAAAGCCGTGCCGCTGGCCGGGTGATAGCGCAGCCATGCCGCCTGGCCGATGGTCGAGCCGTCATGGCCGAACACCTCGTGAGCGCCGTCGCCGTCCCAATCCCACATGAAACTCGCCAGCCCGATCGCATCGATATGCATGCCGCGCGGACAGCGCATGTTGACCGTCTGCATCGCGGCGACGCTGTCGGGCGAAAGAAGCCGCGTCCCGTTGGGCGCGACGCCACCTGCCATCAGCATCCGCGCGAAACTGATGACATCGCGCGCCTTTGCCATCGACATCGAACCGGCCGGCGCGTTCGATTGCGCCAGATAGGCAACCGGCGTCACGACGAGATGGCCCGGCGCGCCCAGATGCCCGATCGCGGTCTGGTGGCGCATCGCCTGTTCGGGCAGGGTCGAGAAGGCGGGCGTGCCCAGCGGCTTGACGATCCGTGAACGGATGACCTTGTCCCAGATCCGCCCGTCGGCGACCTCGATCATCCGGCCGGCCGCCACGAAGCCGGTATTGCAATAGGAGAACATCGCGCCGCGGGGATGCACCTGGCCGAGCGCCGCCATCATGGCCGTGAATTTCGCGATCCGGTCCTCGCCGCGTCCGGCATCGCGGAAATAATCGCCCTCGATGCCGCTCCTGTGCGACAGCAGATCGCGCAGCGTCACCTCCGCCGCGACCCGCGCATCCGCGACGCGGAAATCCGGCAGCGTGGCGCGCACCGGCTGATCGAGCGAAAGCTTGCCTTCCTCGACAAGCTGCAGGCAGAGCACCGCCGTATAGAGCTTGGTGATCGAACCGATCTGGAACAGCGTCTCGACCGTCGCCGGCACGCCGGTCTCGAGATTGCAGACCCCCGCCGCCGCCTCCGCCGCTTCGCCGCCGGCCCACACTGCGAGCGACGCCCCCGGCACGCCGCATTCGGCGATCCCCGCATCGAGCATCTCTTTCAGGCGGGCAGGGGACAGGGTCATCGGGCGGGGAGTCCTCGAAGAAGCGATGGCAACGACCATATCATAATGGCCGTCATGACCCGGCCCCCCTCTGTAATCAAGGTGGCGGGTCATCCACGTCGTCCTTCCCTGGCAATCGCAAAGACCTGGCTGGCCCGGCCGCGGGCTGCACCTGTGCACGGACCCGTTGGCCTGATTCGCTTTCCGGCGTTTCCCAAAACCCCGGGGATAAGTTTTTTTACCCGCCCGCGCGCCGCTGCGAATCGCACGCCGCGGATTCGCCGCCGCCCGAAACCGGGGATTACTTTTTAATTCCTCCGTACACGAATGAAAGATATCCCCGGGGATAACTTGATTTGTGACAGTTTTTTGACAGTTCCGTGACAGAGGGGGGGTACCGCTGTCGTTCGCTGCTGTCGATTGTTGCAAAAAGCCCTGCGTTTTTGCGGGTCTGGCGGGGTTTTTCGGCAGCCACTACAGTGCGCGGCGTTTCCGCTGTCGGAGGACTGTCAAAAATGAGCGAAATAGTCGGCGTCGATCACCTGATCATCGCGGTCCGCGATCTGGGCGCGGCCGAGAAGACCTACACCGCGATCTTCGGCCGGGCGCCCTCCTGGAAAGGCATCCATCCCGGCGTCGGCACCGGTAACGTCTTGTACCGCCTTGCAAATACCTATGTGGAGCTCTACGCGCCGGTCGCCGAAGGCGCCAATGCCGAGGCCCTGAGGAAGCGCCTCGACGCGAGCGGCGAGGGGCTCTACGGCGTGGTTTTCGGCCTTGCCGACGCGGCCGCCGCCGCCACCGCCTTCAATGCCCGCGGCCTGACATCCGGCGCGCCGCTCGACGGTTCCGGCCGCGACGAGATCAGCGGCGCAACCCGCAAATGGCGCACCGTCGCCCTGCCGGCCAGCCAGACCCGTGGCCTTTTCCTGTTGGGAATTCAACATCTTAGCCCGGAGGACGCGCTGCCGCCGGCGCCGCTTTCCGAAGGCGTGGCCGAAGCCGAAGCGGTCGCATCCTGCGACCATGTCGTGGTGATGACCCCCGATGCCGAGGCCTGCAAGACGCTCTTCGGCACGCAACTCGGCATCCGTCTGGCCCTTGATCACACGAAGCCGGAATGGGGCGTCCGCCAGCTCTTCTTCCGCACAGGCGGCGTCACCGTCGAGGTGGTCGAGCCGCTCGACCGCGAAAAAGCGCCGAAAAGCGAACGATTCTGGGGTGTTGCCTGGAAGGTGCCGGACATCGCCGCGGCCGTCGCCCGGCTCGAAAAGGCCGGCCTCGACGTCTCGGAAGTGCGCAAGGGCCGCAAGCCGGGCACCGAGGTCGCGACCATCCGCAAGCCGACCGCAGGCGTCCCGACGCTGCTGATATCGCAGAGCTAGGAGCATTTTCCGGAAAAGTGGTCGCCGGTTTTCCGTAGAAAATGCGACCAGAAAAAATGTGCTAACCCCTTGGCGCGGCAGCCCTTTTCAGCCGGTCATTGATCGCCTCGCCAAGTCCTTCATCGGGGATCGGCATCACCGCGATGGTCCGGCCCTTGGCGGTTGCGTCGAGGGCCCTCAGCATCGCGAACAGATGCGCGGCCGCCTCGGTCAGATCGCCGGAAGTCGATAGATTCATTGAGGTTTTTGCCTCGGGCGCTTGCGGCCCGAAGGCCAGAAGCACCTCGTCCGCGCCCACGTCGCGGGCGTTCAGCCGGATCGGCGAGCCCGGCGCGTAATGGCTCTCGAGCTGCCCCGGCGAGGCGCGGCCTTCCTCGCCCGAGCCCGCATCGGCATCGGCCAGCCTGTCCCCCAGCACCGCTTCGATCGCCTCCCGCGCCACCGCGCCCGGCCGCAGAAGTGTCGGAATTCCTTGAGGAAATCCGATCACGCTCGATTCGAGCCCCAGCCGGCACGGCCCCCCGTCCAGCACCATGGCGAGCGTTTCGGCGTCGCCCAGCTCGCTCATCACATGCGCGGCCCGTGTCGGGCTGACCCGTCCCGAACGGTTGGCCGAAGGCGCCGCGATCGGCCGTTCCGCCGCTTTCAGCAGCGCCTGCGCGACCGGATGCGCCGGGACGCGCAGCGCCACCGTGTCGAGCCCGGCGCTGACCAGCAGCGACAGCGGCGTCTCGGCCCGCCGTTTCAGCACCAGCGTCAGCCCGCCGGGCCAGAACGCGGCCGCGAGCTTTCGTGCCGCGTCGCTGAATACGCCATGTTTTTCAGCAGCTTGCAGGTCTGTCACATGAACGATCAGCGGGTTGAAGCGCGGCCGTCCCTTGGCCGCGAAGATGCGCGCCACGGCCCTGTCGTCGCTGGCATCGGCGCCCAGCCCATAGACCGTCTCGGTCGGAAAGGCGACGAGCCGCCCCGCGCGGATCGCCTGACCCGCGAGTTCGATATTCGCTGCCGTCGCCTCGACGCAGGCGGCCATGAAACTACCTGTCTGAATGCTACCGTGGCGGCGGAGAATACAGTAAAAGCCCGCAAAGCCACGCAGTTCCGTCACTTTCCGCCTCCGAAGGATCCCCATGACATACCGTCCGCCCGTCCGCGACATGGCATTCGCCCTCAACGAGATTGCCGGTCTTTCGGCGCTGGCGGGCCGGGGGCCCTTCGCCGATCTCTCGCCGGAACTGGTCGAGGCGGTGATGGAGGAGGCGGCGAAGCTGGCCGCCGACGTGCTGGCGCCGCTGAACCGCTCGGGCGACACCGAGGGGGCGAAGCTGAAAAATGGCGGCGTTTCAGTGCCTTCCGGCTTTGCTGATGCCTATCGCCAATGGGTTGCGGGCGGCTGGGGCAGCCTCGCCGCGACGCCCGAATATGGCGGTCAGGGCCTGCCATCCGCGCTCGCCGTCGCGATGCAGGAAATGTGGAATGCGGCCTGCATGTCCTTCGGCCTCTGTCCGATCCTGAGCCAGGGCGCCATCGAGGCGCTGACGGCGCATGGCACCGAGGAGCAGAAGCGGCTCTATCTCGCCAAGCTGATTTCGGGCGAATGGACCGGCACCATGAACCTCACCGAACCGCAGGCGGGTTCCGATCTCAACGCATTGAAATCGAAGGCCGTTCCGGCCGGCGACGGCACCTACAGGATCACCGGCACCAAGATCTACATCACCTATGGCGATCACGACATGGCCGACAACATCGTCCATCTGGTGCTCGCGCGTCTGCCCGATGCGCCGGCCGGCACGAAGGGGATATCTCTCTTCCTCGTGCCGAAATTCCTCGTGAATCCAGACGGTTCGCTTGGAGAACGCAACGATGCGCATTGCATCGGCATCGAGGAAAAGCTCGGCATTCACGGCAGCCCGACCTGCGTCATGGCCTATGGCGAAAACGGCGGCGCCATCGGCACGCTGATCGGCGAGGAAAATCGCGGCCTCGCCTGCATGTTCACGATGATGAACAACGCCCGCCTGCTGGTCGGCACGCAAGGCGTGGCAATCGCCGAAGCGGCCTATCAGCATGCACTGGCCTATGCGAAGGAACGCAGGCAGGGCAGGCCTTTGGGCTCGAAGCTGGCCCCCGGCGAAATGGCGCCGATCATCGAACATCCCGATATCCGCCGCATGTTGCTGACGATGAAAGCCTCGACCGCGGCCGCGCGTGCGATCTGCTACGCAACCGGTGTCGCGCTCGACACCGCGCATGCCGGCGAAACGGCTGAAATCCGCGCCGCCGCGCAGGCCCGCGCCGATCTGCTGACGCCGATTGCCAAGAGTTTCTCCACCGATATCGGCTGCGAGGTTGCCTCGCTCGGCGTGCAGATCCATGGCGGTATGGGCTTCGTCGAGGAAACCGGCGCCGCGCAGTTCCTGCGCGATGCGCGCATCCTGCCGATCTATGAAGGCACCAACGGCATCCAGGCGATCGACCTCGTCAGCCGAAAGTTGTCCCTGGCAAACGGTTCGGTGGCGCAAGGCTTTATCGCCGAGATGCGCGTGACGGCGCAGGCGGCACGCCGGTCGAACCGCAAGACGCTCGCGGCGATCGGCGCCGCGCTCGACGCGGCCCTCGACACGCTCGACACCGCAACCGCCTGGATGCTCGAGCGCGTGAAGTCGGCGCCGAACGACTGTCTGGCCGGCGCCGCGCCCTATCTGCGTCTCTTCGGCACCGTCGCCGGCGGCCATTATCTGGCGCAAGGCGCGCTGAAAACGGCCGAAGCGGACGGGCAGGGCGATTTTGCCGCCACGCGTCTGGCGCTGGCCGATTTCTACGCCCTGAACATCCTGCCCGGCGTCCACGGCCTGCTCGGACCGGCCACGGCCGGCGCCGAAACCCTCTATGCGCTGACCGCCGACGACCTCGGCTGAACCTGCCGCAGCGTCGGCCAAGCCGGGCGGCCCCATGGTTTGACCTTGCCTGTTCCGGCGCCTATCACGGAACCCGCCGCCTGGCCCCCGCACGCGGCGCAGGTAAGCGTTTTGCCAGTTCGAAAGTCTTGAATGTCCGATATCTCCCAGGCCGTCATCGAAAGCACCGATCTGCGCTATCCCTTCGACCGGAGGGTGCCGCAGCCGGCCGAAATGATCGAGGTGGCACCGGGCATCTCATGGGTGCGCATGCCGCTCCCGTTCCAGCTCGACCACATCAATCTCTGGCTGATCGAGGGCGATGACGGCTGGACCGTGGTCGATACGGGCGTTGCGACCGACGAGGTCAAGTCCTTGTGGCGTCAGGTCTTTCAGACCGGTCTCAAGGGCAAGCCGGTGACCGGCCTCATCGTCACCCATCTCCATCCCGATCATGTCGGTCTGGCCGGCTGGTTCACGCGCAAATGGGGCGTCGAACTGCAGATGTCGCGCACCGATTTCCTGATGTGCAAGACGCTGGTGCTCGACACCGGCCGCGAGGCGCCGAAGGAAGCTCTTGATTTCTACCGTGCGGCTGGCTTCAGCGAGCGCGGCGTCGAGAGCTATCGCAAGCGTTTCGGCGGTTTCGGTGAGCGCGTCTCGCGCATGCCCGACATTTTCCGCCGCCTGCGCGAAGGCGACGAACTGACGATCGGCGGCCGCAACTGGCGCGTCGCGGTCGGCTCGGGCCATGCGCCGGAGCATGTCTGCCTCTATTGCGAAGAGGCGAAGGTGCTGATTTCGGGCGATCAGGTGCTGCCGCGGATTTCCTCCAATGTCAGCGTCCACCCGACCGAGGCCTATGAAAATCCGCTGGAAGACTGGATCGAGAGCTGCAAGCGCCTGCGCCGCAACCTGCCCGGCGACCTGCTGGTGCTGCCGGCGCATAACGAGCCCTTCTATGGGCTGCACACGCGCCTGACCCAGCTGATCGACGGCCATGAAGAGGGGCTGGAGAAGCTGCTGGCGATGCTGGACGAACCGAAACGCGCCATCGACGTTTTTCCGGCCCTTTTCAAGCGCAAGATCGGTCCCGAGGTCTTCTTCATGGCAACCGGCGAAAGCCTCGCCCATCTGAATTGCCTGCTCGGCCGCGGCCTTGCGACTGTCAGCCGCGACGACAAGGGCGTCAATTGGTATCGCCGGGCCTGAGCGGTCCGCATGCTAGACTTGGCGCCGAAATCAATGCGGCCCCGAACATGACCACGCTTCTCGTCACCCATTCCGCCTGTCTCGATCACGAAACGCCGCCGGGCCATCCCGAATGCGCGGATCGGCTGCGCGCGGTGCTGGGTGCGCTTGAGGCCGAGGAATTCGCGCTGCTGGCCCGCGACGAGGCGCCACGTGCGACCCGCGAGCAGATTGCCCGCGTCCATCCCGAGGCGCATATCGACCGCATCGAAAAAGGCGCGCCGGCCGAGGGTTTCCGCCGCATCGACGCCGACACGGCGATGTCGCCGGGATCGGCCGAAGCGGCCTTCCGTGCCGCCGGCGCGACCGTTCATGCCGTCGACGAGGTGATGGCCGGCCGCGTTCGCAACGCCTTCTGCGCCGTGCGCCCGCCCGGCCACCACGCAGAGCCTGAAACACCGATGGGCTTCTGCCTCTTCAACAACATCGCCATTGCCGCACAGCATGCCCGCGCCGTGCATGGTTGCGCGCGTGTGGCCGTCGTCGATTTCGACGTCCATCACGGCAACGGCACGCAGGCCGCCTTCGAGACCGATCCGTCGCTTTTTTATGCCTCGACGCATCAATGGCCGCTCTATCCCGGCACCGGCCGTGCCGGTGAGCATGGCCTCGGCAACATCTACAATCGCACGCTGCAGCCGGGCGCCGGCTCGGATGAGTTCCGCGCGGCGGTCAGCGGCGCGATTCTGCCGTCGCTGGCGAATTTTCGCCCCGATTTCATCTTCATTTCGGCCGGTTTCGATGCGCATATGGCAGACCCGCTGGCCAATCTGCGCCTGACCGACGAGGACTTCGGCTGGGTGACCGGCGAACTGGTCAAACTGGCCGGCGAACTGTGTGGCGGCCGCGTTGTTTCCGCGCTTGAGGGCGGTTATGACTTGGAGGCACTGGCCGCGAGCAGCCGCGCGCATGTCCGGGCCCTGATGCTGACCGCCTGAAATCCGAAAGGAAAATGCCCATGTCCGCTGCCAAGGCCGACGCCCACAAGGACATCGAGAAGATGAGCTTCGAGGAGGCGCTGGCGCAGCTCGAGAAGATCGTCGGTCAGCTCGAATCCGGTGAGGCGCCGCTGGAAAGATCGATCGAGCTCTATGAACGCGGCACGGCGCTGAAGGCGCATTGCGAGGCGCGGCTGAAACTGGCGGAGGCAAAAGTCGAGAAGATCACGCTGTCGGCCAGTGGCGAGCCGGCCGGTACCGCTCCCCTCGACATCGATTGAGCGCCCAGCCGTGGCCATTTCCCCCTTCGACGCCGCGCTTGCCGAACATGCGAGCGACATCGAGCGGATGCTGGACCGGTTGCTGCCGCATCCCGAGGGCCCCGAAGGCCGCATTGCCGAGGCGATGCGCTACGCGGCGCTGGAAGGCGGCAAGCGTTTTCGTCCCTTTCTGGTGGTCCAGAGTGCCCGCCTCTTCGGGGTGAATGCTGAATCGGCGCTGCGCGCCGCGGTTGCCGCCGAATGCGTCCATGTCTATTCGCTGATTCACGACGATTTGCCCTGCATGGACGATGATGATCTGCGTCATGGCCGGCCCACCGTCCACAAGGCCTTCGATGAGGCGACCGCGATGCTGGCGGGTGATGCCTTGCTGACGCTGGCCTTCGAGATCGTTGCCGATCCCGATACCCATGAACGCGCCCGCGTTCGTATCGAACTGGTCCGGCGTCTGGCGGCGGCGGCGGGGGCGCATGGCATGGTGGGCGGCCAGATGATCGATCTGGCCAGCGAGCGGAAACCGCTCGATATTGGGGGCATCACGCGCCTGCAACTGCTGAAGACCGGCGCGCTGATTTCTTTTTCCTGCGAAGCCGGTGCGGTACTCGGCCGGGCCTCCGCCGAGGCCGAGCAGGCACTGCATGCCTATGCCCATGATCTGGGCCTTGCCTACCAGATTGCCGATGATCTGCTGGACGCCGAAGGCGATTCCGGCCTGATGGGCAAGCGGGCCGGCAAGGATGCCGCCGCCGGCAAGGCGACCTTTGTCTCGATTCTGGGGACGGACCGGGCCCGCGCGCAGGCGCGCATGCTGGCCGAACAGGCCGTCCAACATCTTGATTTGTTTGACGAAAGAGCCGACCTTTTGCGTCAGGCCGCGCATTTCGTTATAACGCGCCGCAATTGAGGGCCGCCGGTTTCGTCGGCCCCGGGCCGGATTCCGGCCCCCGAGACGGCGCCTGCGCCGGCAGAGGTGAGTGTTGAGCAGCAAACCCGCGACCCCATTGCTTGACCGGGTGAACAGCCCGGTGGATTTGCGCGCCTTTTCCGAAAGCGAGCTGCCGCAACTGGCCAGCGAATTGCGCGCCGAAATGATCGATGCCGTGTCGGTGACCGGCGGCCATCTCGGGGCGGGCCTTGGCGTGGTCGAGCTGACGGTGGCGCTGCATCATGTATTCAACACACCCGACGATCGCATCATCTGGGATGTCGGCCATCAGGCCTATCCGCACAAGATCCTGACCGGCCGCCGCGACCGCATCCGCACGCTCCGTCAGGGCGGCGGACTCTCCGGCTTCACCAAGCGCGCCGAAAGCGAATACGACCCGTTCGGCGCGGCCCATTCCTCGACCTCGATTTCGGCCGGCCTCGGCATGGCGGTCGCGCGCGACCTCAAGAAGGGCAACAACAATGTCGTCGCCGTCATCGGCGACGGCGCGATGTCGGCCGGCATGGCCTATGAGGCCATGAACAATGCCGGCTCGATGGACAGCCGCCTGATCATCATTCTCAACGACAACGACATGTCGATCGCACCGCCGGTCGGTGCCATGAGCGCCTATCTGGCGCGGCTGCTGTCGGGCGGGGCCTATCGTTCGATGCGCCATCTGGGCAAGCAGCTCGCAAAGCTGCTGCCGAAAAGGCTGGAGGAAAGTGCCCGCCGCGCCGAGGAATATGCGCGCGGCATGGCGATGGGCGGCACTCTGTTCGAGGAACTCGGCTGCTACTATGTCGGGCCGATAGACGGGCATAACTTCGACCATCTGCTGCCGGTGCTGAAGAATGTGCGCGACGCCGACGAGGGGCCGATCCTCGTTCATGTGGTGACGCAGAAGGGCAAGGGCTACGCGCCGGCCGAGGCGGCCGAGGACAAGTATCACGGTGTTTCGAAATTCGACGTCATTACGGGCGCGCAGGCCAAGGCGCCGGTCAACGCCCCGAGCTACACCAAGGTCTTCGCCCAGAGCCTGATCGCCCATGCTGCGCGCGACGAGAAAATTGTCGCGATCACGGCGGCCATGCCGTCAGGCACCGGCCTTGACCTCTTTGGCGGACGTTTCCCGGAGCGTACTTTCGATGTCGGCATTGCCGAACAGCATGCGGTGACTTTCGCTGCGGGTCTCGCAACCGAAGGTTTCAAGCCCTTTGCGGCCATTTATTCGACATTTCTGCAGCGTGGCTACGATCAGGTCGTGCATGACGTTGCGATCCAGCGTCTGCCGGTCCGCTTTGCCATCGACCGCGCCGGGCTGGTCGGTGCCGACGGGCCAACACATGCGGGCGCCTTTGATGTCGCCTATCTCTCCTGCCTGCCGGGATTTGTCGTCATGGCAGCGTCTGACGAACTGGAACTGATGCATATGGTGGCGACGGCCGCTGCCATTGACGACCGTCCGAGCGCCTTCCGCTACCCCCGCGGCGAGGGCGTCGGCCTTGATCTGCCGGAAATCGGGACCCCGCTCGAAATCGGCAAGGGCCGGATTCTGCGCGAAGGCACGAAAGTGGCGATCCTGTCGTTCGGCACGCGTCTTCAGGAGGCGCTGAAGGCTGCCGACCAGCTTGCGGCGCTGGGGCTTTCGGCCACCGTCGCGGATGCGCGCTTTGCCAAGCCTCTGGACGAAGAACTGGTGACCCGCCTTGCCCGCGACCATGAAGTGCTTATCACGGTCGAAGAGGGATCGGTCGGCGGCTTTGGCAGCCATGTACTCGATTTTCTGGCGCGTTCCGGGGCGCTCGATCGCGGGCTGAAGGTACGCCCGATGGCATTGCCGGACATCTTCATCGATCACGACAAGCCGGAGAGGATGTACGATATCGCACATCTCAACGCGCCTCAGATCGTCGAAACCGCGCTGATGGCGCTGGGGCTTGAGCGGCAAATCGCGGATATCGGCGTGGCGGCGCCGCAACCGCTCCCGAAACTCGTCTGAGTGTCGATGACGCGCGAGAAACGCCGCCTCGATCTTGTGCTGGTCGAGCGGGGCCTGGCGCCGACGCGTGCCCGTGCGCAAGGCGCAATCCGCGCCGGTCATGTCCGGGTCGGCGGCAGGCTGGCGGTGAAACCGGCAGATCTCGTCGAAGAAACCGACGAAATTGAATTCACGGCGCCCGAACATCCCTATGTATCGCGGGGCGCCCTCAAGTTGCTGCACGCGCTCGATAGTTTCGGCCTCGACCCTTCCGGTCGGACATGCCTCGATCTCGGCGCCTCGACCGGCGGCTTCGTACACGTGCTGCTGGAACGCGGTGCAACGCATGTGGTCGCTGTTGATGTCGGCCACGGCCAGCTTGCGCCCGAAATCGCGGCCAACCCTCGCATACGCGCCATTGAAGGATTGAATGTGAAGAACCTGAAGCGCGAACAAGTTCCCGAACCGATCGAATTCATCACGGCGGATCTGAGTTTTATCGGTCTGGCAAAGGCATTGCCGCCTGCGCTGAAGCTGGCCGAACCCGGGGCGTACCTTGTTGCATTGATCAAGCCGCAATTCGAGGTCGGGCCGGAAAATGTCGGCAAGGGCGGCATTGTTCGCGACGCGGCGCAGCATGAGAAGGCCTGCAACGAGGTGGCGCGCTGGCTCGAAGAGGAAATGAACTGGCGTGTCATCGGGATTGTGCCGAGCGCCATCGAAGGTGGCGACGGCAACCGGGAATTCCTGCTGGCAGCCTGTCATGACCGCTGAAATCGATGTCGAGATAGGCACGCTCGGCGCACAGGGTGACGGTATCGCCGAAACACCGGGAGGGCCGTTTTTTGTGCCCTATGTGCTGCCGGGGGAACGCGTGCAAATCCGTCCTGAGGGCGAGGGGCGCGCGGCTCTTGTTGCGGTCCTTGAACCATCATTGGATCGGGCCAAACCGCCTTGCCGGCACTTCACCGTCTGCGGCGGTTGCGCGCTTCAGCACATGGCGCCGCCGGCCTATGCCGCCTGGAAACGCGCCCAGGTCGAGGCAGCCCTGCGCCCGCGCGGCATAGTCGCCGATATCGATCAACTTGTTGTCGCACGTCCTGAAAGCCGCCGCCGCGCGACTTTCGCCGTTTCCCGCAGCCGGAAGACGCTGACGCTCGGTTATTACGGGAAGGCAAGTCACACGATCGTCCCCGTTGTGGAGTGTCCGCTGGTCGTGCCGGAGATCGAACATGCCCTTCCGGCGCTTGGCCGGCTGGTCGGTCACGGCCTCTCTCGAAGCGCCCGCGCATCATTGCTTGTGACGGCAATGGCGACCGGCCTCGATGTTGCGGTGACGGGCGGCAAGGCGCTGGACGGTCCGCTGCGCGCTGAACTGGCGCAACAGGCCGCGCTTGCCGATCTTGCACGCCTCACCTGGGATGGCGAAATCGTTGCCGAGCGGCGTACGCCGGTTATCGATCTGTCCGGCCTGGACGTCGCGCCGCCACCCGGTGCCTTTCTGCAGCCGACGGCGAGCGGCGAGGCCGCGCTGGTGGGTCTGGTGCGCGAGGGCGTCGGAACGGCCGGCAGGGTTGCCGATCTCTTTGCGGGCTGCGGAACTTTCGCCGCAGCGCTGGCGCCGCAGGCGGCGGTGCACGCGGTCGAAAGCGAGGCGGCCCCGCTGGCCGCCCTTGCCCGCGCTGTGCGCGAACAGGGCCCCACGCTTCGCTTCAAACCGGTGACCACTGAAATCCGCGACCTGATGCGCCGCCCGTTGCTTGCTGCCGAACTCAAGCCATTCGATGCTGTCGTTTTCGACCCGCCGCGGGCCGGTGCGGCTGCCCAGGCGGCCGAACTGGCGAAATCGGGGGTTCGGCGGATCGCTGCTGTATCATGCAATCCGGCAACCTTTGCCCGTGACGCCCGCACCCTGGTCGATGGCGGGTATCGTCTGACGCGGCTGACACCTGTGGACCAGTTCCTCTGGTCGCCCCATATTGAACTTGTCGGTATTTTCGCAAGGGATTGAGGGCGCCGATGGCAGGACCGCTGGCACGTCTCGGATATGGTGCATCACAGGGCGCGCGTGTCGCCTGGTTCATGGGTCACTATCTGGCGCTGCGCCGGATGCACGGTCCCCTGAACCCGCCCGGCGAGGAACCTGCAACGAAGAAGGGTTCGCGCCCCGGCTGGCAGGACCTGATCGCCGCGATGCGCGAACTTTTCGAGCGGGACTGGGCCAATATCGAGGCCGGAATCTATCTCCCGCCAGCCGATCTGCCGGCCGATCCCGCATCGGCTTTCGAGCGCAGCATGGCATTCTTTCGCGACGCCCGTGCGGTCGATGAACGCCGCCTTGCGCGGCGCCATTCCGAAGTGATGACGCCGGAACGGAAGCGCAGATTCCCGCGCTACTATCTGCAGAACTTCCACTACCAGACGGACGGCTGGCTCTCCGACAAATCGGCGCGTCTCTACGATACGCAGGTCGAGGTTCTTTTCACGGGAACCGCCGACGTCATGCGCCGCCAGGCATTGGTACCGCTGGCAAGGGCTCTGCAAGGCCGCGACCAGCGCAGTTTCCATCTGCTTGATGTCGCCTGCGGTACCGGGCGCTTTCTGGGAATGGTGGCCGAGAATTATCCGCGTCTGAACATAACCGGCATCGACTTGTCGCCGCCCTATATCGCCGAGGCGCGGACGCGGTTGGCACGCCGCCGTAATGTGGCGCTGCTCGAAGCGAATGCGGAACGTCTGCCCGCCGACGATGCGTCACAGGATGTCGTGAGCTGCGTATATCTTTACCATGAGCTGCCGCCGAAAATTCGCAAGGTGGTCGCAGGCGAAATGGCACGAGTGCTGAAACCGGGTGGAACATTGATCCTTGTCGACGCCCTTCAGACCGGTGACCGGTCCGGTTTCGACGGACTCCTCGAGTTCTTCCCGATCGGTTTTCACGAGCCCTATTTCAATTCCTATCTCAAGGAAGATCTGGCCCGACTCTTTGCTGCCGCCGGGCTCGAATATGCGGGCACGTCGCCGGCCTTCCTGTCGAAGGTGATGTGGTTCACAAAGCCCGCCTGATCCGGGATCAGGCGGCTCGACCGACATATTGCAGGATAACCGCGCGGATCAGTTCCGGCGCCGTGTCGAGCGTATTGAGCTTGACCGTGATCTGTTGCGGTCCGGTCGAGCGCCAGCAGCGATACATCAGACGACGCAACGGATGTACTTGTGCCGGATTCTCGATTGCCGATTCAAGCGGGCGCCGCAGTTCGATCTGCAATTCGGCATTGCGGATCGCCCGCAGATAGCGGTCGACGACATCGGCGCCGGCAATGGCGTTCCATGGCAGCCGCCCCAGCCGGTCGATGACGAGACCGCCCGGCGATATTTCCATCGCACGGCGGTCGCGCCGGACAAAGGGCCAGTGATAGAGCGCGCCATAAAGCACAACCAATGCACCGATGGTCGCCACCGTTGGTGCACGCGTGATCGCATGAAGGATCAGAACGCCGGCGATCAGAATGCCGCCATAGACAATGCCTTCGCCCTTCTCCTTGGCATAGTTGACGGTCAGCACCGCCGGCGGGGAGGCAACGGAAGGCTGCGCATCACTCACCGGATTGCCCCCTGTGCCGGAGCCAGTGATCCGCCAGAACGCAAGCCATCATGGCTTCGCCGACCGGCACGGCACGTATGCCGACGCAGGGGTC
Organism: uncultured Parvibaculum sp.; assembly: GCF_963975745.1. Taxonomy (NCBI): domain Bacteria; kingdom Pseudomonadati; phylum Pseudomonadota; class Alphaproteobacteria; order Hyphomicrobiales; family Parvibaculaceae; genus Parvibaculum; species uncultured Parvibaculum sp. The sequence continues at coordinate 118,459 of NZ_CAXBIB010000011.1, read as the reverse complement.
ATGGCGGCCCTTGGTGACGACCTCGGTATCCTCGCCGCCGGACGTGACCGTCTTGCGCGGACTGAGGATCGAGGAAGTCGGTTTCACCGCAAAGCGGACCGCGATGTCCTGTCCGGTCGAAATGCCGCCAAGAATGCCGCCGGCGTGATTGGACGTGAAAAGCGGTCCGTTGTTGCCTGCGCGCATCTCGTCGGCGTTTTCCTCGCCCGAAAGGGCGGCGGAAGCAAAGCCGTCACCGATTTCGACACCTTTGACTGCATTGATGCTCATCATCGCGGCCGCGAGTTCGGCATCGAGCTTGCCGTAGATCGGCGCACCGAGTCCGACCGGAGCGCCAGAGGCGACGATTTCGATCACGGCGCCGCAGGACGAGCCGCGCTTGCGGACTCCATCGAGGTAGTCCTCCCACTGCACCGCTGCGCGCGCATCCGGGCACCAGAAGGGATTTTGCTCCGTTTCGTTCCAATCCCAATTGTCACGATCGATCTTGTGCGGGCCCATCTGGACGAGCGCGCCACGGATCGACACCCCCGGCAGGACGGCGCGTGCAATCGCGCCGGCTGCTACGCGTGCTGCGGTTTCGCGTGCCGACGAGCGGCCACCGCCACGATAGTCGCGGATGCCGTATTTCGACAGGTAGGTGAAATCGGCATGGCCGGGCCGGAACTTCGCGGCAATGTCGCCATAGTCCTTCGAGCGCTGATCGACATTCTCGATCAGCAGCGAGATGGGCGTGCCGGTCGTCAGTTCGACACCGTCTTCGACGAGTGTCCCGGACATGATCCTGACCGCGTCCGGCTCGCGCCGTTGCGTCGTGAAGCGGGACTGACCGGGTCGACGGCGGTCGAGCCAGTGCTGTATGTCCTCGGCCTTCAATGCAAGGCGTGGCGGCGTGCCGTCGACCACGCAGCCAAGTGCCGGCCCGTGGCTTTCGCCCCAGGTCGTCACGCGGAAGAGATGGCCAAACGTATTGTGCGACATGGCTCCGAAGCGCGGCCCTCGACTGGGCATCCTTGCAAATGTTGGGAAACTTGGCCGGTGGATCCGGACGAGCCTCCGACGCAAACCATACAGGAGAAGTTCAGACGATGCTCATATCAGGCGCATCCTCGGCTTTCATGCCAATGACATGGTAGCCCGCGTCGACATGATGCACTTCGCCGGTCACACCCGAGCCCAGATCGGAAAGAAGATAGAGGCCGGTCTTGCCGACCTCCTCGATCGTCACCGTCCGCTTCATCGGCGCGTTGAGCTCGTTCCACTTGAGAATATATCGGAAGTCGCCGATGCCCGAGGCGGCCAGCGTCTTGATCGGCCCGGCCGAGATGGCATTGACACGGATATTGTTGCGCCCGAGATCGACTGCGAGGTAGCGCACGCTGGCTTCCAGCGCCGCCTTGGCGACACCCATCACATTGTAGTGCGGAATGACCTTTTCCGAACCGTAATAGGTCAGCGTGACCAGCGAGCCGCCATCGGTCATCAGCGGCTCGGCGCGGCGGCACAGCGCCGTGAACGAATAGCAGGAGATGGCAAGACTCGCGGTGAAGTTCTCGAGCGAGGTGTCGACATAGCGCCCGTCAAGCTCGTCCTTGTTGGCATAGGCGATGGCGTGGACGAGGAAATCGAGCTTCCCCCATTCCTTCGACAGGCGCTCGAAAACGGCGTCCATGCTGGCTGCATCGGTGACGTCGCAGGGCATGACGAGGTTCGATCCGACCGATTCGGCCAGCGGCAGGACCCGCTTCTGCAACGCCTCGCCCTGATAGGTGAAGGCAAGCTCCGCACCCTGATCGGCGCAGGCCTTGGCGATGCCCCAGGCGATCGAACGGTTGTTGGCGACACCCATCACGAGGCCGCGTTTGCCCGCCATCAGGTTGCCTTTCAAGGCAGCACTTGCGGTGCCGGTGGCTTCGTTCATTGCATCCCCGTATTCTTTTCTGGCCGAAAATTGTCGCGCATCCTACACAAAAGCCTATAGCGGTCGAACAAAAAAGGCCCGGATTCCGGCCCTCCGGACAGTTCACGATTCATGTCGATTCATGTCGTCATGGGAATCGGAAAAGCCCTTGCGCGGATTATACTTAGCACCCTCGGTCCAGGCTGCGGCAAAGTCCTGCAATGCCGCGTCGGGTGTTTCGGGCAGAACAAGCGAGAGCGTTACATACTGATCGCCGGGCGGGCTGCCTTCGGCGGCGATTCCGCGTCCCTTGAGGCGTAGGCATGTACCGGTGTTCGATCCCGGTGGAACCGAAAGCGATACCGGGCCCGAGACGGTCGGGACGTCGACCCGCGCGCCAAGCACAGCTTCCGCAAGGCTGACAGGCAGGGTGAGGTGAATGTCGTGCCCTGCGCGCCGGAAATGGGGATGCGGGGCCACCGTGATCGCGACGAGGGCGTCGCCGGCGGGAGCGCCGCCATGACCGTTGCCCCCTTGTCCGCGAAGCCTGATCTGCTGACCATTTTCGATTCCGGCGGGAACGCTGACATCGAGCATCTTGTCACCGGCAAGGCGGACGCGCTTGCGTGCACCATTGGCGGCTTCGAGAAAACTGACCGTCAGACGGTAGGCCTGGTCGTCGCCGCGGGCGCGGAAGGCACGCTTGCCGGCACTGCGAAGGCCCTCGAAAAGTTCGGAAAAAACATCTTCGGATGCCGGATGTTCAGCGGCGCCGCGCTGCAGGGTTTCCTCGAAGGCGGGCGCTCGCGCCGCTTCGGCCGCCGTCCGCCATTCGGCGTCGAAACGCTTCCGTGCGGCTTCATCCTTGATCTGATTATAGGCGGCCGTCACCTCCTGGAAACGCGCCTGCTGGCGTGCTGCATTGCCCTCGCTCTGGGCGTCGGGATGCAGCCGCTTGGCGAGTCGGCGATAGGCCGCCTTGACCTCGGCATTTCCCGCGTCGCGCGCGAGTCCCAGAATTTCGTAAGGATCGCGCACGGCGTCCGGTTCTCCATAGAGATGAAACCCGCAGAATAACGGCCGCCACAATACGAATTGGTTAAGGATCGGTGCTGTTGTCGAGGCGATCGAGCTCGGCCGGGGGCGGGGCGGGCGCTGTCACGGCAAGCGCCGCATCGGCCGCGCTGGGGGGCGGCGGACCGGGCAGATGCGGCACCAGCACCGCAAGACGGTCAAGGGCCTGTGCATGTCCGGCACGCGCCGCCAGCGTATACCAGGCCAGCGCACGAGCCGGGTCCTCGGCGACACCGAGCCCGCGTTCATACATCACGCCGAGATTGTAGCGGGCGACTGGAACACCGGCCATGGCAGCGGCATGAAACCAGAACGAGGCCTTGCGATAGTCCTGAGGAATGCCGTCGCCATCAAGATACATGAATGCCGAATTGACCTGAGAGGCCACCAGCCCGGCGCGCCCGGACCGTTCATAGAAATAGAGTGCACGCGCCGGGTCGCGTTCGACGCCGAGGCCCTGCCGCAACAGCAGGGCGACATTGCGCATCGCGGCGAGATCGTCCTGCTGCGCAAGCGGCAACCAGATGTCGAAGGCCTTGCGGTATTCGCCGGCGTCATAGGCGGCAACGCCTTCGCTGAATTTGTCGTGCTGGGACCTCGGCGCTGTGCCGCTCTGCTCGATCCGGTCGCGTACTGTGGTACCTGGACCCTGCGCCATTGCGCCCACCGGCCAGGCCAGCGCCACGCCCAGGGCAAAGCCGAAAAGGCAGCGGGCAGGCCGATGCAGTTTGAAATACGGCCTGCCCACAGATCGCTCAGCTCCGAATCTGCCAGGAACCGTCGGGCTGACGGCAGGCGATGCCGCGCGCGGTTTCGCTTCTGCCATCGACATAGATCGTCTGCGTGTATTCGCGGCAGGTCTGGCCGCCCGTCTGATAGGCCGACGACGGCGTCACCGTTCCGTAGTGGCCTGAATCCGGATTTTGCCAGCGAGTGGGTTGGCCCGATTCAAGCGCATTGTAGGTCGTCTGCCCCATATAGGCCTGATCGGCCCGGTCGAGCGACTTGCCGATCTCGCTGCCCAGCAAGGCACCAAGGAGCACGCCGGCGCCTGTGGCCCAGAGCCGGCCCGTGCCGCCGCCGACCTGCGATCCGAGAAGGCCGCCGGCAACGGCGCCACCGACCGTGCCGATCGTCTGTTTGTTGATTCCGCTGCCGCCATAGGCGCTTTGGTCGCAGGCGGCAAGCGCCAGCGCGACAGCGCCAATGGCAATTCCTTTGACGAGATTCATGGCTCGATCCTCTTGTTTGCGAACATGCCTCGATATTTCCGGATGGGGCAGATAAATCCCTTTCCGAAACCATATAAGAACTGCGCTATATAGGACAGCGATTGTGGCGAGATTAGAGCATCGACGTCGTTGGTATGGTGTGAAATCGGCTGTTCTTGAGGGTTGGCACCGAAACGGGACACGGCAATGAACGATACGGCAACACCGTCCGACGAGACCGAAGTGTTCACGTCTGAGGACCCCATCGCGCTGTTCCGCGAATGGATGGAAATGGCCCACGCGAAGGAACCGGAAGACGCAAACGCGGTTGCGCTGGCGACCGCCGATCGCACGGGCCTGCCCGATGTGCGCATGGTGCTGCTGAAGGATGTGGACGCGCGCGGCTTTGTCTTCTACACCAATCTCGAAAGCGACAAGGGCCGCGAACTTGCCGAAAATGCGCAGGCGGCGCTCTGTTTCCACTGGAAGAGCCTGCGGCGCCAAATACGCGTGCGCGGGCAGGTGTTTGCGGTCAGCGACGCGGAGGCCGATGCCTATTTCGCCTCGCGCGCGCGCGACAGCCAGATCGGCGCCTGGGCATCGCGGCAGTCGCGGCCGCTCGAAGGTCGTTTCGAACTCGAACGCGAGGTTGCGAAATATGCAATGAAATTCGGCCTCGGCAAGGTGCCGCGGCCGCCGCACTGGTCGGGATTCAGGATCGTCCCGGTACGGATCGAATTCTGGCGCGACCGGCCATTTCGCCTGCATGACCGGCTGGTTTTTGAGCGCGAAACCGACGGCGCGGTATGGCGCACGACACGGCTTTTTCCCTGACTACCCCCCCTCTGTCACGCAACTGTCACAAATAGGATCGAACGGCACTCCCGGATGAACGCGGACGGCACGACAAAAAAACTTATCCCCGGTTCGGCCGCCCATAACGGACGGCTGATGCGCCGCGCGACCTATGCGGCGGTCGCTGTCGCGGTCATCCTGGTCGCGATCAAGACGGTCGCCTTCTGGATGACCGGCTCGATCGCGATGCTGGGCACGCTGTTCGACTCGCTGCTCGACGGTGCGGCCTCGCTTCTGAACCTTTTTGCCGTGCGGCATGCGCTGACGCCGGCCGACAACGAACATCGTTTCGGTCACGGCAAGGCGGAAGCGCTGGCGGGCCTCGGACAGTCCTTCTTCATTTTCGCCTCGGCCGGCTACATCACTTTCGCGGCGGTCATGCGGCTGCTCAATCCGGAGCCGATTGCACAGTCGGGTGTCGGCATCGCGGTCACCATCGCGGCGATCGTGATCACGCTGGGCCTGGTCGCCTATCAGCGTCACGTCGTCGCCACGACGCAGTCGCTCGCCATCGAAGCGGACTCGATCCATTATCGCGGCGACCTCTACATGAACCTGTCGGTGATTGCCGCGTTGCTGCTTTCCGGCGTCTTCGGCCTGCATCGCGCCGACCCGCTTTTCGGCATCCTGATCGCGGCGCTGATCGCCTGGAGCGCAGCCAAGATCGTGATGGCGGCGCTTGACCAGCTGATGGATCGCGAGCTCTCCGAAGAGGAACGCGAACGCATCAAGACGATCGCGCTGGCACATCCCGAAGTCATCAATCTGCATGATCTGCGCACCCGCGCCTCGGGCGTCCATATCTTCATCCAGTTCCATCTCGAAATGGACGGCGCGATGACGCTGGTCGAGGCGCATCGTATCGCCGACGAGGTCGAGACCGAGGTAATGGCGGCCTTCCCGGGCTCGGAGGTGATCGTCCACCAGGATCCGGCCGGTCTCGAAACGCTGACCCGCCTCGAACGGGTCTGAGGCGGACGTCTTGACCGACTGCACCGACAGGACGCTGATCGCATTTCTTTCGCAGCCCGAGAGCTACGGCCTGCCATCCGGAACGCCGGTCACCCATATCGAGACGCATATCTCGCATGTGTTCCTGGCGGGCACGCATGCCTTCAAGCTGAAAAAGCCGGTGCGCTTCACCTTTCTGGATTTTTCCGACAGCGAAAGGCGCCGCGCGGCCTGCGAGAGCGAAGTGACGCTCAACCGCCGCACCGCGCCGGAAATCTATCTCGGCGTCGTGCCGGTGCGCCGCGTCGCGGCGGGGTTCCGCCTCGGCGGCGATCAGGGCGAGGTCGCCGACTGGCTGGTCGAGATGAAACGCTTTGCCGCCGACGGCCTGCTGGCGACCATGGCCGATAAGGGCCGTCTGACGCTGCCACTGATCGAGGCGCTGGCCGAAGATATCGCGGGCTTTCACGCCGGCGCCGAAATCCGCCGCGACTTCGGCGGTGCCGCGATGTTCCTGCAGATCGTCGAGGGCAATGCGGCCGACATGGCACCCGATATCGGGCCGGTTTTCGACGCCGCGCAGGCTGAGACGGCCGACCGGGCCTGCCGCGAGCTTGTCGAACGCCACCGCGCGCTGCTCGACGCGCGGCGCGATGCCGGCTGGGTGCGCCATTGCCATGGCGATCTCCATCTCGGCAACGTGACCGAAATCGACGGCCGCCCGGTCATCTTCGACTGCATCGAGTTCGACGACCGCATCGCGCGGATCGACGTTCTTTACGATCTGGCCTTCCTGCTGATGGATCTGGCCTTCCGCGCACGGACCGACAGCCGCCTCGGCCCCCATGCCAACCGCGCCCTCAATGTCTGGCTCGATCACATGGACGCGGCCGACATCGTCACGTCGCTGGAAGGCCTGGCGCTGCTGCCGCTTTTCGTCGCGACGCGGGCCATCGTGCGCGCCAAGGTGACGGCGGCGAAGGCCCGCGATGCGGAAAAGCCCGATCCGGCACGCGACACGGCCCGGGCCTATCTCGACTTTGCCGGCGAAGTGCTGACGCCGTTGCGCCCGCGCCTCGTCGCGGTGGGCGGCCTGTCGGGCACCGGCAAATCGACGCTGGCAAGGCGGCTGGCCCCGGTGCTGGGCGGCGCGACGGGCGCGGTTCACCTGCGCACCGACATCATCCGCAAGCGCCTGTTCGGCGTCGGCGCGCTCGACCGCCTGCCCGATGCGGCCTATGCGCCGGGCGTCGGCGAACGGGTCTATGACGAAGCCCTGCGGCTGGCGCGGATCGCGCTCGCGGCCGGGCAGGCGGTGATCCTCGATGCGGTCTTCGCGCGGTCCGAGGAGCGCCTTGCCGCCGCCGAACTGGCGACGGGCCTCAATGTGGCCTTTGACGGGCTCTGGCTCGACGCGCCGCCCGCCATTCTCGAGGCCCGGGTCGCGGCACGCGAAAGCGAGGGGCGCGATCCCTCGGATGCCGGCGTCGCGGTGCTGAAACGGCAGCTCGGCTACGATCTCGGACCGATGACCTGGACGAAGGTCGATGCCTCGGGCGACATGGCCGCCACACTGGCGCGGGCCCGGGCCTTCCTCTAGATTGCGCGCATGACACAGATCAACAATGCAGATCGCCGGACGCTGATCCTGACCGGCGCCAGTCGCGGCATCGGCCATGCGACGGTGAAACGCTTTTCAAGCGCCGGCTGGCGCGTCATCACCTGTTCGCGCCATCCCTTCCCGGAGGACTGTCCCTGGGAGGCCGGGCCGGAGGATCATATCCAGGTCGATCTGGCCGATGTGAAGAATACCGAGGCCGCCATCGCCGAAATGCGCGAGCGCCTGAAGGATCAGGGCGGCCGCCTCAACGCGCTGGTCAACAATGCCGCGATCTCTCCCAAGGGGCAGGGCGGCTCGCGGCTCGGCGTCTTCGATACAGGCGTCGACACCTGGTACCAGGTCTTCCAGGTCAATTTCTTCGCGCCGGTCATGCTGGCGCGCGGGCTGGTGGAGGAGCTGAAGGCCGCCCAGGGCTCGGTCGTCAATGTGACCTCGATCGCCGGCGAGCGCGTCCATCCCTTTGCCGGGAGCGCCTATGCGACATCGAAGGCGGCGCTGGCCGCGCTGACGCGCGAAATGGCCTCGGAATTCGGCCGCCGCGGCGTCCGCGTCAACGCGATCTCGCCCGGCGAGATCGACACGGCGATCCTCTCGCCGGGAACGGACAAGATCGTCGCCGAAATCCCGATGCAGCGTCTCGGCACGCCGGAGGAAGTGGCGCGCACAATCTATTTTCTGTGCACGGATCAGTCGAGCTATGTCAACGGCGCCGAGATCCAGATCAATGGCGGCCAGCACGTCTGAGGGGATAGCGTTTCTCCTCGCCGTTCCCCTTTTCGTCACGGCCCGGCTTGTCCGGGCCGTCCACGTCTTTCTCTTTTCAGCCTTTCCATGACGCCAAGACCTGGATGGCCCGAATAAATCGGGCCATGACGGCTTTGGGTTGTGAAAAATGCAGCATTCCTGCAACTGACCCCGCTTGACCGGATAGCAGTGGGTCAAGCCCGGCAAGGACGAATTGGGAGGGTGGGAAACAAGCGAAAGACAGCGAGAACACTCACCCCGTGAAGATCACCGCGCTCTGGCTGTCGCGGAAATTCGCATCTTCATCGACCGTGAATGTCGAGACGATATAGCCGGTGGCGTCTTCGAAGATGCCGCTGCCGCCGTCGATCTGGCGGATGACGCAGCCTTGCTGGATGTCGGGTTCGACACTGTCCTCGATGAAACCTTCGCCGCGCGTCGAATAGCGGATCGTGCCGGCGCCGAAGCGGATTTCGCCGCTTTCGGTGAAGCCGCCATATTCGTCGGCCTCGACCACAGCTTCGAGCGAGGCCGTCGCGCCGTTCTGGCGCAGCACGGGGTCGACGCCAGCCGGGATCGGCGCCATCGCCTCGATGGTCAGGCGATTGCCCATCTCGTCCTCGGGCGCGACCTTGCCTTCGAAGGTCAGTTGATAGCGAAGCTCGGGCATCAGGCGGCGCGCAGGCCTTCCTTGCCGACCCGCGCCTCCACATCGTCGAGCGCCTTTTCGATGGCGGCAAAGATCGCGTCGATCTGTTCGGCGGTGACGATCAGCGGCGGGCAGAAGGCGACGATGTCGCCGGCCAGCGGCCGCACGATGAGGCCGTGCTTCTGCGCGGCGGCGATGACGGCGGCGCCGATGCCGAGGGCCGGATCGAAGCTCTTTTTCGACGCCTTGTCGGCGACCAGTTCCAGCGCGCCGATCAGGCCCGACGAACGGGCATGGCCGACCAGCGGATGATCGGCGAGCCGCGCGATATGCGCGGCAAAACGCGGCGCGACCTCGCGCACATGGCCGACAATGTTGCGCTTCTCGTAGATCTCGAGCGTCTTCGCCGCGACCGCCGCGCCCACGGGGTGTGCGGTATAGGTGAAACCGTGACCGAAGGTGCCGATCTTTTTGCTCTCGTCGATCATCGCCTGATACATCTCCTCGCCCACCGTCACGGCGGCGATCGGGAAATAGGCCGACGACAGCGCCTTGGCGACCGAGATCGAGTCCGGCTTCATGCCGAAGGTCTCCGACCCGAACATGTTGCCGGTGCGGCCGAAACCGCAGATGACTTCATCGGCGATGAAATAGATGTCGTATTTCTTCAGCACCGCCTGGATCTTCTCGAAATAGCCGGCCGGCGGAATGACGACGCCGCCGGCACCCATGATCGGCTCGGCGATGAAGGCGGCGACAGTCTCCGGGTCTTCGCGGATGATCATGTCCTCGAGGTTTTTCGCCAGCCGCGTCGTGAACTCGTCTTCGGTTTCGCCGGGCTCGGCATAGCGGTAGTAATGCGGGCAGTCGGTGTGCAGCACGCCGGCGATCGGCAGATCGAAATCGCGGTGATTGGCGGGCAGGCCGGTCAGCGAGGCCGACGCCACCGTGACGCCGTGATAGCCGCGGATGCGCGAGATGAATTTCTTCTTCTTCGGGCGCCCGAGCGCATTGTTGTAGTACCAGACCAGCTTGACCTGCTGATCGTTCGCTTCCGAGCCCGAGCCGCAGAAGAGAACCTTGGACGCCGCATGCGGCGCGATCGCCTTCAGGCGTTCGGCAAGCTCGGCCGCGCGTTCATGGCTCTTGCCGCCGAAGACATGGGTGAAGGGGATCTGGCGCATCTGTTCGGTGGCCGCGTCGATCAGCTCCTGCTCGTTGTAGCCGAGCGAGGTGCACCAGAGGCCGGCCAGCCCCTCGATATACTTGTTGCCCTCATTGTCCCAGACATAGACGCCTTCGCCGCGTTCGAGGATCATCGGCCCGGTGGAACGGAACTGGTCGAGATTGGTGTAGGGATGGATCACCGTCTCGATGTCGCGAACGGCGGCGTTGGACAGGCTCATGGGCGAGCTCCTCAGGTCATTTTCTTGCGGCGTGGCGGGCATAATGGGAGGGGCGGGCAAGCGTGTCAAAGGGGCGCGGGTTTGGCGGTTGACCCCGGGCAGGGAGGCGCGGTTGACTGTGGTGGCGCACAGACAGGACCTGCCGCATGAAAGACCCCTATGAGACCCTTGGCGTGTCGCGCACCGCGACCGACAAGGAGATCGGCGACGCCTTCAAGAAGCTTGCGCGCAAGTTTCATCCCGACCTGCATCCGGGCGACAAGGCGGCCGAGGCGAAATTCAAGGAGGTGTCGGCCGCCAACGATCTGCTGAAGGACAAGGAAAAGCGGCGCCGCTTCGATGCGGGCGAGATCGACGCCAGCGGCGCCGAGCGCCCCGCGCAGCATTTCTATCGCGACTTTGCCGATGGGCCGGCCCATGGCGCGCATGCGGCGCAGGACGGCTTTGCCAGCAACGAGGAGCTGGAGGAATTTCTCGCCCGCGCCTTTGGCGGCGCTGGCGGGCGCCGCACGGAGGGCTTCCGCGCGCGCGGCCAGGATGTCAGCTATGTGCTGCCGGTCGGCTTTCTGGAGGCCGTCAACGGCGCGACGCGCACCATCACGCTGCCCGAGGGCCGGACGCTGCAGGTGACGATCCCGGAGGGCGCCGAGGACCGGCAGATGTTGCGGCTGAAGGGGCAGGGCATGCCGGGTTTCGGCGGCGGCCCGGCCGGCGATGCCTATGTCGAACTGCGTGTCGAGCCGCATCGCTTCTTCCGCCGCAAGGACAACAACATCCATGTCGATATGCCGGTCACGCTGAAAGAGGCGGTGCTGGGCGCGCGGATCGAGGTGCCGACGATCGGCGGCACGGTGACGATGACGGTGCCGAAGGGATCGAACAGTGGCACGACGCTGCGGCTGCGCGAAAAGGGCGTCAAGGACCGCAAGACGGGTCAGCGCGGCCATCAACTGGTGACGCTGCGGGTCGTGCTGCCGGAGGGCGAGGAGCCGGAACTCGCGGCCTTCCTGGAGAACTGGCAGCCCAGGGCGGCGCAGGATCCGCGCAAGGAGATGCTGTCATGACCGGGCTCGAGGATCTGGTGGCGGCGATCGAGGCGCTGCAGCGCCGCGACCTCGATGCATGGATCGCGGAAGAACTGGTGGTGCCCGAGCTTCAGGCCGGAACCCCGGTCTTCTCGGAGATGGAATGCGCGCGGGTGCGCCTGATCTGCACGCTGCATTACGAACTCGAGATCGACGCGGCGACGCTGCCGGTGGTGCTGTCGCTGCTCGACCAGCTCTACGACACGCGCCAGCAGCTGCTGTCGCTGACCGCGGCGATCAGGGCGCAGGACGAAACCGTCCAGGCGGCGATCATGGCGGCGCTGCGGCCGGAGGGCGAGGGGTAGGGATTGGGAGGTGTCAAAGGGGAGACTGTGCGGGCTTTAGCCTTTGAGCTTTCTAGTTTGGGAGGTGAGGTCCTTCCACTCTGACATCCCATCAAGTGAATCCCTCAATTTTGAGTTTGCAGCTTGAAGCGTCGCGGTTCGACGTCGTTCCTCCGCTAGTTCATCATTTAGTCGATGGATAGTTTGTTCGCTTCGTTCTTTTTGGGAAACGGCAGATTTGATCTGCTTCTGAAGCTCATCTCGGCTTGACTGCGTCTTCCTTAGCTTTTCTTCCAGTTTTTTGTTTTTCTTCCACTGAAAAAACTGTCCATCTTTCAACTTCTCGTGCATCTCATCGAACTCAGCGAGGATTGAACATTTCAACGCAGTAAGACGTTCATGAATTTCGGTTTTTAGCTTCAGAGTATCTTGTTCAAGACGCGCCAGATCGGCTCGCGACGTTTCAGCGGAGAGCCAACCTAAAATTCGGTCCATGCCACCTGCAAAGTGCTCCCTTTCAGCACGTAGCTTCTCGATATCTTCGTTCATTGACGGAAAGCCCATCAAACCCTCCTTCTGACTAATCAGCCTTCACCACCCCTTCGGCGGTTTGAACCCACCGAGGATTTCCTCGAACATGCCGGCCACCGCAATCGTCGTGCGGTCTTCGAGATGCGGGCCGATGATCTGGATGCCGACGGGCTTGCCTTCCGAGGTGAGGCCGACCGGCGCGACCGAGGCCGGCAGGTAGGAGACGACGGCGGGTCCCGCCCAGATCAGCACATCCATGTAGTGCCGCTGGATGCCGTTCACATCGAGAACGCGCTTGTGCCAGTTCGACTGGTGATCGTGCTCGAAGGCAGGGCGCATCAGCACCGGCGCCAGTACCACATCATATGATTTGAAGAAGTCCTGCCATTTGCGGCGCAACTGCGCCTGGCGTTCCTTCCAGACCAGTTGTTCGGCAACATTCATCGTGCCGCCGATCGCCTGCAGCACCTGATGGCTCCTGTCGTCCGGCGCGGCGTTCCGGCGGATCTCGGCCCAGCGCGCCCGCACGCTGTCGGGCATGCCGGCGCCGGTCTGCGAATGCAGCAGCACCAGATAGGTCTCGGTGATCTCGGCCAGCGTGAAATCGGGCCGGGCCTGCCAGTCGAGATGGGCACCGGCCGCTTCGAGTGCCCTGGCGGCATCGGTCAGCAGCGCGGCGCTTTCGCGGTCGATGTCGCAGAAGGAATCCTCGATCCAGACCGCGACGCGCAGATCGCGCGGGCGTGCGGCACGGGCCGGCGGCAGGTCGAGCTTCCAGCCGGCGGCATCGGCCCAGCCCGGACCGGCCGCGATGTCGAGCAGCAGGCCGAGGTCTTCGGCCGACCGGGCCAGCGGACCGGCGACCGAAAGATCGCTCTCATGAAGATTGCCGGGCGCCGGTCCGAGATGGCCGCGCTTCGGCACGATGCCATAGCTCGGCTTGTGGCCGAAGACGCCGCAGAGATGGGCCGGGGTGCGGATCGAGCCGCCGATATCGGAGCCGAACTCGGCCGCGGTGAAGCCGGCCGCCAGCGCGGCCGCCGAGCCGCCCGACGAACCGCCGGGACCGCAATCGAGCGCGTAGGGGTTGTTGGTGGTGCCGTAGATCTCGTTGAAGCTCTGCAAATCGCCCGAAAGATAGGGCACGTTGGTCTTGCCGAAAACGATGGCGCCGGCGCGCTGCAGCCGTTCGATGGCGGTGGCGCTTCTTGCCGGCACATGATCCTTCCAGACCGGATTGCCGCCGGTGGAGGTGAGGCCAGCGACCTCGTAAGCATCCTTGATGGTGAAGGGCAGGCCGTGCAGCGGCCCCTGGAGTTCGCCACGCGCCAGCGCCGCGTCGGCCGCCTTCGCGGCCTTGCGCGCGCCATCGAAATCCCGCGCGACGACCGCATTGATCTTCGGATCGTGCTTTTCGATCCAGGCGATGAAGTGATCGGTCAGCTCCGCCGAACCGATCTCGCGGCGGCGGATCATCCGCGAAAGATCGCTGGCCGAGCGGAAATGAAGATCGGTCATCGATAAAGCCCCCTGAAATCCTGTTGTTTTGTTGTCCCATTAGAAGGGGCGGGGCGGCCGGAAAGCAAGGCAAACGCCACGGCGGGCCGTTGTGAGGCCGCCGAAAGGCCCCCGGCGCCCGTTGTCCCGCCCGGCCGGGCGGAACGGGCACCGGATTTTTGTTTTGCGTCGCGTTTTCTTGCGGCGAACCGGTTCCCACTTCGCCGGAAAACGCTCTAGACTGCCCGCCAAACAGGCCCCGAACGGGGCCATGCCGGGCTTGCCCCGGCGGGGACGCCACAGAGGACGAGAGGGACCGATCGATGAAGGGTTTGATGCAGGACTGGCCGCTGCGCGTGTCGACGATTATCGACCACGCGGCACGCTTTCACGGCGATCGCGAGATCGTGACGCGCTCGGTCGAGGGACCGATCACGCGCACCACCTACAAGGACGTACATCTGCGCGCCCGCAAGACGGCGCAGGCGCTGACCAGGCTCGGCGTGAAAGAGGGCGACGTCGTTGCCACCATGGCCTGGAACACGGCCCGCCATCTCGAAGCCTGGTACGGCATCATGGGCATGGGCGCGGTCTGCCACACGCTCAATCCGCGCCTTTTCGCCGAACAGCTCGTCTACATCATCAATCACGCCGAGGACAAGATCATCTTCCTCGACCTGACCTTTGTGCCGATCCTTGAAGGCATTGCCGCAGAGCTGCCGAAGGTGAAGGCCTATGTGATCATGACCGACAAGGCGCATATGCCGCAGACCAAGCTTGCGAACGCGCTCTGCTTCGAGGAAATCGTGGAAGCCGAAGACGGCAATTTCAAATGGGCCGAAGTCGATGAGAACGCCGCCTGCGGTCTCTGCTACACCTCGGGCACGACCGGCAACCCGAAGGGCGTGCTCTATTCGCACCGCTCCAACGTGATCCATTCGATGGCCGCCAATATGGGCGATGCGCTGGGCATGAAATGCGCCGATGCGATCCTGCCCGTGGTGCCGATGTTCCACGCCAATGCCTGGGGCATCGCCTTTGCGGCGCCGGCCGTCGGCGCCAAGATCGTGATGCCCGGCGCCAACATGGATGGCGAGAGCATTTATGAACTGCTCGACAAGGAGCAGGTGACGGTGACGGCGGCGGTGCCGACCGTCTGGCTGATGCTGCTGCAATATCTCGAAAAGACCGGCGCCAAGCTGCCGGTGCTCGACCGCGTCGTCATCGGCGGCTCTGCCGCGCCGCGTTCGATGATCGAGATCTTCGAGAAGAATTACGACGTCAAGGTGTTCCATGCCTGGGGCATGACCGAAATGTCGCCGATGGGGACGCTTGGCGCCTTGAAGGCCGGCATGGCGGAACTGCCGCTCGACAAGCAGATCGACGTCAAGGTCAAGCAGGGCCGCGCCATCTACACGGTCGAAATGAAGATCACCGACGACGACGGCAACGAACTGCCGTCGGACGGCAAGGCCTTCGGTCATCTGATGGTGCGCGGCCCGGCGATTGCCGGCGCGTACCTCAAGGGCGAGGGCGGCAACATTCTCGACAAGGATGGCTGGTTCGACACCGGCGACGTCGCGACCATCGATCCGCAGGGTTACATGCAGATCACCGACCGCGCCAAGGACGTCATCAAGTCGGGCGGCGAATGGATTTCCTCGATCGAGATCGAGAATCTCGCCGTCGGCCATCCCAAGGTCACGGAAGCCGCCGTCATCGGCATTGCGCATCCGAAATGGGACGAGCGTCCGCTGCTGATCGTGGTGCCGAAGGAAGGCGAGAAGCCGAGCAAGGAAGAAATCCTGCGCTACATGGAAGGCAAGATCGCCAAATGGTGGATGCCCGACGATGTGGCTTTCGTCAGCGAGATTCCGCATACCGCGACCGGCAAGATCCAGAAGCTGGCACTGCGCGAACAGTTCAAGGACTACAAGCTGCCGACGGCAACCGCCGCCGAGTAAGACCGGCGACAAGACGGGCGGGTCCATGAGTACCCGCCCGAAATTTTCAGGGGGACGAAATCATGGGCAGGCAGCCATCGCGTCTGGCGAAATGGGGTTTGTGGATCGCGGTTGCGGCGCTTGTCGTGCTGGCGGTCTGCGTCATCGGCAATCGCACCGAGCTCATTCATTTCGGCATTGCCGTGCGCGGCCTGGCACTGGCCGCCGCGCTGGGTCTTGTCGGCGTCGTCGTTTCGGCGGCGGGCATCATCCGCACCATGACGTCGAACCGCAGCGGCGCGCGCCTTGCCATTGCCGGCCTTGTTCTCGGCCTGCTGGTCGCCGCGCCGGTGGTGCAGGCGATCCTTGCCGGGTCGCAGGTGCCGGGCATCCATGACATCACGACCGATCTCGACAATCCGCCGTCATTCGATGCGGTGGTCGCGCTGCGCGGCGAAGGCAGCAATCCGCTCGACCGCGCCGCGCCGGAAGACCTCGCCGCGTTGCAGGCACAGGCCTATCCCGATATCACCACGATCATGCTGGCCGAACAGCCGGGCCGGGTCTTCGAGGCCGCGGTCGAAACGGCGCGCGATCTCGGCTGGGCCATCGTCGCAATGAACCCCGAGACAGGCCTGATCGAGGCGACGGCGACGACGCGGGTGATGAACTTCCGGGACGATGTCGCGATCCGCGTCACCGAACGCGGTGACGGTGCGGCGGTCGACATCCGGTCGGTCTCGCGCGTCGGCATCAGCGATCTCGGCGCCAATGCCAACCGCATCCGCACCTTCCGCGACGCGTTGAAAAAGGAGCTGGCGGCAGGTCAGGCGAGCCGGTAGGTCGCCCCAAGCGTCGGCTTGCCCTCGGTCGTGACGACGCCGCGCTCGACCAGATATTCGATATGGGCGAGCATCGAGCGCGCCGCAGCCGGGTAGAGCCGCTTGTCGACCGCGGCATAGACGACCGGCACCATGTCGGCAATCCGCGTGCGGCCGGCGGCGAGCTGCTTCAATATCTGCTGCTCGCGTTCCTCGCGATGGGCGATGAAGGCGCGCACGAAGGGCTTCGGGTCGCGGATCGCCGGCCCATGTGTCGGCCAGTAGATCTCGTCGTCACGGGTCAGCAGCAGCTTCAGCGATTCCATGTAGCGCTTCATGTTGCCGTCGGGCGGGTTGACAATGCTGGTCGACCAGCCCATCACATGGTCGCCGGTGAAGAGCGCCTTCTCCTCACGCAGCGCGAAACACATATGGTTCGAGGTGTGGCCCGGCGTGTAGACGCATTCGACGCTCCAGCCCTCGCCTTCGAGAATGTCGCCATGCCGGATTTCGACATCCGGCCTGAACGCCATGTCGCCGTCTTCCTCGACCTTCACATCGTCGGCGCCGGCGCCTTCCATGCCCGCGCCATGCGGTCCGAAGGCATAGGTCGGCGCGCCGGTCAGCGATTTCAGCGGCTTTGCGGCCGGCGAATGGTCGGAATGGGTGTGGGTGATCAGGATGTGGGAGACGGTTTCGCCCTCGAGCGCGGCCAGCAGCGCCTCGACATGCGGCATCAGCAGCGGACCCGGATCGACCACCGCGACCTCGCCATGGCCGATGATATAGGTGCCGGTGCCTTTGAAGGTGAAGGCCGAGGGATTGTCGGCGACGACGCGGCGGATCAGCGGCGAGACCTCGTCGCAGGCGCCGTATTCGAAGCTGATGTCGCGGACGTAAGGAATCTCGACGGCCATGTGCATACTCCCGGTTGCGGGCGGGAGAATGGACCGTCCGGCGCCGCGCTTCAACCCAGCGGACCGTCGCGGCCGCGGCGCCCGTTGCCCTTGCCCTGTGCCAGACGCGACAGGTTGGCGCGCATCCGCACCATCATCTCGATGAAGTCCTGGCGTTCGCTCTCGCTGAAGCCTGAAAAGGCCGCGTCGAGAATCTCGTCGCCCGCGTCCCACATCTGGTCGAGCAGCGGCTGCGCCTTGCCGGTCAGGAATAGCTGCTGGGCGCGCCGGTCGCGCGGATCGGGCCGGCGCTCGACCAGGCCGAGTGCGGCGAGCTTGTCGACCAGCCGCGCGACGGTGATCGGCTGCACTTCGAGCAGATCGGCCAGCCCCACCTGGTTGAGCCCCTGATGGCGCGAGAGATGGGCCAGCGCCCCCCATTGCGCCTGGGTCAGGCCGCTGACGCGCTCGGTGAAGGCGACCCGCATCAGCCGCGAATTGTCGCGCAGCAGGAAGCCGGTGGCGCGTTCGGGGTTCTGGTCGGAAGCGGTGCCGGCCGCCGGCTGACGCGCGGCTTCGGCGGCAAGGTCGATTTTCACTCCGGGCATGGCGATACCCTGCATGGCTGTCTAAGGGCCTGACTTCTAATAAGCATTGCTTATCATATCGGTCCGGCTTGACGCCGCGCAAGGGCCGCCTCTGGCCGCCGGGCACCCGGGAAGCCCGGGCGCCCGGCGTGGGGTCAGTAGAGGCCGGCGATATAGACGATCAGACTGGCCGAATAGACCCAGAGCAGCGTGTAGCCGGCCGCGGCCAGTGCGTCCGAAAGATTGAATTCGGCGCGTGTGCGGGCGGCCTGGGCCTTGAGGGCACGGGCGAGGCGGCCGGCGCGGGCGGCGAGGCCCGGGGCCAGCGGGCGGGCTTCGGGGGCGAGGGGGGAGACGGGGTGCTGCGCGGTGGACATGGGACGTGCCTCTCACTGGGGGTTGCGAGAGCCCGGCCCGGCCGTTTCCGTGGACAGGGCGCCTGATACGGCGCCGCTTTCTGTTGCAACCAGGATATGTTGCAATGCACAAACTGACAAGATGTCAGATATGAATTTTCGTTGAACGGCCGCCGCTGTTGCGGTGCCGCAACAGCGCCGCTCAGATCTGCCGGCCGGCCTTCTCCCAATAGGGCTCGCGCAGCTTGCGCTTGAAGATCTTGCCGGAATCCTCGCGCGGCAGGTCGGTCCTGAACTCGACCAGACGCGGCACCTTGTAGCCGGCGATGCGTTCGCGCAGAAAGGTCCTCACATCGGCCTCCGTGAGCGCGGCACCCGGCTGCGGCTGCACCACGGCGCAGAGCGCCTCGCCGAACTCGTCGTCCGGAATGCCGAAGACCGCGCAGTCGCCGACACCCGGCATCTTGTGCAACTCGGCCTCGATCTCGGCCGGGTAGATGTTGACGCCGCCCGAAATCACCATGTCCTTGGCGCGGTCGCAGAGATAGAGAAAGCCGTCCTGGTCGAGATAGCCGACATCGCCCAGCGAGATCAGGCCGGCCTTTTCGGCGCGGCGCCGCTTCTCGTCGTCGCCGTGATAGGTGAAGTCGGGAATGGTCGATGTGCGGCAGACGACCTCGCCGGTGGCGCCCTGCGAGAGCTCGGCGCCATTCTCGTCGATCACCATGACCTTTGCGCCCTCGACCGCCTTGCCGACCGTGCCGGGATGGGCGAGATATTCCTCCGAATTGCAGAACACGACCGCGCCGGTTTCGGTGCCGCCGTAATATTCGTTGATGACCGGACCCCACCATTCGATCATCGCCTGCTTGACATGGACCGGGCAGGGCGCCGCCGCATGCACGACGAAGCGCAGTGAGGAGAGATCGTATTTCTTCTTCACGTCGTCCGGCAGCTTCAGCAGCCGCACGAACATGGTCGGCACCATGTGCAGATGCGTGACCTTGTGGCGTTCGATCATCTGCAGCAGTTCCTCCGGATCGAAACGCGGCTCGAGGATGACATTGGCGCCGACGCGAAAGGCATAGAGCCCGTAGGCATTGGGTGCCGAGTGATACATCGGCCCGGTGACGACGGTCACCATCTCCTGCGGTTCGCCATAGGCGGCGTTGAAGCCCATCACCTGGCCGATGATGGCGCCCCAGGCCACCGCCTGCTCGGCCGTCGGCGGCGCCCGGCGCACGCCTTTGGGATGGCCGGTCGTGCCCGAGGTGTAGATCATCGAGCCGGGCGGCTCGGCGGGGCCGGCCGCGACGGGCTCGAACTGCTCGAGCCAGCGGCTCCAGTCCTCGGTGCCGGCCGGCAGCGCGGCGGCTTCCGCCGATATGCCGTAGGCGGACATGATCTCGGGCGGTGTCGCGACGAGGAAGACGGGCACGTCCTTCGGGATTGCCCTTTCGATGCCGCGATAGAGATCGGCATGGATGACGATCGCCTTGGCGCCCGAATTCTCGAAGATGTAGCGCGCCTCGTCGGGCGAATTGTGCCAGTTGACCGGCGTCGAATAGGCGCCGACCAGACCGGCCGCGACCGAGGCCTCGAAAAAGGGAAAGTCGTTCCGGAGATAGACCGCGACGACATCGCCCGGGCCGATGCCGAGACTGCGGAAGCCGCCCGCCGCCTTCGCCGCCCGCAGCGCCAGCGCCGCATGATCCACCACGCGCGCGCCCGACCGCACCACCGCTTCGCCCATCGTCGCCTCCCCGGATGACATTCTTGTTGGCCGAAGTGTAGCAGCGCCCGCGGCCTTGTCATCGGGCGGCGACAGCTGACGCAGCGTCAGCTGTAGCGTGCCTCGCGCTTCTTGCCTTCGTTCCCGGCCTTCACCTCGCCCAGCGCCCATTCGAGATCGGTGAGATAGGTGCCGGTCACCTGCGCGTGGAAGGGCGAGAGCATCAGATGCAGGCCCTTGGGCTCGGTGGTGAGGCTCGTAAACCAGCCGCGCTCGAACAGCTTGCCCCAGACGGCGAAGGGGTCGACCTCATCATGCGTGAAGGCGATCAGGCCAAGCTGCGGCCGGCCGAGCACGCGGAAGCCGAGTTTCGCGATGCCGGTCTCGATCGCTTCGCGGGCATCGGTGACCTGCCGGTGCTTGGCGCGGTAGCCTTCGACGCCGAGAAAGTTCATCACCGCCCAGGCCGCCGCGATGGCGCCGCCGGGGCGTGTGCCGGCCAGTGTCGGCGTCACCATGCGTCCGCCCGGCCAGTCGGCGCAGTCGAAGATCATGTGCGCGCGCAAGGCTTCCGAGCGGAAGAGCACCGTCGAGGCGCCCTTGGCGCAATAGCCGTATTTGTGCAGGTCGGCCGACATCGAATGCACGGCTGGAACCTCGAAATCGAAAGGCGGAATGTCGCCGCCGTTCATGCGCACGAAAGGCGCGATATAGCCGCCGACACAGGCATCGACATGAAGCCAGAGACCCTTGCGCGCCGCCATCTCGCCAAGCGCCACGATCGGATCGATCAACCCGTAGGGAAAGCAGGGCGCCGAGCCGACCAGCATGATGGTGTTGGCGTCGGCCGCCTGTTCCATGGCCGCGACATCGGCCACCAGATCGGCGCAAGGGACGCGCCGCATCTCGATCTCCATCATCTTCGCCGCCTTGTCGAAAGCGGGATGCGCCGACCAGGGCGCGACGATATTGCAGCGGCCGGTGACGCCTTTTTCCTTCCGCGCATGGTCGCGGGCGGTCTTGACCGCCATGGTGATCGAATCCGTGCCGCCCGAGGTGATGTTGCCGGCCGCCCCCTCCGGCGCATGGAGGAGCGCAAGGCCCATGCCGACGACCTCGTCCTCCATCTGCTTCAGGCTGGGAAAGGCCATCGGTCCAAGCCCGTTCTCGGACATGAACATCGTATAGGCTTCCTTCTGGACCTCCGCGACGTCCGGCCCGGCATTGAAGACGTAGACGGCGGTCTTGCCGTCTCGCCATTTGACGTCGCCCTGCGCGCGCTCCGTCATTTCGGCTTTCAGTGCCGCCCAGTCCGTACCCTTTTCCGGCATTGTCGTGCCCATCCGTCTTCTCCCCTCGGTTGAAGGGGGAAGACTAGCAGATCGCGACGGGCGGGCATCAACGATGTGCGTCGCCGGAGGCCGCTGGAGGTGCACGCGGCTGAGCGGACATTGGAACGATTGCTGCAACAAGATAGGCAACCGGCACGGCGATCATGGGCGGCGCCCAGCCTGATGCGGCATGGGCAAATGTTGAAGCGAGCATGGCCCCGCAATGATGCAGGCAGGAACCGGAGTCGTGCGATGTGCCGGCCGGGACCGGCTCGACCGGATTGCCGTCGGCGTCGAGATAGATCGTCCTGTTCTCGCCGCCGGTGCAGATGACCGTCTCGAAGAGTGCCTGCGTGGCCGGCCCGGCCATCTGCAGGACGGTCGGCAGCGCGATGTGGAGCAGCAGCGCAAACACCGCCAAGGCACGAGCGACGGTCAGCCCCGCCGTCCGTCCCGAAGTGTGGTCATCATATTTGCCAATCGCCCCCATCGAAAAAACATAGTGGCAATCGCGCAGACGCGCCATGCTTGCTGACCGAACATCTTGTCGCAGAGCGAGATTATCTGCCCGTGAATTTCGGCATCCGCTTGTCGAAAAAGGCTTTCACGCCTTCCCGCACATCGGCGCTCGGGTTGGCGATCATCACCGACAGGGCTGCATCGCCCAGCGATTGTTCGAGGGTCATGCCCTGGCCGCGCATCATCATCGACTTGGAGAGCCGGACGGCAAGCGGCGCCCGCAGGGCAAGCTCGCGGGCAAGCTCCATGACACGGGCTTCGAGCTCGGCAGCGGGCACAACTTCGGTGACGAGACCGAGATCCTCGGCCTCGCCGGCACTGTAGACTTCCGCCAGCATGGTCATCTTGAGGGCGAGATCGAGCCCCATGAAGCGCGGGAAGAGCCAGGCGCCGCCTTCGTCCGGCAGCAACCCGAAGCGGCCTGACGTGTCGCCGAGCTTGGCCGTGTCCGCGGCGATCCTGAGATCGCAGGAGAGCGCCAGCGTCAGTCCGCCGGCAACCGCCGGCCCGTTGACCATGGCGATGGTCGGTTTGTCGAGACGCGACAGGGCGAGGATGACGCGGTGCATGCCGTCGCGCATTTCGCGGCCATGCGAAAGCTGCGAGGACATCAATTCGGCATGATGTTCGTCGGCGCCGCTGATGTCGCCGCCCGAACAGAAGCCGCGCCCGGCGCCGGTCAGGATCAGGCAACGCAGTTCGTCGTCGCGCAGATAGATATCGATCGCCTCGACAAGCTCCTCGCAGAGCCGCGTCGTATAGGCGTTCATCTGGGCCGGCCGGTTGAGCGTCACCCGCGCGATATGCGGCTCGGGCGTTTCGAAGAGAATCTCGCTGAATTCAGCCATCCGGTTTCCTCCCGCTGCGCATCTCGAAAACCCGGCGCGCTTCGGCCTATACTGGCCCAAACCGCATTGCCATGAAAGACAAACGCCGAAATCGAGGGAGGAAATAATAATGAGTGGCTACGAAGATCTGACATACGAGGTGAAGGATCGCGTCGCGCTAATGACGCTGAACCGTCCGGACAAGCTCAACGCCTGGACGGCGGCGATGGAGAAAAGCCTGAAACGCGCCATGGCCGAAGCCGTCGCCGATGACGAGGTGCGCGTCATCGTGATCACGGGGGCGGGCCGCGGCTTCTGCGCCGGCGCCGACATGAACCTGTTGCAGTCGATCAAGCCCGGCAAGTGGGAAGACCGTGAACTGGCAAGTGCCGCGCGCGAGGAGAGTTTCGATTTCGCCAGCGGCCTCGGGCCCGATGTCAGTGCGCATTATGGCGGCCGCTTCGGCTATCTGATGCAGGTGAAGAAGCCGATCATCGCCGCCATCAACGGCCCGGCCGCCGGCCTCGGCCTCGTCGTCGCGCTTTATGCCGACATGCGCTTTGCCGGCTCGGAGGCGAAATTCACCACTGCTTTCGCCAGCCGCGGGCTGATCGCCGAGCATGGCGTGTCGTGGCTCTTGCCGCATCTGGTTGGTCCCGCCCGCGCGCTTGATTTGCTGATGTCGGCGCGCAAGGTCTCTGCCGCGGAGGCCGCCGAAATGGGCCTCGTCAACAAGACCTTCCCGCAGGAAAACTTCATGGCGAACGTCATGGATTACGCAAGGATGCTGGCGACGACCGTTTCGCCGCGCTCGATGGCCGTGATGAAGGCACAAATCTGGAAGGCGCTGTTCCAGAACTTCAACGACGCGCTCGCGGTCGGCGACAGCGAAATGCAGAAGAGCTTTTCGAGCGAGGACTTCAAGGAAGGCGTTGCCCATTTCGTCGAGAAGCGCACCGCGAATTTCACCGGGCGTTGAGAGACATTGCAGAATGAGAAAGGCGCGGGATAAATCCCGCGCCTTTCGTGTTTGCGCGCCGTTCAGAACGAGAAGGCGATGCCCGCAAGCGCCTCGACGCCGGGCGCTTCGAGGCCGTGCGCCGGTTCGTAGGTCTTGTCGAGCAGGTTGTTGATCCGCGCGGTCAACTGCACGCTCTCCGTCAGCTGGTGCGAGGCCGCGAAATTCACGACGGTGTAGGGCGCCTGATAGACATAAAAGCCGAAACCGTCGCGCGGAATGTCGCGGTCCGGATCGACCCACTGGATATTGGTCGAAAAGACGGTGCTGTCCCAGGGTCGCCAGCTCGCCGTCAGGCCTATCTCGTGGCGCGGACGGCGCGTCAGAGCGCCGACGACGGCGGCGGTATTGGTGTCGAGCGACATCCATGTGTAGTCGATGCGTGCCGTCAACCGCTCTGTCGGATTGACTTCAATGAAGCTCTCAAGGCCTTTGACATCGAAACGCTGGAGATTGGCGGCGGTGGAATCGCCGGTGAGCGGGTCGAAGACGATTTCGATGGCGTCCTTGACGCTGTTTTCGAACCAGGTCGCGCCGGCACGCGCCTTTCCGCCGGCAAATCCCTGCTCGATGCCCACTTCCCAGCCGCGGCTCTTCTCCGGCTTGAGGTTGGGATTGCCGGTATATTGTCCAGCGGGGAAGCCGAGAAAGGCGCTGAACTCGCTGCCGAAACGCTGATAGAGCGACGGCGTCTTGAAGCCGGTGCCGTAGCTCGCGGTGAGGCGCGTGTCCGTCTCCGGATGGTAGTAGCCCGGCGCGATTGTGTACGAGGTGTGGTTCTTCAAGTCATCCGGCATGTCGTGATGCAGGCTGAGCGTGGCAAAGAAGCGCTCGCCGAACGTCATGTGATCGGCGGCATAAACCGCGAAGGCGTCGGCGTCGGCATCCGACGCCGATGTGACGACAAAACCGCCGAAGTCGCGCAATCCGTTCGACGAATACTCGTCGCGCGTATAGCTGCCGCCGAAGGTCAGCAGGTGCTGCGGATGGATGTCGAGTGCATTTTCGAAGCGCGTCTGCAATGTCCGGCCCTCGTATTCGACATCGGCGAGGTAGATCGAACCGCCGGGGTCCGGGTTGTCGGCGAGATCGGACTTGTACTGCGTGACACCGACCGAGAGCCGTGGGCGCCATTGACCGCCGAGAAACCGGCCGGAGATTTCGCCCGAGGACTGCAGGCGCCTCGACTTGTAGGTGCTGTCGAAGTTCTGGAACACCGGCACAAAGCCCGCCGTCGCGCCGTCATCGTCGATGTCGGTGTCGGAATCCGTGTACTGGACAAAGGCGGCGGCATTGAGACGTTCGTTGAGCTTCACGCCGATGCGGCCGGAGGCGGAAACGACCTCGTTGCCGTCCTTCTCCTTGCCGCGCGCGTCACGAAGACGGGCCGGCGTGACATCGGAGCCGTTGGTTGCTTCGCGCGAGAGCGAGAGGAAATAGTCGACATTTCCCGCCACGCCGCCGGTATTCGCATGCGTATTGAGCGTGCCGAGCGTTCCGCCCTCGACCCTCAGTGTCGTCACAGGCGTTTCGCTGCCTGTCTTCGTGATGATGTTGACGACGCCGCCCATCGCCTGGCTGCCGTAAAGCGCCGATTGCGGTCCGCGCACCACTTCAATCCGCTCCACATTGCCGAGCGGAATATTGGCAAGATTGGCCGCGCCGCCCGGCGAGGCGGGGTCATTGACCGGCAGGCCGTTGACCATCACCAGCGTCTGATTGGAACTGGCGCCGCGCGTGAAGATCGATGTTTGCGAGCCGCGCGCGCCTGACTGCACCACATGCAGGCCTGGAACGGATTTCAATGCGTCGGCAACGTCGCGATATTGAAATGTCTCGATATCTTCGGCCGTGACGATGGTGAAGGAACTGGCGACCTGTTTGGTCGGCAACGGCTCGACGCCGGTCGTGACCAGCACTTCGGGTGCGACGGGTGTGTTGTCGGCCTGCGCGGCGACCGCGAAAACGGGTAGCAGGAGAGCGGCAATTGCCGCCCGGCTTGCATTTTTCATTTGAATGGATGCCCTGTCTCTGGCGCGGCCAACCCCGGCCGCATGGCGCCGGGAGAAGGGGAAAGACAGGAAACGGAAAGGCCCGGACGAGAACGAATGCGGGCGTAACCGTCCCGCTGGCGCACCCCGGCCCTCGGCAGATGACGAACCCGGTGGCAGGTCTCCTGGCTCGCGGGTCGTCGGCCTCGTTCCGTCTTCCCGGCCGTCACTCCCGAAAGAGCACTGCGCCAGTGACATAAGTGGAACGCGGCCTCGCCGCTTACAGTTGCGGGGGCAGCCAGGGCATCGGCTTCGCTCGAAGCCTCACCCTGTTCCCTCTTGCCTCCTTGCATCCGTTCCGAGGAACGAATGCGCGGAACCATCGAGTGCCCGCATCATAGGCCGCGCGCGGCCCGTGTCAAACTGACGGTTTCAGGATTGGACTATGCCTTGGCGCTGGGCCGTGCCGACACGGCGGCATGCCAGCGCAGAAGGTCGGCATGGTCCGGCCTCGGCTCCTGCTTCACCCATTTGGCGAAATCGACGCAGACCAGTGCGGTGATGTCGGCAAAGGAATAGCGGTCGATGGCGATGAATTCGCGGCCTTTCAGTCGCTCGTTCAGCATGTCGAAAAAGCGCGCCAGACGCAGAGCGCCTCGCGCGGCGAGTTCGGGAATCTGCGGCAGGTCGACCGGACCGGGCAGCGCGCGATTGACCATGCCCTTGGATGTATTGCGCAGCACTTCGGCAATCGGCATGAAGCCGTCGAACTCGATCCGCGCATTCCAGCTGAACACAAGCCCCTTTTCCTCCGGCGTCGTGCCGAACAAGGGCGGCTCCGGCTTGACCGCCTCGGCCCATGCCGCAATTCCGATATTCTCGGTGAGGATGGTGCCGTCATCGAGCTTGAGTGCCGGCACGGTGCATGCCGGATTGATCTGCCGATACGCGTCGCCGAGTTGTTCGGCCTTCATCAGATCGACCTGGACGGTTTCGTGATCGATGCCCTTCTCGGCCAGCAGGATGCGGGCGCGGCGCGGACTCGGCGCGGCAGTGAAATCATAGAGAACGGCAGCCATATCGGTTCCTCGTATTCGCAATAGGGCAGGCCGTCGCATCGGCGCTGCGGCGAATGATACAGGGGATGTCCGGATTTGGAACCGTCAGGGCTCCACCGTCTCTCGACGATCGGCGGCGGTCTTCTTCGCATTGGTCGGAGTGGCAGGATTCGAACCTGCGACCCCCTCGTCCCGAACGAGGTGCGCTACCAGACTGCGCCACACTCCGTGTCCCATGCGAGGCGGCGTTATAGCCGCCAAAACCGGGCCCCGCAAGGGAGATTCCCGGCCGCGTCCCGTGCCGGCCCGGCCGGTTGCGGGGACCCGCCGATGCCGGTATGTTCCGCCACATTTCGCGAGGCCACCCATCAGGCTTCCGGAGCCTGCTGGGGCGTAGCCAAGTGGTAAGGCAGCGGATTTTGATTCCGCCATTCGGAGGTTCGAGTCCTCCCGCCCCAGCCAGAAAACCTGGTCCGCGCGACCCGATTCCAACCAGTCAGCCCAGCCTGTGCCGAACGCGCGATGCGGGCGCCCCGAAACTCAGAGCCGGACGACGGCACCGAGCAGCATGCTGACATGTCCTTCACCCCAGAGTGGCAGCAGGAGACGTGCATAGGCGGCCGATCGGAAATAACTCGGTTTGCCGCTTTCGACCGTTACGCTGGCCTGACTCCGGAAAAAATCGAGCGGCGCCTTTACGTCGACTTCGTCGGCGAAGCGTCCGTTGACGTCCCTGCCATATTGCGCAGCGATCTCCTTGCCGACCATTTCGAAACGGAAGCGCTCCGGCTTGGCGAAGGCGGTCACGAGCATCAGCCGGTCCGCAAGAGCGGGCAGATCCGAGAGCTTGACGTCATCCCAATAGGGCATGTCGCTCGCCTGGCCCCTTATCAGCTTCCGCCAATAGGCATGGACTTCGGCAAGGTCGGATTCGAGTGCTTCGGGAACGGTATAGGGAATCGTTGGGTTGGTCATGATCTTCCCGTGACTGGCCGGACCGCAGTCCGGCACCGGACGAAGCCTCACCGTACCGCGCCGGGTTTATGCCGACAACCGCCTTGCGCCGATTGATCCGGTCGCGTCGGCGAGCCGGTATTCCACCCGACACCTGGCAGGTCTTGGCTGCATCCCGTCCGCGACCTTGCGGTTACAGCGAGACGTGTTCGCAATAGGTCGCACCCGAGGAACTCTCGATGGTCAATGCGACATTGTATTTGTCGTGCGGGCCGAGATTGAACTCGGTGACGGATATGACGACTTCGCCGTCATCGCCGACCTCGAAATCGCCGCCTTGCGACACATTCGAGCTTCCGCTTGCGCCCGAGCGCTCGAGCGAGAGTTGATAGCTGCCCGAAAGGCCGGGCGATCCAAAGGCCACACTCTCAAGGCGAATGCCGCCAGGAACGGCGATCGCGCGGATTTCGCACTGCATTGGCGGCGCTGCGCTTGCCGGCACGATGGCGGCGAGCGAAATGCCCAGTACAATGGGCGCAAGGGCAAGAGACATCCGGTTTCTCGACATGAACTTTCTCCCGTTTGAGGAAGCGGCGCAGGAGGCAGCGGGGTGCCGCCTCCTGACGCGGGCCTCGGGGTCAGTAGCCGCCCTGAATGACGACCGTCGTGTTGCCGTGACCGGTCTGCACGGTATTGGCCTTCTGGCCGTTGCCGACCTGGATGGTGGCGGCCGTGTTGTTCGAACCGAGCTGATCGGTCGTCGCCTTGTGGTTGTTGCCGATCTGGGCAATGCCGGAGGTATTGTTGCGGCCCGTCTGGATCGTGGTCGCAGTATTGTTGCGACCTTCCTGACCGGTCACGGCGTAGTTGCCCTTGCCGTACTGATCGGTCAGCGCGCTGTTCCGATTGCCCAGCTGCTGCTGGTAGAGGTAGTTCCACTGACCGCGCTGCACGGCCTTGGAATAGTTGGCATGGCCCTTCGTGTTGATCGTGCCCTTGTTGCCATAGCCGTTCTGCGTATAGACGCCGGCATTGTTCCAGCCCTTCTGATAGACAGATGCGCTGTTGCCGGCGCTGGCGCCGGTCGCGCCGGCAACGACAAGGGCGGTGAGGGCGGCGCCTGCCAGTAGAAACTTCTTCATTTTACGTCTCCTGCTTTGGATGGCCGCGATGATGGGGCCGGTTGTTGACCATGCCTTTCTAGCGAGACGTTCCTGAGCGGCGTCTGAAGTCGGCATTCATTCTCCGTTCACCGGCGGCGTGACGGATCGTCGTCGCGTGAATCAGTCAAGGCGCGAATGCGAACCCGAATCTGAACGCGGTGTGAACGGCAACTTCAGCGCGCGATCATGCCGGTATGACTAGAAGGGCAGCGATCGGTATGTGCGGCGTATCGCCGTTCCACGACGCAACAGGAGAAACACATGAAACGGTTACCTCTCGTCCTGTCGGCCACGTTTCTGGCTCTGGTCCTGATGGCGCCCACTGCGCGTGCCGGAAGCGTCGCCGTCGTCGATCAATCGGGCAGCTACAACCTCACCGTCGTTCAGCAGAAG
The DNA here is from genome assembly GCF_963975745.1 of uncultured Parvibaculum sp. NCBI lineage: Bacteria > Pseudomonadati > Pseudomonadota > Alphaproteobacteria > Hyphomicrobiales > Parvibaculaceae > Parvibaculum > uncultured Parvibaculum sp. The sequence goes on along the minus strand of NZ_CAXBIB010000011.1, from coordinate 89,062 downwards.
GCAGGTCAGACGAAAGTCGTGACAAAGGAGATCAAGCCGCGCCTCTATGCCAGCACGGCCAACCGATTTGCAACGAAGACAGCAAAGGCAGGCGTCAGGCAGTCGCTTCTGGGAGGATTCCGTGCGATGTCGGCCTGCGGCTTCGGCCATGGGGGAAATAACGTGTCGGTCGACCAGCATGGTGTCGCCAACAGGGCGGCGGCGGTTCAGGGAGGCGCTGGCAATTCAGTTGTCACCGCACAGACTGGATCGGACAATGCCGCCTTTGTCATCCAGCAGGGGAGCAACCACACGGCCTATACGACACAGGCGGGCAACAACAACATCGTGTTCGTCAACCAGCGTTGCTGACGCGGCGGTCACGGGCGACCGGCCTCGATCCCGTTGCCTGAAACGTCCTGAACCTGCAATTCGTAGAGCGTCTTGTAGACACCGCCCTTCGCCATCAGTTCCTCATGGGAGCCGATCTCGCGGATCTCGCCCTGCGTCAGCACGACGATGCGGTCGGCCTCGCGGATCGTCTGCAGCCGGTGGGCGATGATGATGGACGTTCGGCCCGTCGTGACTTTCGACAGCGCGTCCTGGATCAGCAATTCGGTTTCGGTATCTATGCTCGCAGTCGCCTCGTCGAGGATCAGCACTTCGGGATTCATTGCCAGTACGCGCGCAAAAGCAAGGAGCTGGCGCTGACCGTGGCTGAGGTTGCGGCCGCGCTCGGTCAGCATCGTGTCGTAGCCCTGCGGTAGCATGCGAATGAAGGGGTCGGCATGGACGAGCCGCGCGGCGGCCCGCGCCGCTTCGCGCGTGATCGCCGGATTGCCAAGCGCGATATTCTCGTAGACGCTGCCCGAGAAGATGTGGAAGTCCTGCAGCACGACACCGACACGGCGGCGGATTTCGGCCGGCGGCACATCCATGATGTCGATGTCGTCGATCAGGATCGAGTTTTCAGGCACATCGTAGAAGCGGCAGAGCAGGCGGATCAGGCTGGTCTTGCCCGAGCCGGTGGGGCCGACGATCGCGATGCGCTCGCCGGGTGCGATATCAAAGGTCACGTCGTCGAGGATGGTCTGCCCCGGCCGGTAACCGAAGGTAAGATGGTTGAACCGGACATGACCACGAAGGTCCTTCGGCAGCGACTTCGGCGCCGCCGGCTCCTTCAGCGCCTCGTCCCAGTCCAGCGCCTGGAAAATGCGTTCGCAGCTCGCCATGGCGCGGAAAACGACGTTCCACTGTTCGCCCATCGCCACGATCGGGCGGAACATCATGTCGGCGAACTGTGCAAAAAGAATGACGCTGCCGAGTGTTGCTGTCATCTCGAAGACATGATGTCCGCCGAACCAGATGATCGCGGCCATGGCGAGAAACGCCATGCTGTCCATGGCGGGGCCGTAATAGCTTTCGATCCGGATAGCCTGGTTTTCCTGATCGCGATTCTCCCGGTTGATTTCGCTGTAGCGTTCGAAATTGATCTGCTCCCGGCCGTAAAGCTGCACGACCTCGATGCCGGAGAGGTTCTCCTGCAGGTTCTCATTGAGCCGTGACATCGAGGAGCGGATGCCGCGATAGACCTGACGCGAGGCCATGCGGAAAATCCAGGTCGCCAGCGCCGCCACCGGCAGCAGCAGCATCAGTTCCATCGTCAGCGTCGGGTTGAGTGCCAGCATGATCGAGACGGCGACAAAGAACGGCACAAACTCGCCGAGCAGCACGCCGAATCCGGCCAGCAACTCGAACAGGGTCTCGATGTCGTTTGTCAGCCGCGTCATCACCCGGCCGACCGCGACCCGGTCGTAGAAGCTCGATGGCAGGCGCTCCAGATGGGCGAAGAGGTCGCGCCGGAGATCGCGCAGGCCGTTGAGAACGGTGCGCGCCAGCATCACGCGGAAGCCATGGCCGAAGCCGGCCCAGAGCAGGGTCCACAATCCGTAAAGCAGACAGGCGGCGACGATCGGATGCAGCGTCAAAAGATCGACGAGAAGGGCGTTGAGTGCCTTCTGGCCGAAATCGGGTGCGCCCTCGTCGGCCGTCGGCAGCAGAATGCCATCGACCACGACACGGCTGACGACGACCGGCGCCAGAACTGCGGCGCTGGCTGCCAGCAGCACGAACAGCAGCGCGACGAGGCCCTGCCGGCGATAGGGCCGGAGCCAGTGCATCAGGCGGCCGACAAGCCGGAAGTCGAATCCGCGTGTCTCCATCTCGTCATCGAATACGGTGTAGTCGCGGCCACGGTTCTCGGAGTGCGGTTGCGCGCTCATGCTGTGTCCCCCGTCAGACTGCCAAGGCTCTGCGCCAGTTCCTCGCGCCGCCCCTGCTGCCGTTCAAGCGCCGCATAGAGACCGTTCTTCGCAAGAAGTTCCGCATGGCTGCCGACTTCAGCGACGCGCCCCTCCTCGAGCACCACGATACGGTCGGCATGGCGCGCGGTCGAAACGCGGTGCGACACCATGATCGTCGTGCGGCCCTTCCGCAGCGTCTTGAGCCGCGACAGAATGAACTCTTCGGTCTCGGTGTCGACCGAGGAAAAACAATCGTCGAGCAGCAGCACCGGCGTTTCGCGGATCAACCCGCGGGCGAGGCTGGCGCGCTGCTTCTGTCCGCCCGACAGCGTCACGCCGCGCTCGCCGACGATGGTTTCCAGGCGATCGGGCATGCGCCGGATCGTCGTTTCGAGATCGGCGCTTTCGGCGGCGCGCCAGACCTCTTCCGTTTCGCGTGCCGGATTGTCGTAGGAGATATTCTGCGCAATATGCGTGGCAAAGAGAAACGGGTCCTGAGGCACCATGGCGATCTGGCTGCGCACTTGCGTCAACGGCAGCATGCGGATATCGCGGCCGTCGAGATAGACCGAACCCGGTGGCGGATCGAGAAGCCGCACGATCAGGCGCAGCAGCGTCGACTTGCCCGAGCCGACGCGGCCCAGCACGGCGATCATCTCGCCCTTGCCGATTTCGAGCGACACATCGTTGAGCGCCGGCCAGCCCTCGCCCGAACGCGCCGGATGGACATAGGAAAGATGATGCAGCGTGATCGCCCCGCCGATCTTGTCGAGCGGTGCCGCATCCGGCGCATCGCGGATTTCGGGCTCGCGGTCGAGAATCTCGAAGATCCGCGCCGCCGCCGAGCCGCCGCGCTGGAACAGCGTCACCATCACGCCACCTTCCTTGATCGGCGCCAGCATCATGTTGAGATAGAAGATGAAGGCCGTGAACGTGCCGAGCGTGATCGTTCCCTCAATGACCTGGAAGCCGCCATAGCCGACCACCAGCAGCGTGGTAAAACCGGTCGCAATCAGCATCGCCGAGGTGAGGCCGGAATTGAGAAACATCAGCTTGTAGTAGTCGCGCGCATAGATGTCGGAGGTCGCTTCGAAGCGGTCGATCTCGCGGCTTTCCTGGGCATGGGTCTGGATGGTGCGGATGCCGTTGAGATTTTCCTGGACCTGCGCGGAAAGCGTCGAAAAGCCCTCCTGCACCAGTGTCGACTGGTTGAAGATCTTCCTGGCGAGCAGCCAGCCGATAAAGGCGAAAGCCGGCAATGCCGGCAGCAACAGCAGCGTCAGTGTGGCGGACTGATAGAACATGAAAATGAAGGCGACGATCCCGGAAAAGCCGAGGACGAAGAGAAGCCGCGTGCCCATGCCGATGAGTTGCCGGATCAGCGTGATATCGTTGATCGCGCGGGCCATCAGGTCGCCGGTCGGAAACTGCGAGAAGAAGCGCGGCCCCATCAGTTCCAGGTGCCAGTAGAGCCGCTGACGCAGACTGAACGCGACCTCGACGCCGACTTCCCGCACATAGCGCCGCCCGTAGTTGAAGGCGGCATAGCGCAGGGCCATCAGACCGAGTATGGCCAGCGCCGGCAGCGCCAGCCGATTGTCGCCGGCGGCGATGCGGTCGATCCCCATCTTGAGATAGAGCGGCATGAAGGCTTCGAGCAGGCGGCCGAAATTGATCAGCGACATGCCGCCCCAGAAGCGAAGCTTGTGCTGCTGCACCAGCGGCACCAGGCGCCACAGGGGGCTGCGGTCCGGAGAATGGCGCGACGATTCCACGGGAGAACGTCCGTAGCTCTGGCGCGGAGACGACGGCGCCGGTTTGAGGTCGGGAAGGACCAACTATACGCCTCGCAAAGCGATTCGGAAGCCGATGTGTCACCGGACTGTCACGGAACTGTCACGCGGCGGCTTTATCCGCAAGGTATCTCCCCGGTTATCCCCGGCATCGAGCCGGCCGAATTTCCGAGGAGAGTTCGTTGTCTCACACCGCGATCCCCGCCACTGCCGAATTGACACCGCCGGTCGGCGGCCGGCGCGACATCCGCCGGCGTCTGGAGCGTGCCGTACATCGACACCGGCCCGTGTCGCGCGCCGGCATGACCGAACGTCTCTTTACCTGGCTTTTCACCGGCCTTGTCTATCCGCAGATCTGGGAGGACCCGGAGGTCGACATGGCGGCGATGGAGCTGACGCCGGAAAGCCGGATCGTCGCCATCGCCTCGGGCGGCTGCAACGTGATGTCCTATCTGGCCGCAGGCCCCGCGCGCATTACGGCGCTCGATCTCAACCCGGCGCATGTCGCGTTGGTCCGGCTGAAACTCGCAGGCGTGGCCCATCTGCCGAGTCACGAACATTTCTTCCGGTTCTTCGGCCGCGCCGATGCCCGCGCAAATCTCGCGAGCTATGCGCGTTTCCTGCGTCCCCGGCTCGATGCCGCGACACGCGCCTATTGGGACCGTCGGAGCCTGAGCGGCCGTCGCCGCATCTCGCTGTTCTCCCGGGGCTTCTATCGCCACGGCCTGCTCGGCCACTTCATTGGCGCGGCGCATCTGCTGGCACGCCTCTATGGCGTGTCGTTCCGCCCGCTGCTCGACGCGCCGACGATCGAGGGTCAGCGCCGCTTCTTCGAACAACGGCTGGCGCCGCTCTTCGACCGCAAACTGATCCGCTGGCTGACCGCCAAGCCGTCCTCCCTCTACGGCCTTGGCATCCCGCCGGCCCAGTACGACGCGCTGGCAGGTGGTCGCGAGATGCGCGTTGTGTTGCGTGAGCGACTTGAACGGCTCGTTTGCGGCTTCCCGCTGAACGAGAACTACTTCGCCTGGCAAGCCTTCGCGCGCGGCTACGCACCCGGCATGGACGGTCCCTTGCCGCCCTATCTGAAACACGAAAATTTCGCCGCCCTGCAGGCCGGCGCCGCGCGTGTCGAGGTGTTGAACGCCTCCTTCACCGACTATCTGCGCTGCCAGAGCGATGGCAGTGCCGATCGCTATGTCCTGCTCGATGCGCAGGACTGGATGACGGATGCGCAGCTGAACGATCTCTGGACCGAGATCACGCGTACGGCGCGCCCCGGCGCTCGCGTGATCTTCCGCACCGCCGCCGCGCCAAGCCTGCTGCCCGGCCGCGTCGACGACACGATCCTTGCCCGCTGGGACTACCGCGCCGAAGCGTCGAGAGAATTCTCGGCGCGCGACCGCTCGTCGATCTATGGCGGCTTTCATCTCTACGTCTTCAGGGGCTGAATGCCGTGACCGTCATGGCGCGCGATGACGAGGAGCGGGATCATGGACGGCTGATGGACCGCGTCTACCGCCGTCAGCGCCACTTCTACGATCTGACGCGGCGCTACTACCTGCTCGGGCGCGACCGGTTGATCGAAAACCTTGCGCCGCCGCCGGGTGCGACGGCACTGGAGGTCGGCTGCGGCACCGGGCGCAATCTCGTCTGCGCCGCACGCCGGCATCCTCAGGCGGAATTCTTCGGTGTCGACATATCGCACGAAATGCTGGCGACGGCGCGCCGCGCGGCAGCGCGCGCGGGAATGGGCGACAGGATCCGTCTTGCATCCGGCGATGCGACGCGCTTCCATCCTTATGCGGTGTTCGGTTTCAGCCGTTTCGATCGCATCTTCATGTCCTACACACTGTCGATGATTCCGGACTGGCAGGCAGCATTGGCGCAGGCGGCCTGCAACCTGGCACCCGGCGGCAGCCTGCACATCGTCGATTTTGGCCAGCAGGAGCGCCTGCCGCGCTGGTTTCGCGCGCTGTTGCAGGGCTGGCTTGCGCGCTTTCATGTCACCCCGCGTCGTGATCTCGATGCGGCCTTGCGCGTGCTTGCCGAAAAGCTCAATGCCGATCTCGAATTCCGTTCGCTCTATCGCGGCTATGCCTGGTATGCGGTGCTGCGCCTCCCCGTGGCTTGACGCGCTGGAGCCGGCGTTTCCGGTACAACCCTCGCAATCGGACGACGCGAGGACTACATTGATCGGAAAGACGGGTTCGAACGCCGCCTTCGAGACGGCGCGAAAGAGGCAGATTGACAGTACGAAAGTCCGGATCGAGACAGACCAGACATGCGCTGGCGGTTGTCCTGTATGCGTCTGCGCTCGCCCTGTTGCCCGGCGCCGTGGCCGAAGCGCGATGCAGCCCCGAGCAAATGCGGGCCGAACTGGCACAGGGCACGTGGTCTTCGGGCGTGGCCGCGTTCTACGACCTCTGGGGCGGTGGCTGTGCCTGGACGGATGAAGCGGCGACGGCGCTCCATGCGGCGCTGACGCACATCGATGCGCATGGATTGCCGCCTTACTTGTTTCGCGCCGATGAAATCGGGCGGGAACTGCGGCCGCCGCCCGGCGCGGCCGCGGCAAACCGCGACCTGTTGCTGACGACCGAAGCGCTGCGCTACGCGAATATCATGCGCGGCGGCCATGTCGATATCGCCGAGCTGTATGGCGATGTCGCCATCCGCCGCTGGAGCGCCGATCCTGCGCCTGAGCTGGCCGCAGCCCTGCGCAGCGGCCATCTTGCACATTGGCTGGACAATCTGCCGCCAGCGGCACCCGAATACCAGCGATTGAAGGCAGCGCTGGCACAGTATCGCGAAATGGAAAGGCGCGGCGGCTGGCCGACCTTTGATCTGCCGCCGGGCAAGCGGTCACTGAAGCCGGACGAAACCGGCGCATTTATGCCGAAGTTGCGCGCGCGGCTGCAGCTTGCCGGCGATCTGCAGCGGGCGGGGGAGGGCGATCTCTACGATGCGGCGATGGTCGAGGCCGTGCGCCGGTTTCAATCGCGCCACGGTCTGGCGGTTGACGGCGTTGTCGGACGCGACACGCTGGCCGCACTCAATGTGCCGGTGGCGCAGCGGATCGCGCAGATCGCACTCAACATGGAGCGCTGGCGCTATATGGCGCCAGCGATGCCGCCGACCCGGATCGAGGTCAATGTGCCGGCCGCCGAGGCAATGGTCATCGCGGATGGCGCGACCGACTTTCGCATGAAGACGATCGTCGGCAGGAAATCGACGCCGACGCCATTGCTTGTCAGTGCGATCGAACGGGTCGTGATCAATCCGCCATGGGTTGTGCCGTTCTCGATCTACCGGCGCGACATCGCGCCGGCCATTGCGCGCGATCCCGACTATCTGCAGAAGCATGAAATGAGTTGGCAGGATGGCCAGCTGGTCCAGCAGCCAGGCCCGGAAAATGCGCTGGGCCGTCTGAAATTCGATCTGCAAAGTCCCTTCGCCGTCTTCCTGCACGACACGAATGCGCCGGGGTTGTTTGCAAGCGACAATCGTTTCCGCAGCAGTGGATGCATTCGCGTCGAAAAGCCGATGGAACTTGCGGTCTACCTGTTGGCCTCGACGGACTGGTCGCGCGAGCGTATCGAAGACCTGATCCGCGCAGGGGCGACGGTCCCATTGCGCGTTGAGCCGCCACTGCCCGTGATCCTCGCCTATTGGACCGCTTTTGTCGAAGCGGATGGGTTGGTCCAGTTTCGTGACGACATTTACGGGCGCGATCACGCATTGAGCGCCACACTTGGCGGCATGACGTTGCCGCCCTTGGCCATCAGCGAGGCGCGCGAATGCGGGTCCTGACCGGCGTTCTCCATAATTATTGTTGAAAATCAATAGCTTGACCTTGTCCGCTCAATTGGCAGAATGACCGTTGATTTTACAGTGATCGAGGGGAGAATTATGGTATCTCGAATGACGCGGCGCCGCCTGATCGGACTCGGTGCGGCCGCCGCATCCTGCGCCTTTGCGCCCATGGTGCAGGCATCGCCACGCCTGCCGCTGCTGCGTCCCGGCGATCACCATCCCGCCGCAACGGATGCGATACGGCTGGATGACGCGCGCGAATTGCGCCTCCTCAACACGCATACGGGTGAGAAGCTGAAGCGCGTCTACTGGGCCGAGGGCCGCTACGATACCGACGTGCTGAAGGAAATCGCACATCTGATGCGCGATCATCGTTCCGACGAGCGGCACGAGATCGACCCGGCCCTTCTCGATGCGCTGCATGCGATGCAGCTGAAGCTCGAGTCCGGCGACAGCTTTCACATCATTTCAGGATACCGCTCGCCGGCAACCAATGCACGTCTGCGTGAAGGCAATGCCGGCGTCGCCAGAAAGAGCTATCACATGCGCGGCATGGCGGTGGACATCCGCTTGCCCGGCCGCGATCTGACACACCTGCGCAATGCGGCGGTCGAAATCGGCTTCGGCGGCGTCGGCGACTATCCGCGCTCCGATTTCCTGCACATCGATGTCGGGCCGGTGCGCCAGTGGGGCGGCGCACGCAACGCCTGAACATGCGCCTGAACATGCGAATGAATCGCGTACATCCTGCGACAGGATGGAATCTTGCGGCGGCATCGGAGCCGTGACCATATCCATGGATGTTTCACGGATGACGGTCTGGACCTCCAATGCCGGTGTTTCACAAGCTACGCATCTACCACGCCGTTCTCGCATTCCTGGTTCTGGCGGCCTACTTCACGGGCGACGAGATTGAGGTGCTGCACAACTGGCTCGGCTACGGCGTGGCGGCAATGATCGTCTTTCGTATCGGCTGGGGCGTTGCAGGCCCGCGGCAGCTCGGGATTTCGAGGCTCTTTCCCGACATCATGGCACTGGCGAAAATCCGCCGCATGAATCATCCGATGGTGAGCCGGACGCTTCTGGCCGGCATCGTCATCAATCTGCTGCTGGTGACGGGAACGGGGCTCCTGATGGAACCACCGCCGATCGGTCCGTTCGCTGCTGAAGTGTCGATCGCACCGGTATTCGCCAACGACGACCGGGACCGCGATCGCGGCCGGGACGGCAATGAGAACGAAGCACTCGAAGAAGTTCACGAGACGACGGCGAACCTTCTGGTTCTCTTCGTCGTCTTGCACGTGACCTATCTTCTCGCGTTCAAGCGGCCGATGGCGTTCTTCATGCTCTTCCTGCGCAATGGCGGCGCGGCCGCGGCACCGCCTCAGAAGAAGGCCTGAATACCCGTCTGTTCGCGGCCGAGGATCAGCGCATGGACGTCATGCGTGCCTTCATAGGTGTTGACGGCCTCGAGGTTCATGACATGGCGGATGACGTGATATTCGTCCGAAACGCCGTTGCCGCCATGCATGTCGCGCGCGACGCGGGCGATGTCGAGCGCCTTGCCGCAATTGTTGCGCTTCATCAGCGAGATCGAGGCCGGCGCCGCCGTGCCGGCGTCGAACATGCGGCCAAGCTGCAGGCAGCCCTGCAGGCCGAGCGCGATTTCGGTCTGCATGTCGGCAAGCTTCTTCTGGATCAGCTGATTGGCCGCCAGCGGCCGTCCGAACTGCTTGCGGTCGAGCGTATATTGCCGCGCTGCATGCCAGCAGAATTCCGCTGCGCCCATCGCGCCCCAGGCGATGCCGTAGCGCGCCCGGTTGAGGCAGCCGAAGGGACCGGCAAGCCCGCGCACATTCGGCAACAGGTTCTCCTCCGGCACGAACACATCCTGCAATGAAATCTCGCCGGTGATCGAGGCGCGCAAGCTGAACTTGCCTTCGATCTTCGGCGTCTCGAAACCCTTGAAGCCGCGCTCGACGACGAAGCCGCGGATCGTGTCGTCTTCGGTCTTGGCCCAGACGACCGCGAGATCGGCGATGGGCGAGTTGGTAATCCACATTTTTGCGCCGTTGAGGATGTAGCCGCCATCGGCCTTCTTCGCCCGCGTCTTCATGGAGCCGGGATCGGAGCCGTGATCGGGCTCGGTCAGGCCGAAACAGCCGACCCATTCGCCGCTTGCGAGCTTCGGCAGATATTTCTCGCGCTGCGCCTCGGTGCCATAGGCGTGGATCGGGTGCATGACCAGCGAGGACTGCACGCTCATCGCCGAGCGGTAGCCTGAGTCCACACGTTCGATTTCGCGCGCTACCAGACCGTAGCAGACATAGGAAAGGCCGGCACAGCCGTATTTCTCGGGCAGCGTCGGCCCGAGCAGCCCCTGCGCGCCCATCTCGTTCATGATCTCGCGATGGAAGACTTCATGCCGGTTCGCTTCCTTGACCCGCGTCATCAGCTTTTCCTGCGCATAGGCCCGTGCACTGTCCCTGACCAGGCGCTCTTCCTCGGTGAGCTGCTCCTCAAGCAGCAGCGGGTCGGCCCAGTTGAACGAGGCAAGCGGCGGATTGGGCTTTTCGCCGGTCGCGGGCGTCTTGGCTTCAGCGGCATTCGACATCGGATCGTCCTCGAAACGTCGGGGAAAGGCGGGTTGCCGAAGGATATAGCAGGGAGGGGCGAGGGTGGCGAGCGCGCCCGTCAGGCACCGGCGACCTTTTTCGCCGCGGCATCGCCCTCCCGCACATAGGCCGTCATTTCCTCGGCCAGATGGTCGAAGACCAGCCGCATCCGGCGGCTGGTCTTGAGGTCCTCATGCATGACGATCCAGATGTCGAGTTCGAACTGAAAGGCGCCGGGCAGCACCGGCACGAGGTCCGGATAGCGCTTCGCCAGCGGATACTGGCACATGCCGAAGCCGAAGCCGGCCTTCAGAGCCCCGAAGGCACCGATGTCGCTGTCGCAGCGATAGGCGAAAAGATCGCGCGTCAGCGGTACCCCACCGAGATCCTTGAGACGTCGAATCGAGGCTTCGCGGTCGAAGCCGATGACCGGCATCCCCAGGAGTTCGCCGGCCGATTTCGGCATGCCACAGGTTTCGATCAACGTCCTGTGCCCATGCATGCCGAGCATCACCACACCGACCTTGCGTGCCACAAGCGCGGATTGCGTCGGCCGGATCATCCGCACCGCGATGTCGGCGTCGCGGCGGATGAGATCGTCCGAGCGGTTCGACAGCACCATCTCGATGACGATGCGCGGATGTTTTTCTCGGAACCGCGCAAGGATCGGCGGCAGCACCTCGACCCCGATCATTTCGCTGGCGGTGATCCGGACGGTGCCGCTGTCGTCCTCGGCCTCGCCGGAGGCCGCCCGCCTCAGGGCCTCTGCGGCACTCGCCATCGCCTCGGCATGGGCCACCAGCGCCAGCGCGCCCTCCGTGGGCGCGAGCCCGCCTTGCGAGCGCGTGAAGAGCCCGACCCCGAGCGCCTGCTCCAGCGCGTCGACATGGCGCCCCACGGTCGGCTGCGTCAGCCCGAGCTGCCTCGCGGCACCCGAAAGGCTTCCTTCGCGGACAACCGCCAGAAAGGATCGATAGAGTTCCCAGCCGGGTTCGAAATCGGTCATACAAAAACGTATATCAATTAGCCGAACTTTGACAATTCATATTCGCAAATGAATATCCCATTCTCCACCCGTCAACGCGGGCTACAGGAGAACAGGATCATGGCTTCGACGGCACTCATCATCGGCGCAACCGGCGGCTTCGGCAGCGAAATGGCGGCAGCGCTGCGCAATTACGGCTGGCAGGTGCGTGCCATGCACCGCAAGCCGAAGGCGGCGGCGCGGCAGCTGGCAGACATGCCCTTCATCGACTGGATCAAGGGCGACGCCATGAACGCCGCCGACGTGAAAGCGGCGGCCGTCAATGCCGATGTGATTGTTCATGCCGTCAACCCGCCCGGCTACCGCAACTGGGGCGGCACCGTGGTGCCGATGATCGACAACACGATCGCGGCGGCGAAAGCCTCGGGCGCCGGCATTCTCTTTCCAGGCACCGTCTACAATTTCGGGCCGGACGCCTTCCCGCTTCTCGCCGAGACCTCCCCGCAACATCCGAAAACCCGCAAAGGTGCGTTGCGCGTCGAGATGGAACGCCGCCTGCGCGCCGCTTCGGAAGAAGGCGTGAAAGTGCTGATCCTGCGCGCCGGCGATTTCTTCGGCGGCTGCCATGCCGGCAACAACTGGTTCGCGCAAGGCCTGGTCAAGCCCGGCAAACCCGTTCGCGCAGTCACCTATCCGGGGCCGCATCATGTCGGTCACCAATGGGCATACCTGCCGGACATGGCCGAAACGGCGGCGCGGCTGCTCGCGCGCGCCGATGATCTCGCGGATTTTGAGACCTTCCATTTCGGCGGCCACTGGCTCGAACAGGGCATCGAGATGGCCGATGCGATCCGCGCCGCCGCGCGGCGGCCCGACGTGCCGGTGAAGCGGCTCCCCTGGTTCGCGCTGACGCTGCTGTCGCCCTTTGTCGAGACGTTCCGCGAGATGCGCGAAATGCGCTACCTCTGGAAAAAGCCGGTGCGGCTCGACAATACGAAGCTTGTCGCCTTTCTCGGCCGCGAACCCCACACCCCGCTCGACATCGCCGTCCGCCAGAGCCTCGCCGCGCTCGGCTGCCCTGGTGCCGACGACCTCTATTCCGAAGAAGAGTCTCTGTCCCTCACCCGCCTGACGAAAGGAACGATCCAATGACCCGTATCGATCGCATCGAACGCTTGTTCACCGCCGTCGCCGCCACGGCGCTCGGCCTCTACCTCCTCGGCTTCCTGCACGAAACGGCCGAACTGTATCTCGTCTGAACGAAAACGGCGGCGGGATCTCTCCCGCCGCCGTTGCGAGAAGTCGCTGGGCTGCAGTGATTATTCAGCCGCTGCCTTCGAGGTGGTCAGTGCTTCCGCCGGCATCCGCTCGGCAAACTCGCGACAGGCCTGCACATATTCGCGCTTCAGCCGGTCAACCAGTTCGGCGACGGGCGGTGCGTCGGTGATCTGGCCGATGCCCTGGCCCGAACCCCAGATGTCCTTCCACGCCTTCTGCTTCATGTTGCCGCCCGAGCCGAAATTCATCTTCGACTTGTCGGCTTCCGGCAGATTGTGCGGGTCGAGACCGGCAGCGGCAACGGATGGCGCCAGGTAGTTGCCATGCACGCCGGTGAAGAGGTTGGTATAGACGATGTCGTCGGCCGCATAGTCGATCAGGTTCTGCTTATAGGCCGGATCGGCATTGGCCTCGGCGGTGGCGACGAAGCGCGTGCCCATATAGGCAAGATCGGCGCCCATGGCGAGCGCACCGGCAATGCCCCAGCCGTCCGACAGCGCGCCCGACAGGATGACGGTGCCCTTGAACCACTGTTTGACTTCGCGCACCAGCGCGAAGGGTGACAGCGTGCCGGCATGACCGCCGGCACCGGCGCAGACGAGGATCAAGCCGTCGACGCCTTGTTCGGCGGCCTTCTTCGCATGTTTGACGTTGATGACATCGTGGAACACCTTGCCGCCATAAGTATGTGCCGCGTCGATGACTTCGGCGGGGGGGCGGAGCGAGGTGATGATGATCGGCACTTCGAGCTTGGTGCAGACGTCGATGTCATGCGACAGGCGGTCGTTCGACGCGTGGCAGATCTGGTTGACGGCGAAGGGAGCGACCTTCTTTTCCGGATGTTTGGCCTGGTATTCTCCAAGTTCGCCCTTGATCCGCGTGATCCACTCTTCCAGCACATGTGCCGGCCGCGCGTTCAGCGCCGGAAAGGAGCCGACGATCCCGGCCTTGCATTGCGCGATGACAAGTTCGGGGCCGGACACGATGAAAAGCGGCGAACCGATCACCGGAATTTCCAGACTGTTCTTCAGGATATCGGGCAGCGCCATGGGTCGTCTCCTCGGATGATGATCTGGATATCAATATGGACCGGATCGCGGTCCCTGGAATGTTCACGAATGAAGAGCGGGGTGTGCGTCCTCGTTCAGCGCCCGGCCAGCCGGTCGCGATCGGCCTTGGCTTTCTCGCCGATGAAGTCGATGACAGCACGAACGGGCGCTGTATCGCGCAGGTCGGGATGCGCCAGCAGCCACATCTCGGTGCCGTTGGCGAGCTTCTGCGGCGCGATGCGCACAAGGTCGGCATAATGGTCGCCGGTCAGGCAGACCAGCGTCGAGATGCCGACCCCGGCTCTGACCGCCTGAACGAGATCGGCGTCGGAAAAACAGCGCAGCGCCACGCGCGCGCCCTGCGTCACATGGGCGAGCCAGTCGGCCAGCTCGACCTCGGCCGCCCGCCCGCCGAAGCCGACGATACGATGATCTTTCCATTCCTCGCGCTTTGCCGGCAGGCCGAAGCGCTCGGCATATGAACGCGAGGCGAAAAACCCGACGCCGATGCGTCCGATCTTGCGTCCGACGACATTCTCGCGGCCGGGTCCGTAGGGGCGAATGACGACATCGGCATCGCGCCGCTTGACCGATACCTGCGTCACCTCGTTGACGATCTCGATTTCAATACCAGGATGCCGGCTCGAGAATTCGTCGAGATAGGGCATGAACCAGTAGGAAGCGAGGCTGTGCGGAATGGCGACGCGCACCAGGCCCTGCGCTTCGCCGTCGGCGCTGGTCGCCGCATGAAGCGCGCGCTCGGCCGCCAATGACATCGGCTCGACTTCGGCGCGCAAGCGCTCGCCGGCGCCCGTCAGCGCATAGCCGGTCGGTTCGCGCACGAAGAGCTTGGTGCCGAGATTCTTCTCCAGCGTGGCAATGTGACGTCCGACCGTCGCATGGCTGAGCTTCAGCCGCCGCCCGGCGCCCGAAAGACTCTGCGTATCGACCACCGCCAGAAAGATCCGGTAGGCGTCCCAATTGGCTTCGTTGTTCATGGCTGAACAATCCGTTGTCCGATCCTGCAGCGGCAGACTGCGCCGGTTTTCCGTTCATTTCAAGAACCTGGGTCAGGCGTTCGCGATGTGCGGGCGACGCTGCGGCAAGTGCCGGTGGCGGATTCCAGATGTGCAAATGCCCTGTTCCTTCTGCTAGAACAGACACATAAGAGAATTGAAGCGGCCCGGCCGGTTGGCGCGGGCTCCGTTCAGGGGAGACAGCGAAGTGCTCAAAACCAGATTCACGGAAATGTTCGGGGTCGATCACCCGATCGTGCAGGGCGGCATGCAA
Organism: uncultured Parvibaculum sp.; assembly: GCF_963975745.1. NCBI lineage: Bacteria > Pseudomonadati > Pseudomonadota > Alphaproteobacteria > Hyphomicrobiales > Parvibaculaceae > Parvibaculum > uncultured Parvibaculum sp. Next base: position 73,954 of record NZ_CAXBIB010000011.1, on the reverse strand, counting down.
TGGGTCGGCCGGGCCGAGCTCGTCGCCGCCGTCGCCAATGCCGGTGCGCTCGGCTTCATCACCGCGCTGACCCAGCCGACGCCGGACGATCTCAGGAAGGAGATCGAGAAGTGCAAGGGCCTGACCGACAAGCCCTTCGGCGTCAACCTGACCATCCTGCCGGCGCTGAAGCCGCCGCCCTACGCCGAATACCGCCAGGCGATCATCGACTCCGGCGTCAAGATCGTCGAGACGGCGGGCTACAAGCCGCAGGAACATGTCGATCACTTCAAGGCGCATGGCATCAAGGTCATCCACAAATGCACCGCCGTACGCCACGCGCTCTCGGCCGAGCGCATGGGTGTCGATGCGATCTCGATCGACGGTTTCGAATGTGCCGGTCACCCGGGTGAAGACGATATTCCGGGTCTGATCCTGATCCCGGCCGCGGCCGACAAGGTCAAGATCCCGATGATCGCCTCCGGCGGCTTCGGCGATGCGCGCGGCCTCGTTGCCGCGCTGGCGCTTGGCGCGGAAGGTGTCAACATGGGCACGCGCTTCATGTGCACCAAGGAAAGCGCCATCCACCAGAAGGTGAAGGAACAGATCGTCGCCAATGACGAACGCGCGACGGATCTGATCTTCCGCACCCTGCACAACACGGCGCGCGTTGCGAAGAATGCGGTCAGCCGCGAAGTCGTCGAGATCGAGAAGAAGGGCGGTGCCAAGATCGAGGACATCGCCCATCTCGTCGCCGGCGCCCGTGGCCGTGTCGTTTATGAGCAGGGAGACCCGGATTACGGCATTTGGTCGGCCGGCATGGTGCAGGGCCTGATCCACGACATCCCATCCTGCCAGGAACTGGTGACCCGGATGGTCGCCGAAGCCGAGGCGATCATTGCCCAGCGCCTCAACCGCATGGCCGGCATTTCGGTGGCGCGCGCGGCGGAATAGTCGCCGTCAGACACCAATGAACGGGCCCGCGCCGGAAACGGCGTGGGCTTTTTCACACGCGGTTCTCCATCGCAATCGCGTGCAGGCCCGCCGGATCGAGCACCGAGATGCTGCGATAGCCGGTCTTGACAAGTCCCCGCTTTGCGAAATCCCGCAGGATGAGGTTGACGGTCTTGCGTGAAAAGCCGGTCAGTTCCGCCAGTTCGTCCTGGCGGATCGGCAGCGTCGCCGGGCCGCCGCCGCCCCAGGGAAAGCTGTAGCCATGCAGGCGGCTGGCAATCTGTGCCCGGGGCGACAGCCGCATGCGCTCGGCATAGGCGCGCGCCGCCCAGACAAGCTGCTCGGTCGCAAGCTCGGCGAAATGCAGCCACAGCTCCGGCATGTCGCGCACGATGGCGGCCAGCGCGTGTTGCGGAATGAAAATGGTCTCTGCGCGCTCCCGCGCGATCGCGGTCGTCACGCGCTTGCCGCCCAGCACCTGCGCCGCATAGCCGAAAACGGTGCCCGGCCCCGAAATGCTGATCGGCACACTCTCGCCATTGTCGAGCGCCACGTGGGTCGTCACCGAGCCCGACAGCACGCCATAGAGACCATGCGCCGCGTCGCCGGTGTCGTAGATCCAGCGGCCAGCCTCCACGGCGGTCACCTGCGCATGGGCGACCAGCGCCTCGCGCAACTGTGCCGGGCAGCGCGCAAACCATCCGTTGCGGCTGAAGGTTTCGGCAATCCGCTGGCGGTCGGGGACGGCGCGCATGAATTTTCTTGAAATGTTACCAAAGTAACAATCTAGTCCATGTCGCGGCCTATCCTCAAGCCATGACCGGCAAACCGGCGCTTCACGTGGAGGAAATCATGGGTGCGATCGAAGTTCGGAAGATGACGGGCGGCTGCGGCGCCGAGGTGCTGGGCGTCGACATCGCCAGCCCCTCGAACAGCGACATGGAGGCGATCCGCGCCGCCTATCGCGACTATGGCGTGATCTTCTTCCGCGACCAGAAACTGACGCCGGAAGAGCACATCGCCTTCGCGCGGCGCTGGGGCGATATCGACATCAACAAGTTCTTCCCGGCCAACGGCCGGTACCCGGAGATTGCCGAGGTGCGGAAGGAGAAGGAACAGATGGTCAATGTCGGCGGCGGCTGGCACACCGACCATTCCTACGATATCGAACCGGCGATGGGCTCGATCCTCGTCGCCCGCGTGCTGCCGGACGAGGGCGGCGACACGCTGTTTGCCGATATGTACAAGGCCTACGACGCATTGTCCGATGGCCTGAAAAAGACCCTTGAGGGCCTGCGCGCCGTCCACTCCAACGCCCATGTCTTCGGCGCCGCGGGTGCCTACAAGGCGAGCGATCAGGCGGCCGGCTTCAAGGGCGAGAGCCTTGTCGGCGAGGCGGTGCATCCCGTCGTGATCACGCATCCGCTGAGTGGGCGCAAGGCGCTTTATGTGAACCCCGCCTTCACCACCCATTTCGAAGGCTGGAATGCCTTCGAGAGCAAGGCGCTGCTCGACTATCTCTATGCCCATGCCGTGCGGCCGGAATTCACCTGCCGCTTCCAGTGGCGCGAAGGCTCGGTCGCCTTCTGGGACAACCGCGCCACCTGGCACTACGCCGTCAACGACTATCAGGGCGAAAAGCGTCTGATGCACCGCATCACGATCGGCGGCGTATCGCTGGGCTGATCGCGCAGGCTGTGGCATGCTTTCTCCCGGAAACTGCCATCAAGGGCAGGCAAGGGAGGTAGAGATGTCGCAGGCTGCAATCAGCAAGGGAAGCATTCAGGTTCGTCCGAATCCGGACGGCTTTGGCGCCGAGGTGAGGGGTGTCGATTTGCGGCAGCCACTCGATGCAGCGGCTGTCGCCGACATCCGCAGTGCCTGGCTCGATCATCAGGTCGTCTTCTTTCCGGACCAACCGCTCTCCATCGACGCGCTGGAGCGGTTTACGCTCGCCTTCGGCGATTGGGGGCGTACCGATTTCATCAAGCCGCTTGACGGCCATCCCAATGTGCTGGAATTGCGCCGGGAGCCGGACGAACGCTCCTCCAACTTCGGCGCCGGCTGGCATTCCGACTATTCCTTTCAGGAAGCGCCGCCGGCCGCGACGCTGCTGCTGTCGAAAACGGTGCCGCCGGTCGGTGGCCGTACGTTCTTCGCTGACGGCTATCGCGCCTATGAAGTGTTGCCGGCGGAAACGAAGCAGCGCATCGCCGGCTTGCGCGGCATCCACAGCGCCGTGCTTCCCTATTCGAAGGAAGGCTTCTACGCCAATGAGGGCAAGGGCCGCTCGATGACGATCGTGCCGTCGGACGAAGCGAAGAAGACGCAGACCCATCCAATCGTCCGCACCCATCCCGAAACCGGCCGCAAGGCGCTTTTTGTCAACCAGGTCTACACGATCGGGATCGACGGCCTGCCGAAGGAAGAGGGCGATACGCTGTTGCGCGAGCTTTGCGCCCATTCGGTCAGCGAGGCGTTTCTCTACCGCCATGCCTGGCAGCCCGACATGCTGCTGATGTGGGACAATCGCTGTGTGCAGCATTTTGCGGAAGGTGGCTATGATGGCCACCGCCGACTGATGTATCGCACCACTTTTGCCGGTGATGTTCCGCATTAAATGACAGCGGCACTTACCTGAATGCAGGTCTTCCGTGCCGTAGCGGCACACAACGCCGGAATCATGCGCCTACGGAACGATTGTCATTGATTCGCGGCCGCCGAAGCGTATCGTTAAAGCCTGATGCACACCCGAGGTGCGTCAGGGCGGCTGTATCGGGACGTGATTGTATGCTGGCGACCCCTTGCCCCCCCGACGCCGCGGCAGCAGTCTTCCCCGCAATCGCCGTCAGCCCCGGATCCGGTGTCAGCCACCGGGTCCGGGGCTTTTAGGGACTCTAGCGCGCGAAGAGCAGCATCAGGATGCCGCCGGCGACCAGCGCGATGCCGATGAATTCGAGCCGGTTGGTTCTCTCGCCGAAGATGAAATGCGACGAGATGAAGGTGAAGACCAGTTCGATCTGGCCGAGCGCCCGCACATAGGCGGCGTTCTGGATGGTCATGGCGGTAAACCAGCCCATTGAGGCCAGCGCGCCGGCAAGCCCGACGGCCGAACTGACTTTCCATGTCGCGAGTGCCGCGCGCAGATCGGCGGGGCCGCGCCACCAGAGCCACAGCGTCATCGCCACCGTTTGGATTGTCAGCACGACGACCAGCGTGTAGGCGGCGGCGGTCAGGAAGTCGGGCCGCTCCAGCGACAGCGAGGCGCCGCGATAGCAGACGGCGGCGACGCCGTAGCAGGCGCCGGACCCGACCCCCATCAGGGTCGGTTTGTCGCCGAGCGAACGCAGGAAGGCCGCCAGCGTCAGTTTCGCTTGTGCCATCGAAATAACGACGACCCCCGCAAGGCTGATCAGAATGGCGAGAAAGGCACCGAAACTCAGGAGATCGCCCAGCACGATGAGGCCGAACAGCGCCGTCTGGATCGTCTCGGTCTTGGAATAGGTGTTGCCGACGGCGAAGTTGCGATAGGCGAAGATCGCCACCAGCAGCACCGTGCCCCAGATCTGCGCGAGCCCGCCCAGCGCCGCATAGGCAAGGAAGGCGGCATTGGGGTCGGGCAGCGTCGCGCCGGTGAAGATGACGAGCCCCGTGAGATAAATCGCCGCCACCGGCAAGCCATAGGCGAAGCGCACATAGGTGGCGCCCATCGCCGACATCTCGCCGGTGAGCTTCTTTTGCAGCGTCGAGCGTAGGTTCTGCAGGAACGCTGCGGCAATCGTGATCGGTATCCAGAGCGGCATGATGCGCGCGGGCCGCCTCAGTCGATAAGCGCCCCGTAGACGAGCTGTTGCAGTTGCGGGCGCAAGGGGTAGGTCGAGGAAGGATAGAGCTGCGTCAGGAAGATGGCGACGAGTTCTTCTTCCGGGTCGATCCAGAAATAGGTCGAGGCCGCGCCGCCCCAGGAGAAGTTTCCGGGAGAGCCGATCGCCTGCGATTCCGCCGGATCGAGCGTCACCTGGAAGCCGAGGCCGAAGCCCGCGCCCGCCGGCGCAAGTTCGCTGAAGGCGGCAGTCGACATCACGTTCATCCGCTTGTCATCAGGCAGATGGTTCAGTGTCATGAATTCGATGGTCTTGGGCGAGCAGAGCCGCACGCCCTCGAACTCGCCGCCATTGAGCAGCATCTGGCAGAAGCGCCAGTAATCCATCATTGTCGAAACGAGACCGCCGCCGCCCGAAAGGAATTTCGGCGGCGTCGCATAGGTGCTGGTCTCGTCGCCGAGGTCCATGATGCCGGTCTTGCCGCTCCTGGGGTCCTTGAAATAGTTGGTGGCAAAGCGTCCGAGCTTGTCCTTCGGTACGAAGAAGCCGGTATCGTCCATGCCGAGCGGCGCGAAGATGCGGCTCGCCAGGAACTCGTCGAGCGGCCGGCCCGACAGTACTTCGACGAGGTATCCGCAGACATCGGTCGCGACCGAGTAGCTCCATTGTTCGCCCGGAGAGAACAGCAGCGGTATGTCGGCAAGCGCCGTCACCATCTCCTTCAGCGTCAGCTTCACCGTGTTGGCGCCGTCGATGCCGGCATCGCGATAAAGTTGGTCGACCGGATGCACATGCATGAAGCCATAGGTCAGGCCTGAAGTATGTGTCAGCAGGTCGCGGATGGTCATTTCGCGCGCGCAGGACTTCGTCTCATATTTCTCAGCAGTGCCGCCGGCCCAGACCTTCAGCTTCTTGAATTCGGGGATGTAGCGCGACACTGGGTGATTGAGCTGAAAATGCCCTTCCTCGTACAACATCATCAGCGCGAGGCTGGTGATCGGCTTGGTCATCGAATAGATGCGGAAGATCGTGTCCTTCTCCATCGGCAGCCCGCGCTCGCGGTCGCGGTTGCCGCGCACTTCGAAATGCGCGATCTCGCCGCCACGCGACACCAGCGTCGAGAAGCCCGCAAGCTTTCCCCGATCGATATAGGAACTGAAATAGTTGGGGATGTTGGCAAGGCGGTCGGCATCGAGGCCGACATCCTCGGGTTTTGACAGCTGCGGCATGATGTTCATCGGACGTCTTCCTTGTGATTGATTTTCGAGAATGTTTCAGTCGGGTTGCCAGCCAAGCTGGCGCAGCAGGGCATCAGCACTGCGCGCGCGACTGGTGATCATTTCGTTGCTGCCGGCATCGAGCGCAATCGCCTCCCATCCTTCAGGGGTCTTGCGCAGCCTGAAACTCGGCCGCATCTGTCCGCAGCGCGTGAGATAGGGTGCCGTCACGCCCTGCGCGTTCCGGCGGAATTCGAGATCGAAGGGTGAGCCGTCCGTGGCGGCCTTCAGGCGCCGGCGGTCATGCTCGGTGACGAGATCGCCGGGAAATCGGACGATGCTTCCCAAATTGTCGGTTCCTCCCGTTTGCCGGCAGGCAGTCTATGCCGGCCGGAAGCAATCCACCACCGCGGCGATCCATTTGCGCGGATTGTCCTTGATCTCGAGCGGCGTCTTGCCGTGACGTACCACCACCATGTCGAGCGCCGGCACGCAGACCGTATATTGCCCGTCATAGCCATTGGCCGAGAAGCTGCCAGGACCGGCGAGGTCGAGCCACCAATGGACGCCATAGGCATTCTCGGCGTCGGCCTGCTGCCAGGTGGGCCTGCGCGCATAATCGACCCAGCCCTCCGGCAGCAGCCGCTTTTCCGCCCACACGCCGCCACGCAGATAAAGCAGGCCGAACCGCGCGAAGTCGCGCGGCGTGCAATAGCAGAACGACGAGCCGATGAAGGTGCCGGCCGTGTCGAATTTCGGCTGCGGCGATCTCATGCCGAGCGGATCGAAAAGCCGGCGGCGCATCAACGCCTCGAAGTCCGGCCCGAATGCATCTGCCGCCCGCGCCAGGCAGCGGCTGACGATATTGGTCGTGCCGCTGGCATAGGACCAGTATGCCCCTGGCTCATGCTCGAGTGGAAACGAGGCAGCGAAATGCGCCACATCGTCCTTGCCTTCGCCCCACAGCATCTCGATGACGTCGGAAGGATGCTCCGGCACATAGTCCTCACGGAAGGCGAGACCGCTCGACATTCTGAGCAGAAGGTCGAGCGTGATCGCATGGCGCGGATCGCCGGCGTCCTGCCATTCCGGAACATCGGCCGGCGCATGTATGTCGAGCTTGCCGTCGCTGACAAGCAGGCCGGCCAACGCATGCGTGATGCTTTTGGCCTTCGACCAGGAGGGACAGGTGACGTCGGGCCCGAAGCCGGCCCCGTAGCGCTCATGGACGAGCCGCCCGCCCTTGATGATGACGACCGCATGCGTTTCGCCGAGATCATCCGGCGCCACATCGGCAAAGGCATGGTCCATCAGCCGCTGCAGCCGCGCCTGGTCGGTCTCCGGCGGCAGCGGGCCGGTCGGCCAGTCACGGACTGGCCACGGCACGCCGGCCGGTTGGGCAGGCAGGGCGGGCAGCGCGTCCCGGGTCGTGGTTGCGATCATGATCGGGCTCCGGTTTGTATGTGGCGATGGTGCCCGCTATCCTCGCGCGCAACAAGAAGCTCGGGAGGACAAAATGGCATTGCCGAGGCTCGGGATCGACGGCGAGTGGTTTCACGGGACCGACGGCCGCAAACGCCTGCTGCGCGGCGTCAATCTGGGCGGCGACTGCAAGGTGCCGTACACGCCGAACGGGCACACCAGCATCCCGACCGATTTTTCCGATCACCGCACGGTCTCCTTTGTTGGCCGGCCCTTTCCGCTGGCCGAAGCCGAAGAACACTTCGGACGGCTGAAGGCCTGGGGCTTCAACTGCCTGCGCCTGCTGACGACATGGGAAGCGGTCGAACATGCGGGGCCGGGCCGGTATGACGAGGAATATCTCGACTATTTCGCGACGCTCTGCCGCATGGCCGACGACTACGGTATGTATGTCTTTGTCGATTTCCATCAGGACGTCTGGAGCCGCATGACCGGCGGCGACGGTGCGCCGGCCTGGCTCTTCGAGGCAGTCGGCCTCGACTTCACGAAGTTCCATGCCGCCGGCGCCGCGCATGTGATGCAGTACAAATACGATTTCGCCCGCGGCGGCCGCCAGGAAGACAATTACCCGACCATGACCTGGTCGCAGAACTACAAATACCCGGCCAATGCGATCATGTGGACGCTCTTCTTCGCCGGCGACGCCTTCTGTCCGGATTTTCTCGTACAGGGCCGCACCGCGCAGGAATTCCTGCAGGAACATTATCTGGGCGCGATGGAAGCGGTCGCGCAGCGTGTGAAGGACCTGCCCAACGTCATCGGCTTCGACTCGCTTAACGAACCGGGCTCGGGCTATGTCGGCCTGCCGCTGAGCTATCGTCATCTCGGTCCGAGCGAGAAGAACCCGATGCCCGCGCGGCCGGGTCTCGCCTGGTCGCCGCTCGACGGCTTTGCCGCGGCCCGCGGCCTTGCCCGCGACATTCCCGAGATGCAGATCGACTGGGACGCGCGCGCCGTGGTGAAGAAGCGCAACGTGCTGGTCAATGCCGACGGCGTTTCGATCTGGCGCGAGGGGCGGCAATGCCCCTTCGAGCGCGCGGGCGCCTACCGGCTCGATGGCGGCGAGATCGTTGCACGGGACGAGGATTTCTTCGTCGCGCGCAACGGCCGCAAATGGAACATGGATGCCGATTTCATGGGGCCGTTCTTCGCCCGGGTCGCCCGGCGCGTCCGCGCGATCAACAATGACTGGCTCCTCTTTGCCGAACTCGATCCGGGCGCCGGCATCGGCCACGGTTTCCCGCCCGACACGCCCGAGCGCACGGTCAATGCCAGCCACTGGTACGACATCGTGACGCTCTCGGCCAAGCGCTTCGACTTTCCGCTGAAGATCAATCCCTACACCGGCCGCACGACCGAGGGCGCCGATGCGATCGAAGCCTCCTACACGCGCCAGCTCGGCCGCATCAAGGATGCCTCGAAGACGTTGAACGGCGGCACCGGTGCCCCGGCACTGCTCGGCGAATTCGGCATCCCCTTCGATCTCGACGATGCCGCCGCCTACAAGGCCTGGGATGCCGGCGACCGCTCGGAAGGCCCCTGGGAGAAGCACATCATCGCCCTCGACCTGATGTACAACGCGCTCGACAAGCTGCTGATGCATTCGACGCATTGGAACTACACCGCGTCCAACCGCAACGATCAGGCGGTCGGCGACGGCTGGAACCAGGAAGACCTCTCGATCTACAGCATCGACCAGCGCACGGATCCGTCGGACTTGAACAGCGGCGGCCGCGCGCTGAAGGGTTTCGTGCGGCCCTATGCGCGCACCGTCGCCGGCCGTCCGCTGAAAATGAAGTTCAAGCGCGAGACGGGCGCGTTCCGTTTCGTCTATCAGGCGGAAGGCGCGGGCGAGACCGAAATCTTCGTGCCGCGCCTGCAATATCCGAACGGCTACGACGTCGAGGTCGAAGGCGGCACCGCGACGCGCGACGACGACAACCAGAGCCTTCTGGTCCACGCGGTCGGCTCGGAAAAGGTCGCGGTCATCGTTACCCGCCGTTGAGCCCCGCCGCGATCGCCGTCGCCGCGGCGCGCATCGGCGCGAGATAGCGTCGCACGGCTTCCGCCTCGCTCATGGTCGAGCCGATATAGCGCATGTTGATGCAGGCCGCGACCGTCTCGCCCTGCATCACCGGCACGGCGAGCCCCATCGCCGGGTCGCCGCGCATTGGCGCTGTCGTCGCATAGCCGCGTCGGCGGATACCATCGATCATGGCATCCACATATTTCCCGTCCCGCGCCGCTGCATTCATCTTCGATTTCGAATGGCACAGCAGCGTCATCAGCACCCGGCGCTCTTCCGCGGGACAGAACGAAATGTAAGCTCGCCCCAACGCCGACACGAGAATGGCGAGCCGCCGGTTCAGCCAGTCGGGGTCGGTCGCAAAGGGGCTTTCATGCCGTGTCGAGAGCCTGACCAGCATCGCGTCCCGATCCAGCGTCGCAAGACCCATCGGCCATTTATGTTCAGCCGTCAGTGCCATCAGAAACGGCCGCGCCGCCTCGACCACGCGGTCGGCATGACGAAACCCGCTCGAAAGCCGGAGCACGCGCTCGGTCAGCGCATAGCCGCCGCGCCGCGGCAGCCGCGTTACATGGCCTGTGGCAATCAGCGTGTCGAGCAGGCGCACCAGCGTCGGCTTCGGCAAGCCGGTTGCGTCATGCACGCCGGCCAGCGTCGACGTGCCGGCGGCATTGAGCGCCTCCAGGATCTGCAGACTGCGAATGACCGGCTGGACGCCGCTTTCGCCATCGGGTGCTGACATGCGCCTTCCTCCGACTGCCAGCCTAATTCCGTCTGGCGGAATCATTAAATCCTCAGGCGTCGTCGTCGGCAAGATCGAGCAGTTCGGCAACCTCGGCGCTGGCCGGCCGCGCCATCACCTCGGCAACGCCGCCCGATTGCAGAATGCGGCCCCTGTGCATCACGCAGAGCCGGTCGGCCAACCGCGTCACGTCGTCGAGATCATGCGTCACCAGCACGACGGGCATCGGCAGGTCGCGGCGCAGTTCGACGAGTTCGCGCCGCAGCTTGCGCCGTGTCACCCGGTCGACCGCCGAGAAGGGCTCGTCGAGCAGCAGCACGTCGGGCCGCCGCGCCAGCGCCCGCGCCACGGCCACGCGCTGCTGTTCGCCGCCCGAAAGCTGCGCCGGGCGCCGGTCTTCGAGCCCGTCGAGATGCAGCCGCGCCAGCAATGCCATCGCGGCGTCGCGCCGCGCTGCGCGCGGCATATCGCTGAGCGCTTCCATCACATTGGCAAGTGCTGTCAGATGCGGGAACAGCGCATAGGACTGGAAGACGAGGCCCGCCCGTCGTTGTCGCGCGGGCATGTTGGCGTTCGCCGCGCCGTCGAACCATGTCGTGCCATTGCAGGCGATGTGTCCTTCCGCCGGCCGGTAGAGCCCGGCAATCGCGCGCAGCGTCGTCGTCTTGCCGCTGCCCGACGGGCCGACCAGCGCCATCGCCTCGCCGGGCGCCACCGAAAACGTGACATCGAGCGGGATCGGCGCGTCCTGGCGCAGCCGCACGCTGAGCCCCTCACCCATAGCGCCGCCCGATGCGTTGTGTCAGCAGATAGCTGGCGGCGATGGTGACGAGCGACACCAGCAGCAGCACTGCCGCCATCTGCCCGGCCGCGGCCTCGTCGAAGGCCTGCACCCGGTCATAGATCGCAATGGCGATGGTGCGCGTCTCGCCGGGAATGCTGCCGCCCACCATCAGCACAACGCCGAATTCGCCCAGCGTATGCGCGAAGGTCAGCACCGTGCCGGTCAGGATGCCGGGCCAGGCAAGCGGCAACTCGATCCGCCACAGCGTCCGCCAACGCGTGAGCCCGCAGCTGGCCGCCGCCTCGCGCAGTTCCGGCCCCACCGCCTCGAAGGCGCGCTGGATCGGCTGCACGGCAAAGGGAATGTTGACGATCAGCGAGGCGGCGAGCAGCCCCTCGAAGGTGAAGACCAGCGTCTGCCCGAACAGCCGCTCGAACATCTGCCCGAACCAACCGCCCGCGCCGAACGCCGTCATCAGATAGAATCCGAGCACGGTCGGCGGCAGCACCAGCGGCAGCGCCAGTCCCGCTTCCACGATGGCGCGGCCGCGCATCCGCGTTGCCGCCAGCCAGCGGCCGGTGATGATGGCGAGCGGGATCAGTAGCAGCACGGTCAGCCCGCCAAGCCGGATCGTCAGCCAGAATGCTTCCCAGTCCATCCCGCCGCTCACATCGTTTCGCCGGGCAGCACGAATCCGTAGCGCCGCATGATCGCGCGTGCCTCGTCTTCCTGCAGGTAGCTGTAGAAGAGATGCGCGGTTTCGCCAGCGCCTTTGATCAGCGCCATGCGCTGGCGCAGCGGCTTGTGCATCGCTTCGGGAATGAGCGCGTGAGCGCCGCGCCCACTCACCTCCGGCGCCAGCGCCAGCGACCAGGCGACGATTCCGCCTTCCGTATTGCCCGAAAGCGCGAACTGCGCCGCCTGCGACACGTTTTCGCCATAGACAAGCTTGTCTTCGATCGCGTCCCGCAATCCGGCATCGCGCAGCGCTTCCTCGGCGCGCTGCCCGTAGGGCGCGTGTTCGGGATTGGCAATGGCGAATTTCTTCAGCCGTCCGTCTTCCAGTGCGGCTGCAAGATCGCCAAGCGTGCCGTCGGCTTCGAGCGGCGACCCCGGCGGCACGATCAGCACGATCCGCCCTACGGCGTAGAGCGTTCCGTCATCCGCCGTCAGTCCGGCCGCGGCAAGCCGTTGCACGAAATCCTCGTCCGCCGACAGGAACATCTGGAAGGGCGCGCCCTGGCTGATCTGCCGGAAGAAATTGCCCGACGATCCGAAAGCGAGCCTGACCTCGCGTCCGGTCGCCGCCTCGAATGCGGCCGCCACCTCTGCCAGCGCGAATTGCAGGTCAGACGCCGCCGCGATCGTCGGCGCATCGTCGGCGCGGGTGCCGGCAGGCATCAGCATGGCGAGGAACAGCGCGAGGAACCGCAGGTTTGCGCCGGTTTTCATGGCTCGGGTCTCCCTGTTGCGCCGCCAGGCGGCATGCCGGCATCGCACCCCGCGTTTATCGCCCGGCCGCGCCTGCGGGGCAATCTGCCATTAATTCCGTCTCGCGGAACTTCACAATTGCGTGCTGGCCGCCGCCGCACCGCCGCGCTTAGGGTCAACGCAAGCGTTCGAGGAAACCCGGGACCCGGAGGATCGCCATGAGTCAGCCTGCCCTGAAGCCGCAAGCCGCGCCCTTCACTGTCATGCCGTTGACGCCGACCATCGGCGCCGAACTTCTCGAGATCGACCTCGCACAGCCGCTCGACGATGCGGCGCTGGCGGCCATCCGCGCCGCGCTGCTCGAATGGAAGGTCGTCTTCTTCCGTGACCAGGATATCACGACCGACGAGCACCTCGCCTTCGCCCGCCGCTTCGGCGATCTCGAAGTGCATCCATTCGCGCCGCAGAAGCCCGACTACCCCGAAGTCCTCGCCATCACCCATGACAAGGACAGCAAGGGCCGCGAAAATGTCTGGCACAGCGATGTGACTTGGCGCGAATGTCCCTCGCTCGGTTCGGTGCTGCGCGCGATTGAACTGCCGGAGGTCGGCGGCGACACGCTCTTCTCCGACATGTACGCTGCCTACGACAATCTCCCCGACCGAGTGAAGGAAAAGATCGACGGCGCGGTCGCCGTCCACGACTTCGCGCATTTCCGCAACATGATGCGCAAGCGCGGCAAGAGCGAAGCCGAGATCGAGGAAATGAACCGCAAATTTCCGATGGTCGAACATCCGGTGGTGCGCACCCATCCGGAAACCGGCCGCAAGGGCATCTATGTCAACGCCGCCTTCACCCAGCGCATTATCGGCATGGAGAAGGCGGCATCGGACGCCATGCTCGCCTTCCTCTACGCGCAGGCCGCGACCCCCGAATATCAATGCCGCTTCCGTTGGCGGAAGAATTCCATCGCCTTCTGGGACAACCGCGCCTGCCAGCACTATGCGGTATCGGACTACTGGCCCGCCGTCCGGCGCATGGAGCGCGTGACTATCATCGGCGACCGACCGCGCTGAACGCCGCCGCCAAATGACAGAGAGAAAAATGAAAACACTTGTCTACTGGGGCTCTGCCCTGGCGGCGGCGCTCGCCGTCGCGATCCTTTCCGCATGGTGGCTCGTCACCGACTACGACGGCGGCTATCGCACCGGTCCCTGGACCACGTCCGTCGTCTTCGGCAGCGTCGATGCGGATATGTACACCCGCGCCCGTGTCGCGCTCTTCGGCCTTCTCGCCCTCGACAAGCGCGAGACCATGTACTACCAGGCGCGCGTCGACAGCGATGGCGACTGGCTGACGGGCAACTGCACCTACCGCCTCGAAGGTCGCGACCTCGCCGCCCATTGGTGGAGCATCACGGCCTACGACGCCGACAGCTTCCTGATCGCCAACGAGGACGACGTCTTTTCCTTCTCGCAGACGACAACGGCGCGCGAATCGGACGGCAGCTTCGTCATCCGCATCTCGGCCGACCGTCAGGAAAAGAACTGGCTGCCGGTCAAGGCCGGCGAGACCTTCGATCTGACGGCGCGCTTCTACAATCCCGACGCTTCCGTCCACGTCGATCCCGCCGCCGCCGTTCTGCCCTCCATCGTGAAGGAAACCTGCCGATGAACCGCAAACTCCAATGGGTTGCCGCCGTCGCGGTACTGGCAGTCGCCTTCCACGTCGCCATCGTCTGGGCGGTTCCGCGTGTCGTGATGTCGGTCGCCGTCTCGAAACTTGGCGGTTCCGGCGCTCTCAACAGCTTCATGCATCCGCCGCGCTCCACCGACAAATGGCGCACGGTCGTCCGCCCGAGCCCCGATCTCGCCTATTCGATCTGCGCGCTCGATCTGTCGGACGGCCCGGTGACGATCGAGGTCCCGGCCAGCGAACCCTACACCTCGCTCGCGCTCTATTCCTCGATCACCGACAACTACTATGTCCGCAACAACCGGCAGGATGGCGGGCTCGCAGAGGGCGAGACGATCAGGCTCCTCGTTGCCGCGACGGGCGACATGCCGGCGGACCTGCCGGATGGCATCGAGGCCGTCACCGCGCCGACCGAAAAGGGCCTCGCGCTTGTCCGCCGCGTGATCGAGAACGACGACGCCATGCCGCGGCTCGACGCATTGCGCGCGGTCTCCGTCTGCGCGCCGCAGCAAGGCTGAGTGGCAACCGGCGATAGCCGGGCGCCGGCCGGGCCGCGTTCTTGAAAGGGAACGCGGCCCGCACCTTTTCCGGATCAGGCGAGAAAGCGTCCGAGCACGTTTTTGGTGATCGTCTCGACGAACGGATTGCGCGCCTTGAGCCCGTAGGCCCATTCGGTCGTGCCTGAATTGAAGACCTCGCCCTTGCCGCGCTTGAATGTCGCCAGTACCGCATGGCCGCGCATCATCCGCGCCCGGTTTTCCGGCGAATCGTGCCCGGCAAAGGCGCGCGTTAGCGGCCCCCAGGCTTCGGGCGGCACGGCGCCGGCGAATTCCGATTCCGGTTCGCCCAGCGTGACTGGCGCCGTGGCGATGATTTCGAGGTTCGCGGGCACGCCGAGCCGCGGCACCGGCTTCGGCAATCCGTCCTCGCCGAAGGTCAGCGCGCAGCCGTCATTCTCGTAGCCGATCAGCCGGCAATCGTCGCCGAAGACGTCGCCCCAGAAGAGATCGGCGCCCGCGAGCGCCCAGTGTTTCTCATCCCACACCGTATAGCCGCCGATGCCGCGCGCCACGCAAAGCCCGAAGCGGTGATAGCCGCCGAAAAGAAACGACAGTCCCGTCAGTTGCGCTTCCGGTTTGCCGATCCACGGGCTCGACCAGAGGCCGGATGTCAGGTGGCGTTTCTCCGGGATTGCGGCAAGCGGATCCTCGTCTTCCGCCCGCGCCTTGTGCGCGACATAGGTTTCGCCGCCATCTTCCCAGCGGCACTGCCAGTAGCATGTATTGCCGGACAGGATGATCGCGCGCCCGCCCGCATCGACAAACCGCTCGACTTCCGCGCGCTGGCCCCAGCTCCAGTATTCGCTGTGGCCGACGAAGAGCGCCGCCTTGTAGCCGTCAAGCGCCTGCGGCTCGGCTTCGAGATCGTAATCGGTCAGGTAGTCGAGCGCGATGCCGTTCTCTTCGGCCCATCCGACGAATGCATGTTCCCATTTGTCGGTAAAGCCGGCCGGGCAGTCCCAGCCTTCGCCGCCGGCCTTGACCTCACTGGCGACTTCGCCGACATCGGGTTTTTCCTGAAAGCGGCGTCGCGTCGCGCTCACCAGCCGGTGTTTGGGCGAGGCCGGCTGCATGATCCCGCGCGAAAAGGGCCGCGCCGTCGAAAGCCGCGCGGCGACGACATGTGCCGCTTTGTCCTTCGGGATCGGGGCGGGCGCCGGCCCGCCGATCCAGACATAGGTATTGGCGCCGCCCCACGAGTTGTAGGCGTGATAGGTGTTGGTCGCGAGCACGATGACAGCCTTGGCTTGTGGCGTCGCGGCCTTGACGCAGAGCATGTGATGACCGGTAGCGCCGTCGGCGCCGCGGAACCGCACATCGTAATAGCCGGGCGCCCAGTCCTCGGGCACCGTCAGCCGGAACGCTTCCGGCCAGCCGCAGCCTTTGACATGCGCCTCTTCCGGCGCTTCATGCCGCCCCACCGTGACGCCGTCCTTGCGCCACACGGGCGTCCGCGCCGCGCCGAGCCGCGCGATCTCGATGTCGCAACTCCCGCCGGTCGCCGACATGAAAAAAGTCACGCTCTCGCCCGGCCGGGCGCTCAGTCGATCGGAATAGCCCCAGATCCAGGTGTTCACGGTTTGCCGACCCTTCGCGAGGAATATGAATATTCCTCACATTAAAGGCGAAGCGGACCCCGGCGCAAGCCCGGTGTGTCGTCTCAGGCCTTCTCCGTCACGGCCAGCGCAAAGGCATGGACCCGCGCCACTTCCTTCAATCGCTCGAAGCGTCCCGACTTGCCGCCATGGCCGGCATCCATGTTGATGTGGAGCAGCGTCACATGGTCGTCGGTCTTGAGCGCCCGCAGCTTTGCCACCCATTTGGCCGGCTCCCAATAGGTCACGCGCGGATCGGTTAGGCCCCCCAGCGCGAAGAGATGCGGATAGGCTTGGGGCTTCACATTGTCGTAAGGCGAGTATGACGCCATGTAGTCATAGGCTTCGCGGCTTTCGATCGGATTGCCCCATTCGTTCCATTCGGGCGGCGTCAGCGGCAGCGAGGCATCGAGGATCGTCGCCAGCACATCGACGAACGGCACTTCTGCGACAATGCCCTTGAAGAGATCGGGCGCCATGTTGGCGACCGCCCCCATCAGCATCCCGCCGGCGCTGCCGCCATGCGCCACGATCTTGCCGCGCGACGTGAAGCCCTGCGCCGCCAGATGTTCACCCGCCGAGATGAAATCGGTGAATGTGTTGCGCTTCTTCATCAGCTTGCCGTCGCTGTACCAGCGATAGCCTTTCTCCTTTCCGCCGCGAATATGCGCGATCGCATAGACGAAACCGCGATCGACCAGCGACAGGCAGGTGGTCGAGAAGGAAGCGGGAATGCTGATCCCATAGGCGCCGTAGCCATAGAGCAGGCAGGGCGCGCTGCCGTCGAGCGCGAGGTCATTGCGGGTGAGGATCGACACCGGCACCTGCGCGCCGTCCGGCGCCGTCGCGAAGATCCGCCGTGTCACATAGTCGGCCGGATTGTGTCCGGACGGAACCTCCTGCCGCTTGCGCAGGGTCCGCGCCCGGCTTTCGAGATCGTAGTCGTAGACCTCGGCCGGTGTGGTCATCGAGCTGTAGGCAAAGCGCGTCTGCCGTGTCTCGTATTCATATCCGGCGCCCATGTTGAGATCATAGGCTTCTTCCTCGAAGGCGATCTCGTGCTCGGCGCCGTCGGCAAGCCGTCGGATCGCAATGCGCGGCAGCCCGTCGCGGCGTTCCAGCCGCACATGATGGTCGCGATAGGCGACATGATCGAGCACCAGCGTGCCCGGCCGATGGGGTATGAAATCGCGCCAGTTCGCGCGCTCCGGCGCCTCTTCCGGCGCTTCGGCGATCTTGAAATCCTCGGCATCGGCATTGGTGAGGATCAGGAACCGTCCGCGCGGCGCATCATGCTCGAGATCGTATTCGACGCCGTCCTCGCGCGGCGCGACGAGCCGGGGCGGTGTCCCCGGCGCATCGGCCGGGATCAGGTAGAGTTCGCTGGTCTGGTGGTCGTGGCTGGAAATGACCAGCCAGCGCCCGCTCTGCACCTTGCCGACGCCGACAAAGAAGCCCTCGTCCTTTTCCTCATAAACAAGCGTGTCGTCGCTGGCGGGCGTGCCCACCACATGGCGAAAGACTTTCAGCGGCCGGTGCTCGTCATCGACCTGCGTATAGAGAAAACTCTCTCCCGCGGCGTCCCAGGCGATGCCGGGCGAGGTGTCGGGCACTTCGTCGTCGAGATCCTTGCCGCTCGCTACGTCGCGCAGCCGAACCGTGAAATATTCCGACCCTATGCGGTCGGCCGACCAGGCCGCCAGCCGCTGTGTCGGATCGTGATCGACATCACCGATCCTGAAATAGTCCGTGTCTTCGGCCTCCTTGTTGGCGTCGAGCACAATCTCTTCGCCGCTCTCTGCGTCGCGTGGCCGGCGGCAGAAAATCGGATGCTGTGCACCCTCTTCGAAGCGCGTGTAATAGGCGAAAGCGCCGTCGGGCGAGGGCACCGAGCTGTCATCTTCCTTGATCCGGCCCTTCATCTCGGCAAACAGCGTCTCGCGCAGTTCGGCGACCGGCTTCAGCGCTTCCTCGGCATAGGCGTTTTCGGCTTCGAGATAGGCGCGGATATCCGGATCGAGCACGTCCGGATCGCGCATCACCTCGCGCCAGTTGGCATCGCGCAGCCAGGCGTAATCGTCGATGCGCGTGATGCCGTGATGTGTATCGCTCTGCGGCCGCTTCTCGGCACGCGGCGCCACGGCAGGGGGTGTCAGTTTCATTTGGATTATAGTCAGTCGGCGTCGGGCTTGAAATCGAGCGCCGTGCCGTTGGTGCAATAGCGCAACCCCGTCGGCTGCGGCCCGTCGGGAAACACATGCCCGATATGCGCATCGCATTTGGCGCAGGCGATTTCGATCCGCCGCATCCCGTGGCTGACATCTTCGCGTTCGGCAATGGCGCCTGGCGCGATCGCGTCGAAGAAACTCGGCCAGCCCGAACCGCTCTCATATTTGGTCTCGGAGCGGAAAAGCGGGGTCTTGCAGCAGATGCAGCTGAAGGTACCGTCGCGATGCTCGTTGAGCCAGGGCCCCGTGAAGGCACGCTCGGTCGCCGCGCATCGCGTGATCGCATATTGCTCGGGCGTCAGCTTTTTCTGCCATTCGTCGTCGGGCTTCGTCGCGCTGTCGCCGGTCATCCGTTCAACTCCTTGATGTCGGTTGGCGCCCCGCCTGCGGGAAGCGGGGCGCGCAAATTCGCTTATTCGAAGATCAGGCTCAGCGTTTCGGCGACCATGGCCGGACGCTCCTGACCCTCGATTTCCATAGTCACTTCATTGGTGATCTGCGTGCCGCCGGCCTTGGGCGTCGCATCCTTGAGCTTGACGCGGCAGCGCACGCGGGAACCCACCGGCACCATGTTGGTGAAACGGACCTGGTTGGAACCGTAATTGATGCCGCGTGTCGCGCTCTTCACCGTGCTGATCTTGCCCATCAGATAGGGCAGCAGCGACAGCGTCAGATAGCCATGCGCAATCGTGCCGATCCCCAGTTCCTTCTGGGTGCGTTCCGGGTCGATATGAATCCACTGGTGATCGCCTGTCGCGTCGGCGAACTTGTTGACGCGGTCCTGGTCGATCTGGACCCATTCGCTGACGCCGATCTCCTTGCCCTTCTCGGCAACATAATCGGCAACCGTATCGAAAACGCGCATATGGCTCTCCCGTTGGGTGATTGGTGTCTCTGTCGGCCCCGAGGGAGCCTCTTGCGGCCACAAACTAGCGGGCCGGGCGCCCCCCGCCAAGCACTCAGCGCGACAGCCTGATCCGGACCCGGCGGTCTTCCTTCGAATCCCAGGTCAGCGTTTCCTGCAGCCAGCCCCAGGCCTCGCCCTCGGCGACGATCGGCATCTTCGAGCGCGGCCAGCCCGCCGCCTCGAGCCCGGCGGCGACATTCCGGGCCCGCTTCTGCGACAGCGCGATATTCGCCGCCGGATCGCCGACCTTGCTGGCCTTGCCGAAAAGACAGATCTGTCCGGCCTTCTGGCCCTTGGCAAACTTCACGATGCGCTCGAATTCCTTCTGGTATTTGGGGTCGACCCGGCTGGAATTGGTTTCGAAATAGACATAGTAGTTCCGTTCGAACGCCTTGTTCGACTTGCCGAGATTGCGGCACTCGCGCCCTTGCGTGTGCAACTCGGAAGTCTGCGCTGCAGCCCCGCCGGCAAGCAGCGCCGTCCCCCCGGCCATTCCGCTGGCCAGCATGGCCGCTGCGACAAATCCCTTGAGCGCCGTGTGCATGGAAAACCTCCGTCCGGATGAATCGGCTCAATCTAGCACATTGTGTGAATGAACGGACCGGCGCGACGGACCGGTGCCCGTCGCATTTCGGAAAACAAGGGTGTCATCCCGGCGAAAGCCGGGAGAAGCCTGGATCCATGGGCCGTAAGGTACCCCGAGTGCCAGAACGCAAAACGGCCCGGACATTCGCCGGGCCGTCTGTATTTCTTCTTGAACCGCTTCAGACGATCTTGCTCTCGCGGTTGCCCCAGTAGCGGTCGCGGATCAGACGCTTGTAGAGCTTGCCGGTCGGATGACGGGGCAGTTCCTCCTGGAAGTCGATCGAGCGCGGGCATTTGATCGCCGAGAGATGCTCCTTGCAGAATTCCATCAGTTCGGCTTCGAGCGCGGGGCCTGCATCGGCCCAGTTTGCCGGCTGCACCACCGCCTTCACTTCCTCGCCGAAATCCTCGTTCGGCACGCCGATCACGGCGACGTCGGCGACCTTCGGATGCATGACGAGGATGTTCTCTGCTTCCTGCGGATAGATGTTGACGCCGCCCGAAATGATCATGAAGGCCTTGCGGTCGGTCAGATAGAGATAGCCGTCCTGATCGACCTTGCCGATATCGCCCAGCGTCGACCAGTGCTTGTGCGTCGGATGCCGGCTCTCCTGCGTCTTCTTCGGATCGTTGTAGTACTGGAACATCGGCGCGTTTGGATCTTCGGCCTCAAAATAGATCGTCCCGGATTCGCCGATCGGCAGTTCGTTGCCTTCCTCGTCGCAGACATGCAGCTTGC
This sequence comes from uncultured Parvibaculum sp., assembly GCF_963975745.1. Taxonomy (NCBI): domain Bacteria; kingdom Pseudomonadati; phylum Pseudomonadota; class Alphaproteobacteria; order Hyphomicrobiales; family Parvibaculaceae; genus Parvibaculum; species uncultured Parvibaculum sp. The sequence goes on along the minus strand of NZ_CAXBIB010000011.1, from coordinate 53,206 downwards.
CCATCAGCGGCTTGCCGACCGAGCCCTTGTGCGCCAGCCACTCTTCGGAATTGAGAGCGCAGAAGCCGTTGCCTTCGGAACCGGCATAATATTCGTAAATCACCGGTCCCCACCATTCGATCATCTGTTCCTTGACCGGCACAGGGCAGGGGGCGGCGGCATGGATCGCCACTTTCAGCGACGAGACGTCGTATTTCTTGCGCACGTCCTCCGGCATCTTCAGCATCCGGACGAACATGGTCGGCACCCACTGGCTGTGCGTGATCTTGTACTTTTCGATCAGCTTCAGCGCTTCTTCGGGGTCGAAATGCTCCATCACGACAATGGTGCCGCCGAGCCGGTTGACGGTCATGCAATAACGCAGCGGAGCGGCGTGATAGAGCGGCGCCGGCGAGAGATAGCGGATATTCTCGTCCATGCCGTAGAGCAGCTGCGCCAGCAGGACGAGGCCCGACGCCTCGTCGATGGCGCCGCCGGTCAGCGGGATCCGGATGCCCTTCGGCCGGCCGGTCGTGCCCGACGAATAGAGCATGTCGGTGCCGGCGGTCTGGTCGGCGATCGGCGTCTTCGGCATCTGGTCGCGCGCAGCCTCATAGGCTTCGTACCCGGCGACCGCGCCGCCCACCGTGAACATCCGTTCGACGCCGGGCAGATGGTTGCCCTCGACCAGTTCGCGCGCCGTCGCCTCCAGCGCCTTCGAGGTGAAGAACAGCTTGGCGCCGCAATCGGCGGCGATATAGGCGATCTCGCCGGCGGTCAGACGCGACGACACGCAGGTGAAATAGAGGCCCGCGCGCTGCGCCGCCCAGCAGATTTCGAAATAGCGCGCGTTGTTCTCCATGAAAATGGCGATCGCGTCGCCGGCTTTCAGACCCGCGGCGCGGCAGAGATGCGCCACCTGGTTCGAACGCTCGTCGAGTTCTTTGAAGGTCACCGTCTCGCCGGTCGCGCCCATGATGTAGGCGGGCTTGTCCGGCGTCTTGGCGGCGTGAACATAAGGATGCATCGCTGGTCGTCTCCCGGGGGTACTTGAAAGGCGGCGTCGCTTTTATGCGCGCCCATTGTTATATCTGGGGCCAGAAAATCCGCGGCCCTGCTGCCGCAAAGACACAGCAATATGACACTTCCGTCAACTTGCTTTGGCGTGCGGGCGATTGACGCAACGGCAACGCCCGCCGCACGTGAAATTCGGCATAAAGCCGCTTAGAGGGAGCAACATATATGGCCTATGAGACGATCAAATACGAGGTAGCGGACAATATCCTGACCCTCACCCTCAACCGCCCGGACAAGCTCAACGCCTTCACCGGCCAGATGATGTTCGAAATGATCGACGCCTTCGACAAGGCGGATGCCGACGACAATGTCCGCGCCATCATCGTGACCGGCGAGGGCCGCGCCTTCTGCGCCGGCGCCGACCTCTCGGCGGGCGCCAAGACCTTCGACTATGCCGATCGCGAGGACCGCCCCGAAAAGCAGGGTACGCCAGTCATGGCCAATGGCGAGATCGACTGGTCCCATGAAAGCGTGCGCGACGGCGGCGGCCGCCTGACCCTGCGCATCTTCGAAAGCCTGAAGCCGGTCATCGGCGCCATCAACGGCGCCGCCGTCGGCGTCGGCGTCACCATGCAGTTGCCCATGGACATCCGCCTTGCCTCCGAGGACGCCAAGTTCGGTTTCGTCTTCGCCCGCCGCGGCATTGTCCCGGAAGCCTGCTCGAGCTGGTTCCTGCCGCGCGTCGTCGGCATTTCCCAAGCCTTGGAATGGACCTATTCGGGCCGCGTCTTCGGCGCCGACGAAGCCCTGAAGGGCGGCCTGGTGCGTTCGCTGCACAAGCCGGCCGATCTCCTGCCGGCCGCCCGCGCCATCGCGCGCGAGATTGCCGACAATACGGCCGCCGTCTCGGTCTCGCTGACGCGGCAGATGCTCTGGCGCATGCTCGGTGCCGATCACCCGATGGAAGCGCATAAGGTGGACAGCCGCGCCATCTATGCGCGCGGCGCCTCGGCCGACGCCAAGGAGGGCGTCATGTCCTTCCTCGAAAAGCGTCCGGCGGTCTATCCCTGCAAGACCTCCACCGACATGCCGTCCTTCTACCCCTGGTGGCAGGAACGGAAGTACAGCTGAGGCATCGGCGAGGCGTCACCTATCGTGGTGGCGCCTCGACGCGCCACAGCGGCGTCAGCCAGTAGATCGCCGCCCACAGCACGATCATCAGCCCGCAGGGCACCAGCACCGCATCGAGCGGGCCGACCCAGGCAATCAGGAAGCCGATCAGCACCGAGCCGATCGGCCCGCCGCCCATCGTGCCGAGATTGAAGCCCGCCAGCATCCGCGCCCTGAGCGCCGGCGTCGCGCCTTCCTGAACGATGGCGCGCGACTGGCTCATCGAAATCCCGGCCGCCAGTCCCCAGAGATGCGCCAGCAGGAAGACGCCCCAGATCGGCGGTTCGAAATGGATGAGTACCATGACGACAGAGCCGGTGCACATGGCCAGCATGATCGCGCGGCCCTGCCGGCGGATCGGTCGAAGTCGCGACAGGGTGAAGGACGAAATCCCGATGCCGCCGAAGAACGACATGAACACAAAGCCGATCTCGCGCGAACTGCCGTGATAGACATCGCGGATCAGCAGCGGGAACAGCACCATGAAGACGCCCATGAAAAGGATGCCGGAGAAGAACATCAACAGCAGCACCGGACGAATGCGTTCGTCGCGCCACACCGCTTCGAGTCCTTCCTTGACGTCGCGCAGCGGTCGCCGCCGCGCGCCGGGTGCCCCGTGTTCGACGGGCGGCGAAACGGCAAGCCGCGACGTCGTGAAGGCGGCAAAGCCGAGCAGGCTCGCCTGCAGGATCAGCAACGGCGCCGCGCCGACATACTCGGCCGGACTCCCGAGCAGATAGCCACCGACCTGACCGAGAAACTGGCCGCTCATCGCCAGCGCCACCGCGCGCTGGATATTGCCGCCAAGGCTGGTCATGGCAACGCGCGACAGCATCGAATCCCGGGCCGGCATCACGTAACCGCCGATCGTCGACAGGGCGATCGCATAGAGGATCATCATTTCGTAGAAGAGAATGCCGTTCCAGATCAGCGCTGCGAGCAGGAGCGGCGGCACCATGGCAAGAAATTGCAGCCGCATCAGATGCGCGCGCAACTCGACACGGTCGGCCATCGCGCCCCCGAACAGCCCGAGGATCAGCATCGGCAGCATCGAGAACATCTGCGCGATGCCGACGCGGTCGGAACTTTCATGCAGCACGAAGGCGATGATCCACGGGAACAGCACGCCCTGAATGCCGCCCGCCAGGAAATAGCCCCACAGGCCCGCCATGTACCAGCCATGGTCGTTGCGCGGCGTCCCGGCGGGCGCGTCTGCTGGTGTCATCAGGAGGCCTCGAATCGGCGGAGATGCTGCCGATAGACGGATGGAAATTGGTTCGGTTGCCTCACTATAGGCGCGGCTCTGGCGGTCGCAAAGTGCGCGTTCGAAGCGGCCAGCGCTACTCCATCTCGGCCTTATAGCTCCAGATCGGCGAGAGGAAGTAGAGCGCGGCGAGGATGCCCACCATGATCGTCGCCGGCACCAGCACGGCATCGAAAATGCCGAGCCAGCCGACGAGAAGGCCCATGGTCAGGGCGCCGATCGGCGCGCCGCCCGAAAAACCAAGCTGATAGGCGGCGAGCACACGCGCCCGGTGGCTTTCGGGCGCGGCGATCTGAACGATGGTGCGCCCCATCGTCATCGTCGTGCCGGCGCCCATGCCCCACCAGAACACCAGCACGCAGATCATCCAGAACGGCATCGGAAAGTGGAAGAGCGCGAGGATGATCAGCCCGCTGGCGAGCGATCCCATCATCATCCGTCCGCGATGGCCAATATGGCCGATCCGGAACAGCACCATGTTGACGATGATGGTGCCGCCCCAGAAACAGATATTGATGATCGCGAACTTGACCGTGAATTCGGCCGACGTCGTCAGGTAGATATCCCGGATCATCAGCGGCAGGACCACAAGGAAACTGCCGACATAGAATAGCCCGACCGCGAAATTGAGGCCGATCACCGTGGCGACGATGGGAATGCGCGCCGCTTCCCTCAGCCCGTCGACGATCTGCGCGAAGCGGCTCTCGCTGCTGGCCGCATTGGAGGGCGGCAGCGGCGCGAGCTTCAGCGAGGCGAAAAAGCCCGACAGCATGATGCAAGCCTGGAAGATCAGCAGCGCCGGCGTGCCGGTCAGCGCGGCGAGGGCGGCAATCAGCATGCCGACAAGCTGCGAGCCCATCTGCACGCCCATCGCCATGGTCACGGCCTGCTGGATGCCGGTTTCGGCGACGCGGGTCAGCGCCGAGTCGCGTGCGGGGATCGCAAAGGCGCTCAGCGTGCCCATGGTCAGCGCGAAGATGATCAGTGAGGCGTAAGTGAGGTTGCCGGAAAGATAAATTCCGGCAAGGACAAGCGGCGGCAGCGCCGACAGGATATGCACACGGATCAGGATGCGCCGCGCATCGCCATGATCGGCCACCGTGCCGCCCAGCAGCATGAAAAGGATCGCCGGTGCCATCAGCGACATCTGCGCGATGCCGACCCGCGCGGCCGGTTCGTTGAGAACCTGCGTCACGAGGAACGGAAAGATCACGAACTGGATGCCGAGACTGACGAACCAGCTCGCCTGTCCGCCGAGATAGAAGTTGAGGCGTTGCCGGCGCGCACGCGCGATCTCGCCGTTTTCGGCCGAGGCCGTGCGCTGCTGCGCCGTCATGACGGCATCCTCCCAACCTCAATTCATTTTTGGAACTGTATCACGTGAAAGGTAATTTCAAGCCCCCGCCAGACGCATCATCTGGTCGTAGGCATGAATTTGCCGTCCGGATGTTGGGCTTGCCGCAGCGGCATGCATGGCGCGCACAACATTTTCGGCCTGCATCGAACGATAGGCACGCATCGGTCCGAACATCAGCCCATCGAGCACGGGTGAAACCAGCTTGCCGATCGTCTCGACGGGGCGCGATTCCCGCCTTGCGCCGATCAGCAGGCCGGGGCGGAAGATGTGCAGCGCCTCGAAGCCGAGTGCGCCAAGCGCCTGTTCCGTCTCGCCTTTCACGCGCGAATAGAAAACGGACGAAGCCGGATCCGCACCGATCGAAGAGACCAGCATCATGCGTTTGGCGCCGCGTGCCTTGGCCGCTTTTGCAAAGGCGACAATGGCGTCGAAGTCGACCTTGCGGAAGGCGGCCTGACTGCCGGCCGTCTTGATCGTCGTGCCCAGCGCGCAAAAGGCGTCGTCGACCGAAATGTTCTTCTGCGCCAACGACTTGTCGAGCGCATCGAAATCGACAACCACCTCTTCGAGCTTCGGCGACGGCGCGACGCCGAGCGGGCGACGCGTCACCGCGACGACGCGTCTGTATTGCGGATCGGCAAGCAGCAGCTTCAGCAGATGGCCGCCGACAAGCCCGCTCGCGCCGGCGATTAATGCAGTCTTTTCAATCATCTGGGTGCCTCGCCCGTGTAACGCGCCCGCGGCCGGATCATCGTGCCGGTGCGATATTGCTCGATCGCATGGCCGATCCAGCCGGCCGTGCGCCCGAGCACGAAAATGCTGAGGCCCGCACCGCGCGGCAGATGCAGCACGGCGCCCATGGCGGCGATGGCGAAATCGATATTGGCTTTGAGGCCGCCCGCTTCTTCCATCACGCGCAGAATTCGTTGTGCGCGCAAGAAGTTGGCATCGTCGCCGTATTTCTCTTTCAGCATCGAGATCAGCGCCTTGGCGCGCGGATCGCCTTCCGGGTAGAGCGGATGACCGAAGCCCGGCACCGGGTCGTTGTCCTTCAGCCGCTGCAGCACCGCGTCCTCGACGTCCTGACGGTTGGCCATGTCGAGCAGCAGGCTCTCGACGCGCCCCGACAGCCCGCCGTGACGCGGCCCCTGCGCGGCGCAGATGCCGGCCTGCACCGCTGCATATAGCGTGGCGCCGGTGCCGGCGACGCAACGGACGGTAAAGGCCGAGGCATTGAGCTCGTGATCGGCGCAGAGCACCAGTGCCGCGCGGATGAGTTCCGAGGCCGGTTTCTCGCCCTGCGTCAGCGCCCTTGTGAGGACCTCGTGCAGCGGCTTGTCGCTCGGTTCCGCGCCCGAGATGACCGCGCCGACGAAGCGCATCAGCCGCGCGCCGGTGGCCGCAAGGCCCTGATCGGTCATGTTGTAGACGGCGGCATCCTCGAGCGCGGCGAGCGGCAGGAGCGCCAGACAACGCTCGATTCGCGGGCTTTTTGCGAGGCTTTCAGCCATTTTCTGCAATGCCGCGCTGGGCCGCAGCACCGCCTCGCGGGTGAAGGGCTGCTCGCGCGCGCCCCAGAGAAGCGCTGCCACCTGCTCCAGCGAGGAGGTGCGCGCCAGCGCCGTCGCATCCGAGCCGCGATAATGGAGCTGACCGTCGGCAATCAGCGTGATCGCCGAATCCATCACCGGCAGGCCGAAGCTGAGAGAGGTCGAAAGGGCCGGATTTTCGGCGGAAACCCGCCGTTTCTTGAGCAGCCGCACATCCTCGGCGCGATACCGCCTGGCACGCGACCCCGGCACCGGTTCCGAGCGGATCAGGTCGCGGCTGACATAGGCATAGAGCGAGGCGAGGCTGATTCCGAGCTCGGCCGCCGCCTCGCGCGCCGAGAGATAGAGGCTTTCCGGCCGATTTCCGGGCTTCCTGGCCATGACCTGTCCAAAATGATTTTACATTGATTAGCTTAATCAAGATTGACGATCAATCAAGTATCGCCCAGCTTCAATTGTGACAGCGCGCTGTCAAACCGCTGTGCAGCGCTGCGGCGTCTGCGGAGCAAGCCTATGAAAATATTGGGATTTCAGCGCCGGAACGGAAGGAATTGAGCGATGTCGAAGACAGTCACACAGGAGCGCGCAACAGCCAGCGGCCTCGACAATGTGGTCGCCGCGGAGACGAATCTGAGCCATGTCGATGGCGAGGCGGGGCGCCTGATCGTCGCCGGATATGAGGTCGAAACCCTTGTAAAAACTCACGATTTTGAAGGTGCCGTGGCCGAACTCTGGCGCGCCGCGGGCGCCGAGACGGGCGATCTGAAGGCCGCGCTGGGCAGCGCGCGCACAGCAGCGTTCAGGCTCGTACCCCCCCTTCTGTCACGGAACTGTCACAAAACTGTCACGGAAGGTCTGCGTACCGGATTGTCGATGCTCCCGGACGGCGAGCCGACCCCGGGGATAAGTCGAGATATCCCCGCCCAGGTGAGCGACGCGCTGCGCGTGCTGGGTGCCGCGCCGGTTTTTGTCGCCGCACTGTGCCGGCAGCAGGAAGGGAAATCCCCGGTCGCGCCCGATCCGACGGCCGGCCATGCCGCCGATTTCCTCCATATGCTGAGGGATGCGGAGGCGAGCAGCGCCGAGGTTGAAGCGCTCAATGCCTATCTGGTGACGGTGATGGATCACGGCATGAACGCCTCGACCTTCACCGCCCGCGTCATTGCCGCGACGCGTGCCGGCACGATCTCGGCGGTGGTCGGCGCGCTCTGCGCGCTGAAGGGGCCGCTGCATGGCGGTGCGCCGGGTCCGGTGCTCGACATGCTGGACGAGATCGGCACCGAGGCGAATATCCGCCCCTGGCTCGAGGCGGCGATCGCGCGGGGCGACCGGCTGATGGGCTTCGGCCACCGCGTCTACAAGGTGCGCGACCCGCGCGCCGACGTCTTCGCCCATGCCGTCAGCCTGCTGACGAACAACAACGAGCGCCTGCGCTTCGCCCGCAAGGTCGAACACGAGGCCCTGGCGGCGCTGAAGGAAGCCAAGCCCGGCCAGCGCCTCGACACCAACATGGAGTATTACACCGCCGTGCTGCTGGAAGCGCTCGGCATCCCGCGCGACGCGGTGACGCCGGTCTTCGCCATGGCCCGCATTGCCGGCTGGACCGCGCATGTGATGGAACAGGAGCGGGTCGGACGCCTGATCCGCCCGCAGTCCGTCTATGTCGGCGACTGGCCGGAAGAGACGCGGGCGGCTTGATTTCTTCACCCTCCCCCTGAGGGAGGGTCAAAATTCGCATCGCGAATTTTGGGGAGGGGTGCTCCGCTATCGGCAAATGGTGCGCTATCGATTATGCGCTGAAGTCCCATGCCTACCCCTCCCCGAAAAATCCTCACTGCGTTCGAATTTTTCGACCCTCCCTCAGGGGGAGGGTGGGAAGAGAAGAAAACGAGAAATCAATCCGTAAACGGAATAAAATCATGCCCGACACGCGCACGATCCCCGATGCCTTCCGACGCCAGGCGGTGGCCTGCCGGCATCTCGGCTCGCCGTTCACCGCCCGCGTCTGCGAGGCGCTGGCGGACGGGCTGACGCGCGAGACGGGCTTCGGCGCGCGGATTCTCGGATGGGAAGGCAATCCGGTAAACGACGCGCTGGCCTTGCGCGCGGCCGGTGCGCTGAATGCGCTGGCGCGGTCGGGCGGCTGCGCAGGCCTTGCCGCCGCCTATCCGCCGCACGATGCGGATGACGATGTGCTGCGCGATGCGATTGCGGCGGCAATGGCCGGCCACGACGATTTCCTGACGTGTTTTCTCGACAGCCCACCGCAGACCAACGAAGTGGCGCGCTCGAATGCGCTGCTTGGCGGCGCGTTGCATCTTGCAGCGGCGGCCGGGTTGCCGCTGGCGATCCACGAAATCGGTTCGAGCGCCGGGTTGAACCTTGTGTTTGACCGCTACGCCTATGAACTGGGCGCGGCAAGGTGGGGCGCCGCCGATGCGGCCGTGACGATCTCAGCCGATTGGTCGGGCGATCTGCCGCCGCTCGACGCGCCGCTTCGCGTGGCCGCGCGCGCGGGCTGCGACATCAACCCGCTCGATGCCGTGCGCGACCGTGAAAGGTTGCTTGCCTATATCTGGCCCGACCAGCGGGCGCGGCTTGCCCGCATCGCGGCGGCGCTGACCGAAGCGGCGCGAACCGGCGTCGCGGTCGAGAAGGCGGACGCGGGTGAATGGGTCGAACGGCATTTCGGGCATGCGGGCGAACGTGGCATCGTCCGTGTACTGATGCATACCATTGTCTGGCAATATCTGCCGGCGGCAACGCAGGCCCGCATCGAAGCGGCCATGGCGCGCGCCGGCGCTGCCGCAACGGAGGACGCCCCCGTGGCGTGGCTTCGCGCCGAACCCGACAAAATCGACAAGCTGTCCGCCGCCGTCACGCTGACGCTCTGGCCGGACGGCGAAGGCGAAACGCGAACCCTCGGCCGTACCGATTTTCACGGGAGATGGACGAAGTGGGGCGGGTGAGGGGAATGCCTTCCACTTCCTTCCTACCCTCCCCGAAGGGGGCTCGTTCCGCCTAGGGCTCGACGACGTTGAACCAGAAGGGTGGCGTTTCGAGGGCTTCGAAGAAGGCGCCGAGCGCCGCCGCATCGCCCTCCAGCGTCGCCTCGCCGGCCTGCGCCAGTTGCGGGAAGCTGCGCCGCCGCAACATCAGGTCGTCGAAGGCGCTCCGGCTCATGCGGATCGTGGCGGCGGCATTTTCCGAAACGGCGCCAAGGCGGGGAAAGGCAACCGCGCGACCGATATCGACCAGAATGTCTTCCTGCGTATCGGTGAAACGGAAGTTCAGTTCGAACGGCGCGCGCGCCAGTTTTTCCGGCGCGTAGCGCACCGACAGCGCATTGAACAGGTCGATGCTCGCCACGCCCGCAATGAAGTCCTTGTTGCCCATATTGACTTCGCCGACATCGGGCAGGCCGCGGCGCAATTCCTGCGCGCCCGACAGGTAATAGGCGCGCCAGGCGCCGCTTTCGGCCTGGAAGCCCATCTGTTCGTAACTGGCCGCCAGCCAGTCGCGCGCGGCTTCGTTGGCCGCATCGGCAAAGACGACATTGTTGAAGACATCGGCGGCCCAGCGATAGTCGCCGCTTTCGAAGGCCCTTTGGCCCTCCGCCAGCGCCGCATCGGCACCGCCCATGGCGGCGACGAGACGCGTCGCGCGTTCGACCGGCGGATGCGCATGGTAGTTGGCCGGAACGCCGTCCCACCAGCCGAAATAGAACTGGTAGACCGCCTTGGCATTGTGGTTGAGCGTGCCGTAATAGCCGCGCGTGTGGAACGCTTCGCCCTGCAGCGCCGGCTCCGGCAGCGCCTCCGCGACTTCGGCGATGGTCCCGCCGGCATTTGCCAGCCGCACCGTCTGGTCGTGGATGTAGCGGTAGATGTCGCGCTGGTCGCGCAGAAACTTCTCGACATTCTCCGCGCCCCATTTCGGCCAGTGATGGGAGGCGAAGACGATATCGGCCGTGCCGTATTCGGTCAGCACATGGTCGATCACCTGGCTCCATTTCAGCAGGTCGCGGACATGGGCGCCGCGCGGCGTCAGCGCATTGTGCAGCGTGCCCGACGCAACCTCGGCGGTGCAGAGCGCGTTGAACTGCGGCAGGTAGAACATGAACTCGCCCGGGGCTTCGGTGTCGGCCGCGTCGATGAATTCGAAGATGACGCCGTCGACCGTGCGCTGCGTGCCGGTCCCCGGAACTTCCTCGGTCGGCGCAATCAGGCCGACCGAACCCTTGGGAAGGGCCGGTCCGAGACCGACCGAGACCTGGGCGGCCGGATCATGCGGCAGCGCATTGCCGAACATCAGCACGGCCCGCCGGGACATATGGTTGCCGGCCAGCAGGTTTTCGGAAACGGCCGCCGTCAGGAAGCCTTCGGGCGCAAGGATCGGGACGTTGCGGGCCTTCGCGTCGTCCTCGTCGATCACGCCGCGCACGCCGCCGAAATGATCGGCATGGCTGTGCGTGTAGATCACGCCGGTGACCGGCCGGGCGCCCAGCGTGTCGTTGACCAGTTTCAGCGCCGCCGCCGCCGTCTCGCGCGCCAGCAGCGGATCGATCACGATCCATCCCGTCTCGCCGCGGATCACGGTCATCACCGCCAGATCGTAGCCGCGCACCTGCCAGATACCGTCCGTGACCTCGAACAATCCGTGCAGGTTGGTCAGCTTCGCCTGCCGCCAGAGCGACGGATTGACCGTGTCGGGGCTTTCGCCGGCAATGAAATCCGACGCCTTGATCGGCCAGACGACATTGCCGTCGGCATCATGGATCGCGTCGGCGTCGATCTGTGCCAGCAGCCCGCGCTGCGCATCCTCGAAATCGGCTTGTGAATCGAGCGGCAGGCGCGCGGCGAAGGCGGCATTGGCCAGCCGCGTCGCTTCGGTCGCTTCGCCGGCGGGCGGGGGCGCGATGTCGCTGCGATCGCTCTCGGGCTCCGAACAGGCGGCAAGCGCCAGGGCGATTGCCAGGCTGGCGCCCGCCAGCAGCGGCATGCGGGTCTTGCGGTCGATGATCATGGTTCCAGCTCCCTGAATTTCCAGCCTTGAACCTATCCGCCCGGCCTGTTGCGTTTTGTCGGGAAGCCGACACTCTGGGGCGTGTTTCGACCTTTTCCGGGAGCGCTCCAATGCCGGCCTATCCCTCAAGCCCCTACAACTGGATCGACGGTCTGCCGGACAGGGCGCGCGATGCCCTCCAAAGGGCCATGGCGCCGCATCTGTCGCGGACCGGCGGGGATGTCTACACGCCGACGACGCGGGCCCGCGGTCTCTACCGGGTGCTGGCGGGCCGGGCGCAGATGTATGTGATCGGCGCCCAGGGACAGCAGATCCTGTTCCGGGACTTCGGGCCGGGCGAAACCTTCGGCGAGGTCGCGACGCTCGATCTGCAGAACTATCCGGTCTTCGTCTCGATCGATGCCGGCTCGAGCGTCGGCTTCGTTGCACATGAGCAGGTGACGGCACTGTCGCAGGAATTCCCGGACATCAGGCGCGCGGTCGAGGCGGCGGTCTGCCAGTATGTCCGTACCCTGATGGCCTTTCTGGTGTCGGCTCTGACGCGCAACGCGCAGGACCGTGTGCATGACCGCCTGGTCTGGCTGGCCGACTCCCGGCCCGGCGGCCGGGCGGCCGGGCCGGTCCGGACGACCCAGGCCGATCTCGCCGCGATGCTCGGCCTGTCGCGCCAGAGCGTCAACGAAGCGCTGGCCGCGCTCGAAGCGGGCGGGCGTGTCCGGCGGTCGCGCGGGGCGATCGACCTGACGGACGCAATCGTGCCGTGAGCGTTGTGCCGACAGACAGCGAAAATTGTGAGGCACGGCAAGCTGGTACGGAAGGCGCCCCGGGCGTAACCTGCCGACTGTCCGCGCCGTGCGGACCAGACAGCCGGGGGAACGAAATGCAACGGATCGAGCGGGCGCGAGGGATCTTCGTGGCGGGCTGCGTGGCCGCGGTCCTGATGACGGGCGGTGCACTGGCCGAGGGCGGCGGGGAACATGCCGCCTGGGACTACGGGACGGCGCATGGGCCCGAACACTGGGCCGATATCGACCCCGCCTATGCAACCTGCCGCACCGGCGCGCGCCAGTCGCCCATCGACCTTCCCGATGCCGGCACGGCGGACGGCGCGGCGCCGCCGCTCGTCCTCGACTACCGGCCGGGCGCGGCGACGGTGGTCAATCTCGGCCATACGCTGCAGGCCAATGTCGCGGCGGGCAACCGGCTGACCGTCGGCGGGGTCGTATATGAGTTGCTGCAGTTCCATGTCCATACGCCGAGCGAACACAGCATCGACGGCCGGCATTTTCCGATGGAAGCGCATCTCGTTCACCGCAACGCAGAAGGCGGACTGGCGGTGGTGGGCGTGCTGATCGATGCGGGCGCTGCCGGCGTCATCGACGAACTGCCGCTGCCCGATGCGGTGGGCGCCTCGGCAGAACCGGATGCCGCGCTCGATCCGACGCATCTGCTGCCGGCGTCGCGCGCCTTTCATGCCTTCGAGGGTTCGCTGACCACGCCGCCCTGCAGCGAGGGCGTGCAATGGATCGTGATGCGCGAACCGGCAACGGCGAGCGCCGAAGCGCTGGCCCGCATCGCCGCGCTGCTGGGTCCGACCAATCGTCCGGTCAACCCGCTCAATGGCCGCGCGCTGTTGTCGGGCGAGTAGCGCCGGTCAGGCGCGTGCGGTCCAGCGGCGGAAGGAGGCGACGATGCGATCGCCGAGCGTCGGCTTTCCCATCCCGGCGAAGAAGTCCTGCAGCGCGTAGCGGTCGAGTGGCTCGATCACGCCCGGACAATTGTCCTGCCGGTAGGGCATGTTCATGCATTCGGACAGGCATTGCTGGAAGGGAATGACGAAACCGGGCGGGCGGAGCAGATAGACCCGCGTGCCTTCGGGCGCCCAGATCAGATTGGCGAATTCGGCGCCTTCGATGCCGGCGACGCCGCGCACTTTCGAGAACACCGCGATCTGGCAGCCGACGCTGTGGCCGCCGGGCTCGTAGATCGCAACCGGATAGCCGCGGGCCTGCATCTGCGCGCAGACTTCGACGAGATTGGTAAGGTAGCGCCGGGCCCGGCCATAGCTCGGAATTTCGGCCGGCCCGCCCGGCGCGTAGAAATTGGGCATCGCCGAACGTTCCAGCAGCAGGATCCGGCCCGCCAGCGCGACATCGGCGCCGCAACCGCAGCGGTTGGGAATGGCCGCCTTCAGGGCCGGTACCACCCGGTCGAGACGCGACCGCAGTTCCTGCCTGAATTGCGGATCCTGCGTGAAGCGGTCCCAGTGTTCCAGCAGGACTTCCTCGGCGGCCGCATGTTGCCGCGCGATCTCGTCGGCAGCGGCGATCACGAAATCGACGCCGAGACAGGACAGGCATTCCCGCGTGACGGCGTCCATGACGGGCCCGCAGGATTCGAGCACGTAGCGGCGGCGATCGGCGGCATGGGCGAGGTGATGATCGACCGTGGGCAGCAGGTAGCCGAACATGTAGTGCCAGAAATGCTGCACCGAGCCTTCCATGCCTTCCCTCTCGACGGTCAGGCGGATCGGCCGGGCGGAGATGGCGGCGGCTTCCTCGGTCACGACACGGCCAGAACCGGTTGCGGCAGTGTTGCCGGTTCGGGCGTCGCCCGCGCCAGCAACGCCTGCTGTCGTGTCCAGAGATCCAGCAGCCGGGTCGCGGGCATGTCGAGATGATCGAAGCTCAGCGGTTCGTCCCGTTCAAGCGCCCGCCGCACGACCGGACGCGCCGGACCTTCCTCGACATCGAGCAGGCCCTGCGGCACCTGGCCGGCGGCATCGGCGTCGGCCGCCGTCACGATCAGGCCATAGACTTCGTCGCTGCCGATCGCATGGCCGATGGTATCGCCCGGCTGCAGCGGTTTCTTGGCATGGGCATAGCAGTCGGTCACCCGTCCCTTGCGCAGGCCGATCACGGCCTTGCCATATAGTGCCGCCATGGCGACGGCGCGCGTCGTTTCGAGATGGCAGAGGTGATAGGGGCGCAGGAAGACGTAATAGGGATGCCGGCCGGTGACCTTGTAATAGCCGAGATAGCCGCGCTTGAACGCATCGTCGCAGCGGCCGACGACATAGACGCCGCCGCCATGCTGCCGGGCGCCGAGAATGTAGTCGACCCGTCCCTGACCGCCATAGGCGTCGAAGTCGAAAAGATCGAGAACGTCTTCCATGCGCTCGGCGCGCGGGCCCTGCATGCCCGGCACGAAGGGTGTCAGGCCGTGCTCGTTGGCGATCAGCGACATTTCGATATTGAGTTTCGAACCGTCGGTATAGGCGAGACACTGTCTGGTCGTCAGATTGAGGCTGCGGGCGATCTCGACCGATCCTTCCATCGTCCGGTAGCGGTCGAGAAAGCCCTTCATGTTGCCGGCCTGGACGATCTCGAAACCCCACATCTCGATTTCTTCCATCATCCGCGCCAGCACGCCGTGCTGGTCGCCGGCATCGCTGGTGACGACGACGCCGTGGCGCGCCGCCGCATCGCGCAGCAGATGGCCGAGCATCAGATCGACTTCGGCATTCATCAGCACGCAATGCACCTTCCGCTCGATGGCGGCCATGCAGTAGTCATGGGCCGCGACGACCGAATTGGTCGCCTCGATCAGCACGTCGCAGGCGAGCGCGGGATCGCGCAGCGCAGCCAGGGCGTCGGTGGTGACGCGGACCGGCTTGCCGTAGAGCCGGGCGGCTTCGCCCAGGGTGGATTCCGAGCGGCCGGCAATGAAGGAGAGACGCATGCCGGGCGTGCGTCCGATCTGATGCGCGATCCCCCGGCCCATCAGGCCGGTGCCGACCAGGCCGACATGGATCGGATTGCCGTCGGCCTCGCGCTGTTTCAGTTCGTTCAGCATCGTCACATCCGGTAATGGGCGTTTCCCGCACCGGACAATCGAGGATTCCAGAGCGTTCCGGAATATGACACATCGCATGTCGACGGTCGAAATCTTCCGAACACTGAATTAAGGATTTCACCGGCGCGTGGCGATGCGCGGCCGCCGGTCAGCAGGGTGGGCGGTCGGCGAAGGTCTTTTGCGCGAGTTTGACGGCCGGCTCGTCCAACAGTTGCGGATTCCAGTCGCCGGTGCGGACGATCTGCTGCGCGAGCTGGATCCAGGATCGCGGTCCGTCGATATTGATGCAGCCGAGCGGATTGGGTGCCGGTGCCTCGAAGCTGCGTTTAAGCTTTTCGTCTTCATGCAGATAGCGCAGGACGTTGAAATAGCCCTCGAGATATTGCCGGCAATAGCGAGCTTCGCGCGGCATCGGCATGGTCGGGTTGAGCTGATGGGCGACCAGCGCATCGCAGGCGGCATGGAGGTCGCGGCCGGTCTCGATCCGGACGCGCGCCTCGGCCTCTGGCGGCAGCAACACCGCCATCCCCGGGAGACACAGCCCGAAAATTAACGCTATCGACGTAAAGACGGCCTGTTTCGGCCTCTTTTTTGCGCTTCGCATTGCAGCCATTCCTTCCTGACGCGACAATGGAGCCGAGATCGGCCGCCGCTGCAACCATTTGCGCGCGCGGCCGTCGGTCGCGCAGATGCGGGACGGCAAGCGGGTGGGACGATGAAGTCGCGCATATTGATCTATGGCGTCGATCACTACATGGGCGCGCTGACCTCGCGCGTCGCGGTGGCGCGCGGCGTGTCGCATATCGGTGCCGGCCGCGACATCGCGCCGGTGGCGCAGCACGCGGCCGCCATGGCCGGGCCGGCGCAGAGCGGCGGACCAGTCGAGCCGCGCATCTTCACGCCGGGCGACGCGCATCGCATTGCCGGTCAGCTCGACGATGTCGGCGTCGTGGTCAATGCGGCACGTCTTTCCGAGGGCGATTTCAATTCGTTGCTTATCGCCAGTCTGGCGACCGGCACGCATTTCATCGATCTGTCGGCCGACCGTGCGACGGCCGCCGCGCTGGAGGCGCGCGACGAGCCGGCGCGCCAGGCCGGCGTCATGCTGCTGGCCGGGGCCGGTTTCGATTTCGCCGCGATCGATGCGCTGGCGGCGCGGCTGGCCTATATCCTGCCCGGCGCGCGTGCGGTGACACTGGCGGTCAAGCGCGGGCTGCTGCTCGAAAGCGAGGCGCGGGCGCTGATCGAGGCCGCCCGCAAGCCCGGCGAGACGGTCAAGAACGGCCAGCTGGCGGCGGCACGGCCGGCCGCGCGCCGTCTCGAAGTCGATTTCGATGCCGGTCCCGAAATGGCCTGGCTGGCGCCCTGGAACGGTTATGCAACCGCGGCGCGCCATCGCGGCGCCTATTCGACCATCGAATGTTTCGAGGCGCTGCCCGAGCCGCTGGAACGCGTGCTGGCGGCCGGCGGCTTCAAGGCCCGCCTGTTCCGCCGCGGCTGGGGCCTGAAGCGGCTTGAAAAGAAGCTGGGGCGCCGCCGCAGCCGGCTGACCGAGACGCAACTGACGCGCGGCCGCGCCGTTGTCTGGGGCGAGGCGCGCACGCCCGACGGCACGCTGCGCCGCGCGCGGCTCGAAACGCCGGATGCGCATCTCTATTCGGCCGAGGCCGCCGTGGTGCTGGCGCGCCGCACGCTGGCCGGCGCCGCACGCGCGGGCTTCCAACTGCCCTCGGCGATCGGCGGCGCGGCGCTGGTGGAGGAAATTCCGGGCGTCGCCTGGCGCGAACTGGCCGACCCGTCAGACAATCTCGCCTTCGAGATCGACCGCCCGGTCGCTGCCGACGCGAAGAGCGCCTGAGTAAATTCGCCTCGCGAATTTTGGGGAGGGGTACTCCGCCATCGGCATCTGCATGCGTCGCGATTATGCGCCGACTGTCAGCGCACGCCGGTGCCGCGGCTCGACGTGTCCGGCATGCCGGCACCGCTGCCCTCGTCGCGGATGCGGCAGGCGTTGTAGCCGGCATTCCAGCCCGCCCGGTAGGCCTCGTCGCTCTTGTAGGCTTCCTCGTTGCGGGTGACGGTCGAGGGATCGCCCGGGACGCGCGAGGTCGCCGTCCAGCAGCCATCGGCGCGGCCGGCCTTGTAGTTGGGGTCGTCGGCATGCTTGCTGACGCCGAGACCGCAGGCCGAAAGCGCCAGCAGCGCCGCCAGAACCATGCCCGTCCGCCAAATTCCGCTCATGCCGATATGCCTTTCCGGTGAAATGGCCTTCAAGGATAGGCGCCGCGGCCGGCGGCGGCAAATCGCCCGGGCCCGATGCTTTACGGGGCGTTAATGCGCGGATGGTTTGATGGGGGCCGAATTCGCGCCAACCGGAAAAGCAGCTTCATGGCCCTTTACGGCACCGCCCGGGACGATGACGAGGAAACGCCGCCGAACGCCGCCGATCAGGATGCGTTGCTGCGCCGGCTTGCCGATCTGGCGCTGCTGCCGGCCTCGCTGGTATCGCCGCAGGAGCGCAGCATCCTCGATTCGGTGCTGGCCTCGCTGGCCCAGCGCTTCGATCCGTCCACGCGCCAGCGCATCGCCGAGCGCCTGACGCAGCACAGCGACGGACCGCGCGAACTGGCAATGGTGCTGGCGCTGGACGATATCGAGATCGCCCGGCCGCTGCTGGCCGAGGGCGCCACGCTGAAGGCCGGCGACCTGGTGCATGTGGTGCGCGAAGGCGGCCCCGAACATCTGCTGGCCCTGGCCGGCCGCAAGGATCTGGGCAGCGATGTCGCCGATGCGCTGATCGATGGCGGCGAGACGGCGGTGATCTGCCGCCTGCTCGAAAACGGCAGCGCCGAACTGTCGCTGCGTGCCATCGAAACGCTGGCGCGGCGCAGCGCCGCCGAGCCGGCCTTGCTGACGCCGCTGCTGGCGCGACCGGAACTGACCTTGCGTCTGGCGCATCTGGTGTTCTGGTGGGCGCCGCCGCCGCTCCGGCTCGAAATACTCAGCCGCTTCACCGTCGAACGCCGTCATGTCCACGATGCGCTGGAAGAAATCGAGATCGGCGCCTTCGCCTTCGATCCGGCGCTGGCCAGTGCGCTGTCGATGATCAGCCGGCCGGTCGCCGCCGACAAGGCGCAACTGCATCACCTGCTGGCCAATGCCGCGGTCGGCAGCCTCGGCGCGCTGGCCGAAGGCCTGGCCGGCCTCGCCGGTCTGCGCACCGGCACGGTGTTCCGTATCCTCAACGATCCGACCGGCGAACCGTTGTCGGTCATGGCCAAGGCGGCCGGACTCAACCGCAAGGAATTCGGCGACCTGATCGTCGCCGCGGTCGATCTGCGCAAGGGGCCGCTGCCCGGCAAGGCCGATCTCGAACGCATGGGCCAGCTCTTCGACACGATCTCGACCGACCGTGCCGACCTGGCGCTGCATTGCTGGGATGTGACGCTGGCCAGCGAAACGCTGGCGGGCGGCGGTGAACGGCCGGACTGACGCGGGCGCTTTCTCAGTCGGCCGCACTGGGCGGCGCATAGACCGGCCCGTCTTCCGCCGCGGCGTCGGGTGCGGCGACAATTCGGGCGAAACGCGGGCCCGAGACGATTTCCTCAAGTTCGAGACGGGCCGCCCTTGCGGTGCCGATGATGTCGCCCTCGGCCCGGTCGACCAGATCGAGCACGGCGCGGATGCCGTCGAGCACCTCGTCGAGCCAGGGGTCGAGTTCGCCGCCCTGCGCCTTCAGCGCCACCGCATCGGCGGCCAGCTGCGTGACCGCGCGGCGCACGGCGGCCGTATTGAAATCGACCGGCCCGGTGACCAGCGCGGCCAGCTTGCGGATCTGCGCGCCGACGCCGTCGATCAGCGCCCGGCGCTCGCGGTCGCGGCGGCCCGCTTCGTCGGCCGGCGGCGCCAGATCGTCGAGCGAGACGCCGAGCACTTCGGCAATGGCGGCCATGGTGCGGAAGGTGCCGTCCTTCTTGCCGGTCTCGATTTCCGACAGATAGGGTGCGCTCATGCCGGTGGCGCGGGCCAGTTCGATCGCCTTGAGGCCGCGATGCTCGCGCCAGACGCGGACCGGATTTTCGCCGTCGGCGATGCGATGCGCGACTGCGGCCGGGACAGGCTCGAGCCCCCCGGCTGCCAGTGCGGCGCGACCGGCGCGCATGTCTTCGGCATCCTCGGCGGCGCGTTTCAGCTCTTCATAGGCGGCAACCGGCAGCACGACGAACAGCGTTTCGCCATCGGGCCCGGCGATCTTCTGGTGTGTGGCGTCGGCGCTCATCGGCCGTCGCTCCCGCCGGTCAGCGCCAGCACGGTGGTGACGCCCGCCCGTTCCGAATAGACGATGCGCAGCGCGCCGCCGGCGCGGCAGGAGAGCAGGCCCGGCGCCAGCAGGCGCGGCGGGGGCAGGCCGGGCGCGGCCTCGGCAAAGGCGCGCACCCGCGCCCGGTCCCCGGCGCCGAGACGCAGAAAGCTGCGCCATGCCGGGCGCGCATAGCGCAGGTTGCGCGGCGCCGCTGAGCGTTCGATCGACAGATTCTGCATGGCTCCAACCGAAACCGCGGGCCTCGTCAAATCGTCAGGGATGGACGCTTCGATTTGTGAGGCCGGTCCTGTTCGCCGCCTGCTAGCATTGCTGTCGTAGCGTGCATCGCAAGCCGCGAATCTCGTTGAATCGAAACACAGGGAGACCGGAATGTCCAATGAGCGTGACGGGCTGAGCATCGCGCGGCTGAAGGAACTGGTGCGCGAACGCAGCAAACGCGCCGCATTGCCGCTCGACGAGCGCCGCAAGGTGATGGACGGCAATGCCGAGATGTTTCCGGTGCCGCCGGGGGCGACGGTCGAAAGCGCCGATCTCGGCGGTCTCGGCGCCGAATGGGCACATGCGGGCGATTCGGGGTCGGGGCCGGTGGTGCTCTATTTTCACGGCGGCGGCTATGTCGTCGGTTCGCCGGTTTCGCATCGCCATCTGACGGCGCGGCTGGCGCTGGCGGCCGGGGCCTCGGTGCTGAGCGTCGCCTACCGGCTGGCGCCCGAAGCGCCCTTTCCGGCCGCCGTCGAGGACGGGCTGAAGGCCTATCGCTGGCTGCTGGCGCGCGGCGATGCGCCCGAACGGATCGCGCTGGCCGGCGACTCGGCCGGCGGCGGGCTTGCCATGGCGGTGCTGCTGGCCGCCAAACGCGACGGCCTGCCGATGCCGGCGGCCGCCGCGCTGCTCAGTCCCTGGACCGACCTGACCTGCGCGACCGCGACCTATGCCTCGCGCGCCGCGGCCGATCCGATGATCACCCAGGCCGGTATCAGGGAAATGGCCGCGCTCTATCTCGACGGCGCCGATCCGCGCGCGCCGCTGGCCTCGCCCAATTTCGGCGATCTGACCGGCCTGCCGCCGCTGCTGATCCAGGTCGGCAGCGACGAGGTGCTGCTCGACGATGCGCGCGATCTCGATGCCCGCGCCCGCGCGGCCGGCGTCGCGGCCGAACTCGAGGTCTGGGACGACATGATCCATGTCTGGCACGCCTTCTACCAGATGCTGCCCGAGGGCGAGCGCGCCATCATGCGGCTGGGCGCCTGGCTCGGGGACCGGCTCGCCGCCCCGGCCGGACGCGGCAGTGCCGGGGTGTAATGGCCATTTAAATCAGGGTTAACGCAGCGGCGGTGATTTGCCGCCGCGGAAGCACTGGGAACCTTGATTGCTAATCGTCAAAAGAGCTATAGAATCAGCCGCTATAGAATCGTCTGTAATATTGAGATTGTTTATTGCCCTGAAGACGGCGCGGATTCAGGGATGGCGGTGGATCGGACCAGACAACAAGAGGCGATGGTGACGGAGAAGTCGGAACTGATCGAGATGACGGCGGAAATCGTTTCGGCCTATGCCGGTCACAACAAGGTGGCGCCCGATGAACTGGCGGGCCTGATCCACAGGATTTTCGGGACGCTGACCCAGATCTCGAATGATGGTGGCGGCCCGCGGCCGGCGCTCGAACCGGCGGTGCCGATCCGCAAGTCGATCACGCCCGACTATCTGATCTGCCTCGAGGACGGCAAGCGCTTCAAGTCGCTGAAGCGGCATCTGCGCGCCCATTACGATCTCAGCCCCGACCAGTATCGGGAGAAATGGGGCCTGCCGCGCGACTATCCGATGGTGGCGCCCAATTATGCCCATGCGCGCTCGAAGCTGGCCAAGAAGATGGGCCTCGGCCAGGGCGGCCGCAGCCGCCGCTAGGCCGCGCGGCTTGCATTGCCGCCCGCCGCATCCCAAGATTTTCCCACCTGATTCGCCGCCGGCCGCTGGCCGGCCTGAGGAGGATGTGCTCCTGACCCGCGCCGACCAAGCCATCCGTGCCCAGTTGATCGTGCCCGAGCAGCGCGAGCTTTTCGATTACTGGCGCGCCAAGTCGGTCGATGGCCGCTATCCGGTGCGGGCCGACATCCAGCCGGGCGAGCTGCGCGCGCTGCTGCCCTCGCTGAGCCTGCTCGATGTGGTGGCGGCGGGCGAGGATATGGTGCGGCTGCGCGTGCGCCTGGCCGGCACGCGGCTGCGCGACTATTTCGGCGTCGAGACGACCGGGCATTTTCTCGACGAATACGATCTCGGCGACCAGAACGCATACTGGGACGCGGCCTATCGCGAGGTGATCGGCGCCGGCCGCCCGGCCCAGGGCGTGATCGCGCTCGATGCCTGGAAGCAGCCCAATGTCTTCCAGTTCTGGCTGCGCCTGCCGCTGGCCGATGCCGAGGGCCGGATCGCGATGGTGCTGGGCCACGACGCCTTCCTGCAGTCGGAAAAGGCGCATGCGCTGGCCGAACGCGCCAATCTGCGCATCGCTTGAACCGGGCCGCCCGAACGGCGAGACTGGTCGGGACGCCGCAGGGAGATTGCCGTGAAGATCCCGCCAATCAGCACGATGCTGCACCGCGCCGCCGTTCTGGCCGCGCTGTTGCCGGCTGCCGCGCAGGCCGCGACGCTTGACGGCGGCAGCATCACCATCCGCCAGGGCGAGCAGGCGAAGTTTCCGATTACGGGCGGCGCCACGCCGAGCGATCTCCGCGCCCGCTGCACCCTCGACGAGGTTGGCGGCAGCGCCAGCCTGATGTTCGACGGCGAACACTATATCGCCATGTCCGATCTGGCCGTCGGCGAGGCGATCACGCTGACGCGCGGCGAGCGCCGCGACTATGCGCTGGCCGGCGTCGTCGATGCGCCGGCGGGCGGGGCCTATATCGCCTTCAACTTCACTGGTGCGGCCGCCGCCATGTGTTTCCCGGGCATGGCCTGCGACGGCGCCGGCGGTAGCGCGGCCAGCGTGACCGTGACCTGCCGCAACGGCACGGACTGACCCCCGGACCGATCCTTCCCGACCGATGCAGCCGGCCGCGGTGCCCGCCAGCGGCCGATTTCGCCTGTCCGTCCAGCGGCTTGCCGAAACTTATCCCCGTCCGCCCGGCGGCATGGCAATTTTGACCAGTGAAAAGGAATAAATTCCTTTAATCTTCGTGAGAGGTGGCGAGGTCCGCCCGGGAGATGGTCAATGGAACAGGATTTAATTCATATTCATCGCGGCAGGCGCACCAGCCCGGACCGGCCGGCCGCCACCGGCTGGAGCGCCGCGCCGCCACGTCGCAAGCGCCGCCGGCCGTCCCCGGCGCGGCCGGGCCAGGACCGCGCCACCCGGACGCTGGCCCTTGTCGCCGGCGCCTGGCAGGTCTCCCTGCCGGAACTGCGGGCGCCGACACGGCGCCGCGCCACGGTGGCATTGGCCCGCCAGGTTGCGATGTATCTGACCCATGTGATTTTCGGCGTCAGCCTGTCGGAGGTCGGACGCCTGTTCGGCCGCGACCGCCGCACCGCCGCCCATGCCTGCCGCCAGATCGAGGACCGCCGCGACGATCCCGATTTCGACCGGCTGCTCGATGCGCTGGCGGCCCGGCTCGAAGGCGGCGCCCGGCCGGGCAGCGACGCATGAAGCCGGCCCGCCGGCGCCGTGGCGCGCCGCCCGATCCCGACCGTTTCGCCGCTGCGCATCGCCTGCCGGGCCGCCGTCATGTGACGATCGACGGCCTGCGCTGCGAGGTTGCGACCAACGAGGCCGAGACGCCGCTCGGCTGGTTGCGCCGTCGCAAGGGGCCGGACGGCAAGCCGCTGATCGACCAGATGCAGTTCGAGGCGGGCGAGCGGTTGCGGCGCGACTTCACGATCGGCCAGCTGATGCCGCGCCTGACCACCGACTGGTCGGCGGTGGGCGGCCGCCAGCGCAAGAGGCGCCCGCCGCGCGACCCGGCCGCGATCACCGACCAGGCGCTGGCCGCGCGCCATCGCGTCGCCGCCGCCCTGGCCGCAGCCGGTCCCGGCCTCTCGGATCTGCTGATTTCGGTCTGCTGCCTTCTCGATGGCATGGAAGCCGCCGAACGGCGTTTCGGCTGGCCGCGGCGGGCCGGCAAGGTGGTGCTGGCGATCGCGCTCGACCGGCTGGTCGCGCATTACCGGCTCGGTTCGGAGCGGCGGGCGCCGGTCAGCCGCCGGCCGGCGTGAGATGCGCACGCGCGTCGGCCTGGATCCGCCCGACCATCGCATAGAGCCCGTTGGAACGCTGCGGCGTCAGATGTTCGTCGAGGCCGAGCCGGCCGAATATGGCGCGCGCGTCGATATCGAGAATCTCGGCCGGCGTCCGATCGGAATAGAGCCGCATCAGAATGGCGATCAGACCACGGACGATATGGGCATCGCTGTCGCCGCGGAAATGGAGGTGCAGCGTGCCGTCCTCGGCCCGGCGCGGCTCGACGATCAGCCAGACCTGGCTGACGCAACCCTCGACCTTGTTGGCCGGCGCATGTTCGGCCGCGCTGAGCGGTTCGAGACCGCGGCCGAGCTCGATGACATAGCGGTAGCGCTCCTCCCAGTCGTCGAGGAAGGCAAAATCGTCGATGAGGTCCTGAATGCTCATTGGCGCTCCGTCCGTATCCGGTCAGGACATAGCGGGCCTGCCCCCGAAGGACAAGCGCCCCGCCGCTCGGGAGGCGAGCGACGGGGCGTCAAGGGGACCGGATGCGGGTCTAGGCCCCCGCATCCGGCAGAGGCGCAGGCGACGGATGGGTGAGGTCAGGCGCCGGCGGGGTATGAGGAGGCAAGGGCTTGCCGCCCGAGAGGGGCAAGCGGCGAGGGAGGCTGGTCCGGCTGCTGCCGCTCCTTGGCCTTGTCGGTCAGCCAGACAAGTGCCATGCCGCCATAATGCGTGGTCTGGCGGATGACATGGCCGAAAATATCGTGACTGCGCGCGCAGATATCCGGATTGCGGCCGCAGAACCCCATCACATCCTGGGCGGAGCGCGCCGCCATGGTGAGGGCCTCGCCGGCGCCCATCTCGGGCGCGGGCGGCTCCTGCGGCAGTTCGAGCGCGGCGGCGCTATAGCCCCCGGCGGCGGCGGTCCGGGCCGCGGTTTCGTCTTCGGGGGATGGCAGCAGGAAGGCCAGCACCGTCAGCCAGAAGGCAGCTCTCAGAATAAACGACATTGTTTTCACCCTTTCAAAGGCCGGCCGTCCCAGGGACCGGCAATGACATGGGCGAAGGCTATGGCGTGACCTGCTGCCGCGCCGTTAAATCGATAGATAAAATACAATATAGATTGAAGCTTGTACTCAAGAATGTAAATTCTGGTTTATTTCACCTCTAATCTGTACTTAGAAATATAATCTAATTCTATGAAAATCAGAGTAAAATACGCAAAAAATTTGACGCGCATTTTCCGCAAATGCGCGTCAAAAAAGATCGACATTCGATTCAAATTCATTCGAACCGGCCGCCCGCAAGGCGCCGGACTTACTGGGCGGCCGGTAGCGCCGCAGCCCAGCAACCGCTGACTTCCTCGACCGCGTGCTTGCCGGCGCACCAGGCTTCCTCGGAGGGGAAGCGGGCCGCGGCAAGGCACTGGTCGAGATTGAGACGGGCCCAGTTGAGGCAGCGCCCGGTCGGATTGCGCGGCGCGCTTGCCTGAGCGGCGGCCGTCGAGCCGTCGAGCACCTGATGGGCGGCGAGCGTCAGAATGCGGTTCATGACGGATGGCGTATAGGCGGCATGCGCCGGTCCGACGGGCGATAGCGCAGCGAGAACCGCACGTGCCTGTTCCAGCGGGCTCGCTGCCGCCGTCTTGACGGGCACCTCGGGCTGGCCGGGCAGCGGGGCGGTCATGCCCCATCTCTGTTTCTGGAACTGGTAGGCGGTGTCGATGAAGCGGGCCGAAAGCTGCTGCATCCGCCCGGTTTCCTCGCGGATGGCCGCGGCAACGGCCGCACTGGCCGAGCCGGCACCACCGATCTGCAGGACATAATCCTCGTCGGCGGAAAGCGTGGCGAGCAGAGCGACCTTGCCGAGACCGCGCGCCTCGTTGCGCACGCCCTGGGCGAAAGCGGGATCTTCGGCGGCGATCAGCGCGCGGGCCGCATACCAGCCCTCGGCGAGTCCATCGGGTTCGGCAAAGCGCAGCCGCGCAATGGCTCGGCGCACATCGGCCGGTGTGTTGAGTCGCGCCTCGGCAACTGTGGCCAGGGCCGAACCGTAGCTGACATAGACACCAGCGAAATCGCCAAGACGCGGCGCGGTCGTCAGCGCCGAAATGCCGGCCGAAGGATCGATCGAGGCGACTTGCACAGGCCCGCGCTTGAGCGGCGAGGGAAGGGGAATGGGCACGCTGGCGGCAACGGTCGCGTCCTCGGCAGCCGCCGCGACAGGCGCGGGCGCCGGTTCGGGGGCGACCGCGACCGGTTTGCCGTCGCCTGCAGATGTCAGGCATCCCGCCAGCAGAAAGGCAGCGGCGACGGGAAGCACGGCGCGATGCGCCTGTTTCAGGAAAGGCAGTGACACGTTGCGACCCTCTGACATGACATGATCCCCCCGAAAATCCGCGATAGACGAAACGGCCGCTTCGACCGCAAGCGGCCCGGCCGGTCAGCCCATCCGCGAAAATGCCTCACTTAACAAAGTGTTGATGAGTCTAATCCTGCAGCGACGCGACGGCAAACAGGAAACGCGTTAAGGATGAACGGCAGTGCCCGACGGGACTGATGCCGGCAACGGCCGGATATACGGGGAAATAAATGGAAGCGCCGCCGCGGCTGAAGGCTGAAATCTGGGTGAAAGCACTGATCCGCCGTTGCGAAACGGCCGGTGCCGGCGCGATGGTGGTCCGGCGTGGCGATGCGACGTCGGGCGTCGTGCTGGTCAAGGTCAACCGGCTCGACGGTCGGGCGAGCGTCTATGCGCCGGCGCGCGACGGCGAAGGCGCGCTGTTCTGGATGGCCCGGCCAAGCCCGGAGCCGGTCCCCGAAGTCGATGCCGATGCCTATATCGACAAGCAGCGGCAGCGCGACCCCGACCTCTGGGTGGTCGAGATCGAGGATCGCGAAGGCCGGCATTTCCTGTTCGAGCCGGTGCGCTGAATTCAGGGGCGCATGAACATGAAATCTTCATCCGGGTCGAGATGTTCGGCCGCTTCGAGCAGTTCGGCCTTGATGTCCTCCGGCTTGCGGATATCCCGCCAGATATGAATCACCTTTTCGAACATGATGCGGGCAACGGCATCGGTCGAGAGACGGGCCGTCTCGGCCTCCTTGAGCATGGCCTCGATATGAGGCTCGACAACATCGCGGGCGCTGGTCATGGGTTTCTCCTGATGGTCAATGGCATGATGGTGCCATGCTGGCATGCCGTGCAATCACCGCCGAGGGGCCAGTTTGTCGCGGGGTGGCGGCACCAGCCGCTTTGAGCTAGGTTCCGCCGCGAATTCATCCCGGAGACGAAACGTTGACCATTATCGACGCCGCGGGCCGTCAGCAGGGGGATTTGGCGAACGAAATCCGCAAGCGGCGGACCTTCGCGATCATCTCCCATCCCGACGCCGGCAAGACGACACTGACCGAGAATCTGCTGCTGAAGGGCGGCGCGATCCGCATGGCGGGCCAGGTCAAGGCGCGCGGCGACAACCGGCGTGCGCGCTCCGACTGGATGAAGATCGAACAGGACCGCGGCATCTCGGTGACGTCGGCGGTGATGACCTTCGAATACAAGGGGGTCGTCTGCAACCTGCTCGATACGCCGGGCCACGAGGATTTCAGCGAGGACACCTACCGCACGCTGACGGCGGCCGACAGTGCGATCATGGTAATCGACGCCGCCAAGGGCATCGAGGCGCAGACGCTGAAGCTCTTCGAAGTCTGCCGCTTGCGCGACGTGCCGATCATCACCTTCATCAACAAGATCGATCGCGAGGGCCAGAATCCCTTCGAGCTGATGGACGAGATTGCCTCGAAACTGGCGCTCGACACCGCGCCGATGATCTGGCCGGCCGGCATGGGCGGCTTGCTGCGCGGCATCTTCGATCCGGAGAACGATCGCTTCATTCCCTATGAAAAGCCGGGCACGGAAAAAGCGGGCCCGGACAGCGAACCCGAGAGCCTGAGGGGCGACCGGATCGCCGACTATCTGGGTGCGGAGGAGCTCGGGCATTTTCGCGACGAGATGGAACTCGCCCGCGAGGGAAGCCCGGCCTTCGACATCGAACAGTATCGGGCAGGCCATCTGACGCCGGTCTATTTCGGCAGTGCGCTTCGCAAGCTCGGCGTGCGCGAACTGCTGGATGCGGTTGTCGCCTATGCTCCGCCGCCGCGCGCGCAGCCCGCAGCGACCCGCATCGTCGAGCCGGCGGAGCCGAAACTGACCGGTTTCGTCTTCAAGGTGCAGGCCAACATGG
Source organism: uncultured Parvibaculum sp. (assembly GCF_963975745.1). Lineage (NCBI taxonomy): Bacteria > Pseudomonadati > Pseudomonadota > Alphaproteobacteria > Hyphomicrobiales > Parvibaculaceae > Parvibaculum > uncultured Parvibaculum sp. Next base: position 25,242 of record NZ_CAXBIB010000011.1, on the reverse strand, counting down.
ACGCCAATCATCGCGACCGTATCGCCTTCATGCGCATCTGTTCGGGCAAGTTCAAGCGCGGAATGCGGCTCAAGATCTCGGGCAGCGGCAAGACCATCGGCGTCAACAACGCGATCATGTTTTTCGCGCAGGACCGCGAGCTGCTCGACGACGCCTATGCGGGCGACATCATCGGCATTCCCAATCACGGCACGATCCGCGTTGGCGATACGCTGAGCGAAGGCGAAGACCTCGTTTTTACCGGCATTCCGAATTTCGCGCCCGAAATCCTGCGCCGTGTCCGTCTCGACGACCCGATGAAGGCCAAGCACATGCGCCGCGCGCTGGAAAGCCTGGCCGAGGAAGGCGTGACGCAGGTCTTCAAGCCCGAGATCGGCGCCAACTGGATCGTCGGCGTGGTTGGACAGCTGCAGCTTGAAGTGCTGGCGTCGCGCATCGCTGCTGAATATGACATCAAGGTGCAGTTCGAGCCGGCGCCCTTCGAGACGGCACGCTGGGTGCTGGCTGACGACGCGGCCGAACTGAAGCGCTTTGTCGAGGCGCATCGCGGCAACATGGCGACCGACCGCGACGGCGCGCCGGTCTTCATGGCCAAGAGCAACTGGGAAATCGGCTATACACTGGAAAAATGGCCGAAGGTCCGATTCTCGGCGACGCGCGAGCGCGCATCGGCAGCAGCATAACGGCGAATTCCGGCGGGACGAATGATGCAGGATGTAATTGCAGGGTTTGGCGACTACGGGCGGTTGATCGCGGATGTCTGGAACACCGGCGTGCTCGGAATCAGCATCGGCAACATTCTGGTGGCTTTGGCCATATTCGGATTTTTCTACGTGCTGCGCGGCCTCTTCACGCGTTTCGTCATGCGCCTGGTCGACCGCTGGGTCGAAAGCAGCGAGACCCATATCGACAACTATATGCGCGACGCGGTGCGCAATCCGATGCGCTTCCTCTTTCTGGCGCTCGGTTTCTTTTTCGCGACCGAATATCTGGCACTCGATGGCGGATTCGAGGTCATTGTCGAGAATTTCAATCGCTCGCTGATCGTCGTTGCGATCTTCTGGATTCTCTACAATTGCATAAAGCCGCTGAGCGAGGGCTTTCGCCGTCTCGAAAGACTGTTGACGCCGGAGATCACGGATTGGCTGATCACCGGCGCGCGGACCGCGGTGGTGCTGGTCGCCGCTGCGACGATTCTGCAGACATGGGGCATTCAGGTGGCGCCGATCATTGCCGGTCTCGGCCTGTTCGGCGTTGCGGTCGCGCTGGGGGCGCAGGATCTGTTCAAGAACCTGATCGGCGGCGTGTCGGTCCTGGTCGAGCGGCGCTTCGGCATGGGCGACTGGATTCTCGTCGATGGCGTGGTCGAGGGGTTCGTCGAGAAGATCGGGTTCCGTTCGACGCTGGTACGGCGCTTCGACAAGGCGCCGGTCCATGTGCCGAACCAGAAGCTGGCCGACAATGCGGTGACCAATTTCAGTGCGATGACCTATCGCCGGATTTCATGGATGATCGGCGTCGAATATCGCACGACGGTCGACCAGTTGCGCCGCATCCGGGACGGGATCGAGGACTACATTGCCAACAACGACGCCTTCGTGAAGCCGCCGCTGGCGGCACGCCTGGTGCGCATCGACTCCTTTGGCGATTCTTCGATCGACATCATGATCTATTGCTTCACCCATACGATCGTCTGGAGCGAATGGCTGGAGGTAAAGGAAGAACTCGCGACCACGATCAAGACGATCGTGGAGGAAGCCGGAACCGGCTTCGCCTTTCCGAGCCGCTCGATCTATGTCGAGACCGTGCCCCCAATGCCTGAAGCCATCGCGGCAACACGTGGCGCGGCCGGCGGCTGAGCCGACCCGTCCGGCCATCTCTCTTTGTCGTCGCCAAGAGGGCGCGGCTTTGCTACCGGTAGAGCCCAATTCGAACCCGGCATGTGCAAGGCAGGTCCGTCGTGAAAGTCGCCGTCATCGGCGCCGGCATTGTCGGTGTCGCAACCGCCTACGAACTCGCGCTGCGCGGCGCCGGGGTGACGCTGATCGAGGCGCACGAGGGGGTGGGTCTGGGCACCAGTTTTGCCAATGGCGGGCAGATATCGGCCTGTGAGGTCGCGCCCTGGGCAGGCCCCGAGATTCCCGGCCTGATCCTGCGCTGGCTCGGCCGCGACGATGCGCCGTTTCGCCTGCGGCCGAAAATGGATCCCGATCAATGGCGCTGGCTGCTGCGCTTTCTGATGCGCTGCCGGGCGTCGGCGCGGCGTGAGCGCATCCCGCCCAATCTCGAGCTGGCCTTGCTGACGCGGGCGCGCATGGCCGCTTATGAGGCTGACTTCCGCGCCGCCGGCCGGCGGTTCGCCTTCGACCGGCGGGACAAGGGAATCCTGCGCATCTTCCGCGAGCGCCATGCGCTGCGCGAGGCGGCGGCCGAGAGCGAAACCATGGCGCGGCTGGGTATCGAACAGCAGGTGCTGACGCCGGCCCAATGTGTCGAACTCGAGCCGGCTCTGGCATCGGCACTGCAGCGCGGCGAGATCGCCGGCGGTCTCCATTCGCCGTCCGACGCCAGCGGCGATGCGCATCTCTTTTCGAAGGCGCTGGCCGCGGCTGCGGCGGCACGGGGCGTGACCGTGCTGACCGGTGCCGCGGTTGCGGAGATTATCGTACGCGGCGGCCGCGCCTGCGGCGTGGCGACCGCGCAGGGGCCGGTCGAAGCGGATGCGGTGGTTGTCGCCGCCGGCGCCGGCACGGCGGCATTGCTGAAACCGCTCGGCCTGCGCAGCTGGATCTATCCGGTGAAGGGCTATTCGGTGACGGTGCCGGCACCGGAGGGCAATGCCCCCGAGGTCAGCATCACCGACGAGGCGCGCAAGATCGTGATCAGCCGCCTCGGCGACCGTCTGCGCGCGGCCGGGCAGGCGGAGGTCGCCGGCTACGATCTGACGCTGGAGCCTGCCCGCGCCAATGCGGTCCTCGACGGACTGCTCGGGCTGCTGCCACAGGCCGCGCCACGGGCCGGTGCGGCCGAATTCTGGTGCGGCCTGCGGCCGATGACTCCGGATGGCAGCCCGGTGATCGGCCGTCTCGAGCCTTTTCCGAATCTTTTCATCAATAGCGGTCATGGCACGCTGGGCTGGACGCTGGGGGCGGGCAGCGGCGCGGCGCTGGCCGACCTGGTCTGCGACAGCGCGCCGCAACTATCCCTAAGTCCTTTTTCCATAAGCAGATTTTGAATAATTTGGCGCACCGCAACCGCCATTTTGGTGCAATGCACAAAATATCTTGACGCAGGGACAGGGGTCAATTATCTCATGTTGCAGCGCACAAATCCGGCGCGCCGGTATGTGCGGGGAAACGCTCGCAGTGAGGCGAGCGACCACGCGATACAGGAGATGGAAATCAGATGACTGAAGCGACCCCCAAAGCGAAGAAGGCCAAGACCGCCGCCAAGCCGCGTGCGAAGAAGACGACGACGGCCCGGACGGCCAAGGCTGCGCCGAAGGCCGAAGCCCGGAACCCGATCGAAGTGGCGTCCGGCATCATCGTCACGCTCGCCCGCACCAACTTCGAAGAGTCGGTCGAGACCGCCCGCGCCGCCCTGAAGGCCGGCAGCATCAAGACGGCGGTGGAACTGCAGAACGAACTCGTTCGCGCAACCATCAAGCGGAACATCGACGCCGCCCGCGAGCTCAACGAGCTGACCGTGTCGACCGTGCGTGAGGCCGTGAGCCCCTACGCCACGAAGTTCACCGAAGCTTTCGAAAAGCTCCGCGCCGCGTAATTCGCGCGAGACCCGCAGTTCTCGCTGTCGCGTATTGTTGCGTAAGAGAGCCCGGCCCCTGAAAAGGGTGCCGGGCTTTTGTCTGTGCCGGATGGGGACGGGTCAGACCGCCTGGCGGGCGTCGCTCCGCGCCGCAAGCCGCTGGCGAAGCGACAGGACCGGCGCGCGACCGTCGGTCGCCGGCTGATAGGACAGCGAAAACACGCCGACGCTTTCGGCCCAGATTTCCGGGGTGATGTTGTCGGCAACTTCAAGCGCATCGAAGCCGCAGCGGACCATGAAATGGAACTGGTCGCGCAGCACATTGCCGACCGCGCGCAGCTCCCCCTTGTAGCCATGGCGCTCGCGCAGCAGCCGCGCATAGGAATAGGCGCGCCCGTTGCGATAGACCGGGAATTCGAGCGCCACCACCGCGAGCTTGTCGAGATCATCGGCAATGGCGGAAGGTTCCTGGCCGCTCTTCAGGCGCACGCCAAGCGGCGTGTTGCGCGCCGCAAGCTCGCCGCGTTCCTTCTGCCAGCGTTCGAGGCTGACAATGACGGCACCCGCCGGCAGTGCGTCGTCATCCGCGACGGTCGTGTAATCGTCGGCGACGAACTTGCCGTTCCTAATGAGTTGCATAGAGACTCTCCTTGAACGGTTCGATGCCGGTGCGGCGATAGGTGTCGATGAAACGCTCGCCGGCCTGCCGCAGGCCCAGATAGGTCGTGACGATCGTCTCGATGGCGTCGACGATCTGATCCTCTGTGAAGGCCGGGCCGACAATGTCGCCGATGGCAGTCTTCTCGTCAGCCGCCCCGCCCAGCGTCACCTGATAATATTCGACGCCCTTCTTGTCGACGCCCAGAATGCCGATATGGCCGACATGGTGATGGCCGCAGGCATTGATGCAGCCCGAGGTGTTGATCTTCAATTCGCCGATTTCGTGCTGCCGGTCGAGATCGGCGAAGCGCTCCGAAATCTGCTGCGCCAGCGGGATCGAGCGCGCATTGGCGAGCGCGCAATAATCGAGGCCAGGGCAGGCGATCTGGTCGGTGATCAGGTTGATGTTGGCGGTCGCGAGCCCGGCTGCCTTCAGTGCCGCATGCACGGCCGGCAGATCCTTCTTGCGTACGTCGGCCAGCGTCAGGTTCTGCTCATGCGTGACGCGCAGTTCGTCGAAACTGTATTTCTCGGCGATGTCGGCGACCGCGTCCATCTGGTCCGACGAGCAGTCGCCCGGTGTGCCGCCGATGGGCTTCAGCGAGATGTTGACGATGGCATAGCCCGGCATCTTGTGAGCCGCGACATTGGACTTCACCCAGTTGGCGAAATCCCGGTCGGCGACAACCGCCTTGTTGAGCTCGGTGCTTTCGTCGGGCAGCGTTTCGTAGGCGGGCGGTGCGAAATAGGTCTGGATGCGCGCCACTTCTTCCGCCGGCAGGTGCAAGGCGCCGGTCTTGCGGATTTCGGCGAACTCGGCCTCAACCTGCCGCTTCATTTCTTCCGCGCCGATCTCATGCACCAGGATCTTGATGCGCGCCTTGTAGATATTGTCGCGGCGTCCATACATGTTGTAGACGCGCATGATCGCCTCGAGATAGGCGAGCAGATCTTCCTTCGGCACGAAATCGGCAATCTTCTTGCCGATCATCGGCGTCCGGCCGAGCCCGCCGCCGACATAGATCTCGTAGCCGATATCGCCCTTGCCGTTCAGCACGATCTGAATGCCGATATCGTGGACGCGGATCGCGGCGCGGTCGTCCGGCGTGCCCGAAACGGCGATCTTGAACTTGCGCGGCAGGAACGAAAACTCCGGGTGGAAGGTCGACCACTGGCGGATGATTTCCGAAACGATGCGCGGATCCTCGATCTCGTCTTTCGCCGCCCCGGCATACTGGTCCGAGGTCACGTTGCGGATGCAGTTGCCCGAGGTCTGGATCGCATGCATCTCGACGGTGGCGAGGTCGGCCAGGATATCGGGCGTGTCCTTCAGCGCCGGCCAGTTGAATTGCAGATTCTGCCGGGTCGTGAAATGGCCGTAGCCGCGATCGTATTTGCGGCCGATATGGGCCAGCATGCGCAACTGCTTCGACGACAGCGTGCCATAGGGAATGGCGATGCGGAGCATATAGGCATGGAGTTGCAGATAGACGCCGTTCATCAGCCGCAGCGGCTTGAACTCGTCTTCCGTCAACTCGCCCGAGAGGCGCCGCGCGACCTGCCCGCGAAACTGCGCCACGCGCTCGTTGACGAGTTGCTGGTCGAATTCATCGTAACGATACATCTGTAAGCCTTTGTCTCTCGCGGGTTCGTGCGTTCAGCGATGAACGCCCGGCAGCTCCGCCTGCTTGCCGAGATCGAGGCGCACGGTCGGGCCCGCCTGCCGGATCGTCTCACGCACGCTTGCCGCGCGAATGCCACTTTCGTCGCGGGTCACCTCGAAGAGATAGGGTTCGACCACGATATTGCCGTCGACCGCGGCCTGGGCGCGGGCGAGCAGGGCTTCACCCGCTTCCTTGCCCTCGGCCACATCGGCCTCCTGCAGCGATTCCGACCAGCCGTCCGCCGCCGTCAGATAGACGACAATCCCGTCGGCCAGACGGTTGGCGGTCAGCGCCTGAAACTGCGCGCCCTTGCGGCTGTGCTGGGCCATGTCGCGACACTCCTTGCGGCTGCATGCGCATCGCCCGGGGCGTTCCCTGTCTCGCGATGCAAGGTCGGCCGCCGGGCGCGCAGCGCCCGTCCTAATTACCGGGTAACATGGGTTTTTTGCCAAAGATCGTCAATAGAGGTGTAGAACAATATTATTCACACAAATATTTGTTAATTATCGGTACGGCGCGGAAATCGGCCAGTTTGGCTGGACGCCTCAGAACTCGCGGCGGACAGCGCTTTCGTGCCAGCGCCGCAGCAGCAGATGCTCGAGCCAGGTCAGGCTGAAGAAGATTGCGATGCCAAGCCCCGAAAGCAGGAACAGCGCAGCGAACATGCGCGGGATGTCGAGGCGGTAGCCGGCCTCGACGATGCGCCAGGCAAGCCCGGTTCCGGTGCCCGAGCCGGCAACGAACTCGGCGACCACGGCGCCGATCAGCGCCAGCCCGCCCGATATCTTCATGCCGGCCAGGATGTAGGGCAGGGCCGAGGGCAGTTGCAGCTCGGTCAGGATCTGCCAGCGGCTGGCGCCATAGAGCCGGAAGAGATCGCGCAGATTGTGATCGGCCGAGCGCAGCCCCAGCGTCGTGTTGGAAAGGATCGGGAAGAAGGCGACGATCCAGGCGAGGATCAGCACCGCCAGCTCGATGCGGTCATAGCCGACCCAGATCAGGATGAGCGGTGCGATGGCGACCACGGGCGTCACCTGCAGCGCCACCGCATAGGGAAAGAGCGCCATCTCGATCCGCCGGCTTTGCGAAAACAGAATGGCAAGGCCGATACCGCCGGCGGCGGCGAGCAGGAATGCCATCAGCGTCACGCGCAGCGTTACCCAGAGCGATGCCATCAGCGAACCGAAATTGAGCGTGAGGCTGGCCCAGATGGCGCTGGGTGCGGGCAGCACAAAGGGCCGCACTTCGCCGAAATGGACGATCGCTTCCCAGACAGCGAGAAACGCAACGCCGACCAGAACCGGGACGACAACACGCATCGCGTGCGCCAGCGCCGTCTCTCCGCCGTTCATGGCAGGGCCCCCTCGCGCAGGGCCGCGCTGACGGTCGCACATTGATCGACATAGCCATGCGAACGGCGAAACGCCGGTCCGCGCGGGTGGGACGCGTCGATGGCGACCGCGTCGAGCACGCGCCCCGGCCGCGCGCCCATCACCAGCACGCGCTCCGAGAGATAGACCGACTCGTAGATGCTGTGCGTCACGAAGATCACCGTCCAGCGCTGGCTGCGCCAGAGTTCCAGCAGGTCGTCGTCGAGCTTCTCGCGCGTGAATTCGTCGAGCGCCGCAAAGGGTTCGTCCATCAGCAGCACGGGCGGTGCGGTCACCAGCGCGCGCGCCAGCGACACGCGCATCTTCATGCCGCCCGAAAGCTCGCGCGGGAAAGCGCCGGCGAAATCGGCCAGGCCGACGCGATCCAGCGCATCCATCAGTTGCGGTCGTGCCTTGTCGCGCGCGACGCCGCGCAGCTTCAAAGGCAGATGCACATTGTCGAGCACCGAAGCCCAGGGCATCAAGGTCGCATCCTGAAAGACGAAGCCGATATCGGCCGGTCGCGCGCCGTCAGGCGTCGCCCAGCGGATGCCGCCCGCCGTCGGGGCAATGAGCCCCGCGATGATCCGCAGCAAAGTGCTCTTGCCGCAACCCGAAGGTCCGACCAGAGAGACGAAATCGCCCTGGCGGATTTCCGCGTCGACATCCCTGAGTGCCAGTGTACCGCTGCCATATGTCTTGGCGACGCCGGACAGCGTGAGCAGGGGAGGGCGCTTCGGCGCGTCGATCGAATTCATGCCTGCGCGGCCGCCCCCTATTCGCCGGACAGCTGTTTCTTGAGTTCAAGCCCCGCGCCCTGATTGACGAATTCGAGCGTATAGGCGCTGTGAACATCGAGATCGGCCGAGTAGACGCCGGCCCCCACCATCGTCAGATAGAAATCCTTCCAGCGGGCTTCGGTCATGGCGCCGATGCCCAGCGTCAGCGTATCGCCGGAATCGACGATGCCATATCGTTTCATCAGGACGATCGCATTGGCGATCACATCGTCGGTCATGTCGGGATTGTCGCGCTTGATCAGCGCATTGCCGGGCGCCGGATCGCCGTAGAGATAGCTCACCCAGCCGCGGATGCTCGCATCGACAAAGGCCTGCACCAGTTCGGGCCGTTCGGCGATGGTGCGGTCAGCCGCCAGAACGAATGCGGCATAGCCGGGATAGCCATAGTCGGAGAGCAGGAAGACCTGGGGCTCGATGCCGCCCTCCTTGCGGATCATGTAGGGCTCCGACGAAAGATAACCCTGCTGGATCGCCTGCGGATCGGTGAGGAACGGCGCGAGATTGAACGTGTATTTGCGAATCTGGCTGTCCGCGAATCCGTATTTGGCCTTCAGCCACTGCCAGAAGGCGCTGACCGTCGCATCCGACACCATGATCGGCTTGCCCTTCAGGTCGGCAACCGACGTTACATCGTCACGCGGATGAGTGATGAAGACCTGTGGATCCTTTTGGAAGGTGGCCATTACGGCCTTTGCACCGGCGCCGGCTGCGACGATGTTGAGCGGAATGAAATTGTTGGAGCCGATGCCGAAATCGACCGAATGCGCGGCCAGCAATTGGGGGACGTTGATGCCCGGACCGCCCTGCACCAGCGTCACGTCGAGCCCGGCCTCGGCATAATAGCCATTGGCGATTGCCTGGTAGAAGCCGCCATGTTCGGCCTGGGCCTTCCAGTCGGTTGCGAAGCTGATCCGGGAGAGGCCGTTTTCCGGCTGATTGCTCGAACCCAGCGTCAGCACAAGAACGATCGCAACGGCGACCGCTGCCGCCGCAGCGCCCAGGATCAGATTTCGGTTCATCGAGGCCTCCCCCTTGGGACGCGCGGCACATCGCGCCAGCGGCGGCAATGCTATCAGCGGCAAACCCGGAGGGCTACCGGGCGGATGAGGGCGATGTGAGGTTCAGAGCGGCTCGCAATTGGACTGCTGCCGCAAGGCGTCGATCGCGGGGCGGGCTTCGTCCGAAGCGATCAGCGAGCGGAAAAGGATGATCCCGCGGCTGCTCGGTGCGACAACGACAGGCGTTTCGCCGGCCGTCGTCGTCTCGTCGTTTGCCAGGACGATCTCGATGCGGCCGGTCGGCGCCTGCCGGTCGTTGACGACAAAGAAATTGTCGGTATTGGCGGCAAACATCGAAAGCGACCAGTATGTGTCCGGCACGGGCGCAGTGACGCGCAACGGCCTTGCCGCAACGTCATAGACGCAGGCCGTGTAGAGAAGGTCGGGACTCGGCCGGACAATGCCGCGCGTTGCCGCGGTGGCCGGTTCGGGATAGAGCGCCTTGTTGACGCCACCGGCCTGTGCAGCAATACCGGCCATCGCCCGGTTCATGATGCCATAGGGCAGGGCGAAGACGGTCAGGATATGAAAGACGGCGGCGAGAACCACCGTGCCGGCAATCCACATGGGCCAGGTTTTCATTGTGAACATGCCTCCCTGGCGATGCGCGGCAGCACGATCCCGGATGGATCGCGCGCGGCCGCCTCACTCGGATTGTAAAGACGCAGCGTCAGCGTGAACGACCCGTCATTCTCGCCTGTCGGTATCCAGTTGCCATCGCGGGCGCCGCGGCCGATCGAGATCACGAAGCTGTTGTCCTCCTCGCGCGCGACCGTGTTGCCGCCATAGGAATAACGGTCGTGCGGATTGGGGATCAGATAGTGGTCGGCAGCATAGGCTGTGATGCTCCACCAGCGTGCCGGCGGATCGGAACCAAAGATATTGTAGGTGCATTCGGTGCGAAGCGGCGCGCCTTCGTCATCCGTCGCGGCGGTGAAATAGATCGTCTCGTTGCGATTGAGGGCCAGAAGGCCGGCAATGGCGACGCGTGCGCGTGTATAGGGATCGGCCTCGGACGAACCGATGACGTCGCTGGACTCCCAGGGGCCAATGGCAATCGTTCCGCCAAGTCCGCCGCTTCCGAGAAGAAGCAAGGCCGAACCGACGCCCAGGATGAGCGCGACGGAAAAAGAAGCGAGAAGCTTCAGGACGAGCTTCAAAAGTCCCCCACCCGGATCCTCCTGGATCCGCATTCGGCCCGCGTTTCGTCTCGCCAATCCCCCAAGCGAATCGAAACTCTCACCATCCAAAACCGTGCCAGCGCAACAGTCAAAGGGATTGTGCGCGCGTGGTTAATCAGGCGCCGGAAAGCGCCTCGCGCTTCAGCTCAAGCTCCAGCCAGAGTTCCTCGGCAGCAGCGAGTTCGGCTCTGAGGGCATCGTGGCGTGTCGTCGTCCGGTGAAATTCGTCGGGGTCGCGGGTGTAAAGCCCCGCATCTGCGAGCTTTTTCTCAAGGACGGCAATCTCCTGCGCCAGCCGTGGCATCTTTTCCTGCAGCTCTTCCAGCGCCCTGGTGTCCTTGTAACTGAGCTTGGAAGCCGGTCGCGCGCGGTCGGGTCGGGCCGGCGTGGAGGCGCGCCCCGCGGCCGCTCGGGCCGTCGCGGGTCCTTCGCGCCGGGACTGGGACAGATAGTCTGAATAGCCGCCCGGATATTCCACGGCGCCGCCATTGCCGTCCAGCGCGATGACAGAGGTGACGACGCGATCGAGAAAGTCCCGGTCATGGCTGACCAGCAACACCGTGCCGTCGTAATCGGCCAGCATTTCCTGCAGGAGGTCGAGCGTTTCCATGTCGAGATCGTTGGTCGGTTCGTCGAGAATGAGCAGGTTCGATGGCTTGGCGAGCGCCCGGGCCAGCAACAGGCGGCATTGCTCGCCCCCCGACAGCGCCTTGACGGGCTGGCGCGCCTGCGACTCGCGGAACAGGAAGTCCTTCAGATAGGAAACGACATGGCGCGGCTTGCCGCGCACCAGGACCTGATCGCCGCCGCCCTCGCAGAGCGTCTGCCAGAGCGTTGCTTCGGGATCGAGCGCCGCCCGCGTCTGGTCGACATAGACGGGCGTGAGGTTGGTGCCGAGACGGACCGTCCCGCTGTCGGGTTCAAGGGCGCCGGTCAGTATTTTCAGCAGCGTCGTCTTGCCGGCGCCATTGGGTCCGATCAGTCCGACCTTGTCGCCCCGCATGATGCGGGTCGAAAAATCGCGCACGGCAACCCGTTCGCTGCCATCCGGTTGCGGCCAGCTCTTCGAAATCCCGCGGGCCTCGACGACCAGCGAACCTGAGGCGGATCCGCTCTCGGCAACCAGCTCGACGCGTCCGGTCTGACCGACGCGGCGCGCGCGATCGGCGCGCATGGAATGAAGGCGACGCAACCGGCCCTGGTTGCGTGTACGCCGTGCCGAAATTCCTTCGCGCGACCATTGCGTTTCCTGCTCGATCAGCCGGTCGAGCTTGTGCGCGACGATCTCCTCCTCGGCCAGTATCTGTTCCGACCAGTCTTCAAATGCCGCGAAGCCCTTGTCGAGCCGCCGGATCGTGCCGCGCTCGAGCCAGAGGCAGCCCGCAGTGAGGCGGCGCAGAAACGCCCGGTCATGGCTGATCAACACGAAGGCGCCACGGAATTGCGACAGCGTCTGCTCCAGCCATTCGATCGACGGCAGGTCGAGATGATTGGTCGGTTCGTCCAGCAGAAGGATATCGGGTTCTTCGGCCAGCACACGCGCCAGTGCCGCCTTGCGGCCCTCACCGCCCGACAGCGTCGAAGGGACAGCCGAGGGCGAAAGCTTCAATTCGTCGAGAGCTGCCAAGGCCTTGTGCTGTTCGGCGCCGCCGGCTGTTACAAAGTCGAGAACGCTTGCAGCCTTGCCGAAGTCGGGCATCTGCTCGAGATAGGCGATGCGCGTGCCCGGCTGACGGAAGATCTCGCCGCCATCGGGTTCGACAAGGCCGGCGGCAATCCGCAGCAAAGTCGATTTTCCCGAACCGTTGCGCCCGACAAGGCACAGCCTGTCGCCTGCCGCGAGTGCAAAACTCGCCCCCGCGATCAACACCTGGTCGGCGAAGACGACGCGAATGTCGCGAAGGGCGAGAAGCGGGGGGGCCAAGCTGGAAAATCTCTGGGTGGTGGTGACGATGAGCCTGTATGGCGCATCGGACCGTCTGACGCAAACGCAGTCCTAACGCCGGCCGCCAATCGTTTCGCCGCCTCGCCGGAAGCCTTGCCCCCAGTTGCCCGGCCGGCCCTCAAGCTTCGGCGCAGCCGAAAAGAGGTCGCTCAGTTCGGCAAAGAATCCCGTCGGCGCGCTGGTGGCCGTCCTGATTGTGGCGTCGCGGTAGCGTACGGCGCCGGGGAGTGGTGCGGGTGGCTGTCCCTGCTGGGCGGCGGCCATGTATTCGCGCCAGGCGGTGGCGGCGACATTGCTTCCGGCGGCGCCGTCGGTCGGCGTGCTGTCGTCATTGCCGAACCAGACGCCCGCCGTCTCGTTGCCTGTATAGCCGATGAACCAGGCATCGCGATTGTCCTGGCTGGTGCCGGTTTTCCCGGCGGCAAGCCGGCCCCCGATCCGGGCGCCCCGTCCCGTGCCATCCGTCATCACGCTATGGAGCATGTAGGTCATGTCATGCGCATGCTCCGGCTTGGTCGCTTGCGTCACGTCAGGTACATGCGCGTAGAGTACATCGCCGTTCTCGGCGACGATTTCGGAAATGCCGTAGGGCGCGGCTCTCCGTCCCTCGTTTCCGAACACCGAATAGGCCGATGTCAGCTCCAGCAGCGTCACTTCCGCGCTACCGAGAACGACCGAGAGATTGCGCGGCAAGGGCCGTTCGAGACCGAGCCGTCGTGCGGCATTGCCGATACGGTCCATGCCGACCTTGTCGCCGACCTGCACCGCGATCGTGTTGATCGAATGAGCGAGCGCGGTGGCAAGGCTGACGGTGCCCCAGTCGCGCGCCGATGCGTTGCGTGGTGTCCAGCCGCCCATCGAAACGGGTTCATCCGTAACCGGACTGTCGGGCGTGTAGCCGGCTTCCAGTGCCGCCAGATAGACGATGGGCTTGAACGCCGATCCCGGTTGCCGCATTGCTTGCGTTGCGCGGTTGAACTGGCTTTCGAGATAGGAACGCCCGCCGACCATCGCGCGCACGGCGCCGTCGGGACCGAGGGCTACCAGTGCGGCCTGCGAGACGTTGCGCGCGTCGCCGGCATCGGCTAGCGCTTTCGTGATGGCGGCTTCCGCAGCCTTCTGGCGGCGGAGATCGAGCGTTGTGCGAATGGTATAGCGCCCGCTCGCGCCGGGCATGGTTGCGGCAGCCTGTGCCGCGACCCAGTCGACGAAGTATTCCTGGCCCTCGGCGCGGTCACGTATCACGACATCGGCCGGGTTGGCGCGCGCGCCTGCGACTTCCTGAGCGGTCAGCGTTCCGGAATCGACAAGACGGTCGAGGACCTGACCTGCACGGGTGCGGGCACGCTCAAGGTTGTTGCTGGGCGCGAAGCGGCTCGGCGCTTTCGGCAAGCCGGCCAGAATGGCGGCCTCGGCAAGCGATACGTCGCGCACGGACTTGCCGAAGTAGTACTGCGCTGCCGCGTCCATGCCGTAATTGCCGGCACCCATGTAGATGCGGTTGAGATAGAGCGTCAGGATTTCGTCCTTGGAAAGATTGCTCTCGAGCCAGAGCGTGATCAGCGCTTCCTGTGCCTTGCGCATGACGGTGCGGCGGTTGTCGAGATAGAGATTCTTGGCGACCTGCTGCGTGATCGTCGATCCGCCTTCGACGAAGTCGAGCGCCTTGAGATTTGACCACATGGCGCGCGCGATGCCGCGCGGATCGAAACCGTTGTGTTGGTAGAAACGGCGATCCTCGGTCGCGAGCACGGCCATGATCAGATAGGGCGGCAGTTCGCCAAGCGGAACGGTTGGTGCCGTGCGTTTGCCGCGGCTGCCGATCTCGTCGCCATTGGTGTCGAGCACCGTCAGCATCAGCGTTTCATCGGGCCCGGCATCGATCACCCGTTGCAGGTTGGGCAACATCAACAGGACCAGTGTAAACGTGCCCAGAATGAACGCCGTCAGAATGAATGATGTTGTCGCGAGGAGGTCGGGCTGCCAGCGCCGTTTCGCGCGCGGGCGGTCGCCGTCATTCCTGTCCGGCGGTATCGGCAGGTCGTGCACCGGCGTGCCGCGCTGCTGCGCGCGCATCGGGTAGAGATCGTGATCGTCCTGCGACACGGTTAATGGCCTCGAAAGCTACACGTCCGGCGTTATCCGGACAGGGTTTTCATGCGAGCCTTGTGCCAGCCGGATCTGCGCCGAAACGAGACTGGATCAACTTTGTGCGGGGAATAGGGCGGCATCGCGGCAAAGCGGGGGCAGGAAAAGTGCGACTTTCCGGAACCGCTTGACGGAAGCCGCGGCGCGCGCTTCTGTCCCGGAATGAACGGCACCGGCGAACCCTTCTGGCGTGTCAAACGCCTTGACGAAATGAACCGCGCGGAGTGGGAGAGCCTCTGCGACGGCTGCGCGAAGTGCTGCCTGACCAAGCTCGAGGACGAGGACACGGGCACGATCGAATATACCGACATCGCCTGCCGTCTGCTGGATGCGGAGACCTGCCGCTGCTCCGACTATCCGAACCGCTCTGTGCGCGTGCCCGATTGCGTGACGCTGACGCCGAAGAATCTCGATGACATCGACTGGATGCCGCCCTCCTGCGCCTACAGGCTGTTGAAGGAAGGCAAGGATCTGCCCTGGTGGCACCCGCTGGTCTCGGGCGAATACGAGGCAGTACGGCTGGCCGGTATGTCCGTCCACGGACGGTTTCTCTACGAGGACGAGGTCGACATGGAAGACCTCGAGGACCGCATCGTCGACTGGCCGCTGATGCCCCCCGAGTGACAGCGAAAACGGCAGCGGACCCCCCCCTCTGTCACGCAACTGTCAAAAAACTGTCACAAACCCTAGGCGGGAACCGCCCGAAATGCTAAAGGCTCTCCCCGGCCGGTCTGCCCGCGGGCGGCGGACGATTCGGGGGCGATTTTGGCGAAGAGCACACTCGACAAGGATCTGAAAAAGGTCGTCCGTCTCGAAGAGGCGACCTATGCGCTGTCGCGCTCGATCGCGGCGCCGGGTCTGGCGATCATTTTCCTGCTGGCGGTGTTCCTGTTCATGAGCGGCCTTGCCCCGGCAGGGCCGTTGAGCCTGTTCGTGATCGCGGGCGGCGTGATCGCCGGCTACATGGCGCTGAACATCGGCGCCAACGACGTCGCCAACAACATGGGGCCGGCGGTCGGCAGCCGCGCCCTGCCGCTCGGCGCCGCGCTGGTCATCGCCGCGATCTGCGAGGCGGCGGGCGCGATCCTGGCGGGCGGCGACGTCGTCAACACGATCTCGCGCAACATCGTGCAGCCGGCCGAAGCGTTCCAGGTCCTCGATTTCGTGATGCTGATGGTGGCGTCGCTCCTTGCGGCCGGCATGTGGCTGCATCTCGCGACCTTCCTCAACGCGCCCGTCTCGACGACCCATTCGATCGTCGGCGGCGTGGTCGGCGCCGGCATCGCCGCCGCCGGCATGGCGGCGATCAACTGGCCGATGATGGGCGCGATCGCGGCGAGCTGGGTGATCTCGCCGGTGATGGGCGGCATCATCGCGGCCGCCCTTCTCGGTTTCGTCAAATGGCGGGTGCTGTTCCGCGACGACGACCGCATCGCGGCGGCGAAACGCTGGGTGCCGGTGATGATCGGCCTGATGGCCGGCGTCTTCGCGATGTATCTGGCGCTGAAGGGCTTCTCGCGTGTCTGGAAGCCCGCAGCCGGAACGGTCTGGGCGCTCGGCGCGGCCGGTTTCGTCGCCGGCTGGTTCATGACCCGGCCCTGGGTCGAGCGGCGCGCCGCGGCGATCGAGAACCGCCGCAAGCATGTGGCCAAGCTCTTCACCCTGCCGCTGATCTTCGCCGCCGCCCTCCTGTCCTTTGCGCATGGCGCCAACGACGTCGCCAATGCAGTCGGTCCGCTGGCCGCCATCGTGGCCGCGGCCGAGGCCGGTCAGGCCGCGCCCGACAAGGTGGCGCTGCCGCTCTGGGTGCTGCTGATCGGCGCCATGGGCATCGCGCTCGGCCTGGCACTGTTCGGCCCGCGCCTCATTCGCACGGTGGGCGAGAAGATCACCAAGATGGATGCGGTGCGCGCCTTCTGCGTCGCGCTGGCCGCCGCCATCACGGTGCTGATCGCCTCGGCGCTGGGCCTGCCGGTCTCCTCGACCCATATCGCGATCGGCGGCGTCTTCGGCGTCGGCTTCCTGCGCGAATTCCTGGCCAATAACGGCCTCAATGCCGATGCGCCGAAAAAGAAGAAGGTCCGCGCCGGCGACCCCGACACGCTGAACAAGACGCCCGAAGAGGCGATCCGCCGCCAGACCAAGCGCGAGGCACGCCGTCTGGTGCGGCGCGCCCATGTGCTGACCATCGCCGCCGCCTGGGTGATCACCGTGCCGGCGGCCGGAATGCTGGCGGGCGGTATCTATGTGGTGCTGAAACTCACCATGGCTTGAGGCGGCCGTCAAAAACTAGTCGGTTACCTCCTTGTCGCCACCCTCCCCTTGGGGAGGGTCGAAATTTGTGAAGCGCAAGCGAAACAAATTTCGGGGCGGGGGCCGCGGCGCCCTCTCCCCCGCCCCGAAAAATTCTTCGCAAGCTCGAATTTTTCGACCCGCCCCCAGGGGCGGGTGGGTTGAGAGGGATGCACGGCACCTCTTTCCGCTGCTACGGCTGCCCGCGCAGCATCAATGCCAGTTCGGCAAGGCGCGGTTCCGACAGCAGCTTGCGGGCCTCGTTCAGCGAGGCCCAGTGGCGGCGGCGCTGCCGCTTCTCGGGCCAGTCCTCATGCTGCTGCGTGACGCGCAGCGGATAGAGTTCGACCTCGATCGGGAGCGGCCGGAGGCCGCGCCGCTTGAAGCTGCCATAGGCGCCCAGCGGCAGGGGCGCGACCTCGCCCTCGACGCCGGCTTCCTCGAAGGCCTCGCGCGCGGCGGCCTCGGCCGGCGTCAGCCCCGTCATCAGCCCGCCCTTGGGAAAGATCCAGCGCCCGGTGCGCCGCGAGGTGACCAGCAGCACCGCGACCTGGCCGTCGACCACCGCATAGGGGATGGCGCCGACCTGGCGCTGCGGCGCGCTCGGCGCGTGGCGGCGCAGCGTGTAGCGAAGCGAGACGATCATTCGGCGCAGCATGGGAACTCCGGGTTGGACGGGGCGAGCATAGCCGAGTCGGCGGCGGTTGTGGCGGATTCTCGAAGGGAAGGGGTTTGCACGCAGAGGCGCAGAGACGCAGAGGTGCAGCGGGTGACGCGAAAGCAGTGTTTTCTCCAGACAGCCGAAAGGAGGAATGACTGGCGCTTCGCGCCGAAGGCGCAATTGTTCTTCTCTGCGTCTCTGCGTCTCTGCGTGCATTCCTCCCTTCCTTGCGTTTGGCTGCCGCGAAAAAACCACGCCTCGAAAGATATCCCCGCTTGTCAGCGCCGCGCTCGATACCCACTTACTGTCCATCTCCAGAATTGCATCCGGACCGAACATGGCGACGAAGCGGAAGACATCCGCCGCGGCGGCGAAGCCGCGCGCGGCTCCGAAAGCGGCGCGGCGCAAGCCCGACGATGCGGGCATCGACTGGGACCGCATCCGCGCCGATTACGAGATCGGCGCGCGGAAGGTCAAGGAAATCGCCGATGCGCACGGCATCAAGTTTCAGAAAATCTCGGCACGCGCGCGACGCGACGGCTGGCCGACGCGGAAGGAAATCCGCTCGACGCAGTACACGGCAACCGGTGCGCCGCTGCCGGTCGATGCCGAGGCGCTGGCGGGACGTCTGATCAAGCTGATCGCCCGCGAGATCGCCGATCTCGAGGCGCAGCGCAAGGTGACGCGCGACGAGGCGCTGGGCGAGCGGCAGGCGCGGCGGCTGGCCTCGCTGGTGCGCTCGGCCGACAAGCTTCATGAAATCGAACAGGCGGCACGGCAGGCAAAGAAGAATGACCCCGAAAGCGACAGAGCAAAACGGCGCGCCGAGGACGAGCGAATCCTCACCGAACTTCGAGATCGCTTCGCTCGCTGCTTTGCCGCCGCCGATGCGGGCGCTGTTCGTGAAGCGGCTGACGCGGCGCGAGGCGCGGGCGCTCCATGATTGCTGGCCCTTCTGGGCGCGGGCCGATCAGCGCGCGCCCGAAGGCCGCTGGACGACCTGGCTGATGCTGGGCGGCCGCGGCGCCGGCAAGACGCGGGCCGGCGCCGAATGGGTGACGGCGGAAGTCGAGGCCGGCCGCGCCGGCCGCATCGCGCTCGTGGGCGAGACGCTGGCCGATGTGCGCGAAGTGATGGTGGACGGGCCGTCGGGCCTGCGCGGCATCGCGCGGAACGGCATGCGGCCGCGCTACGAGGTTTCGCGCCGGCGTCTGCTCTGGCCGAACGGCGCGGTGGCGCATGTCTTTTCGGCCGGCGAACCCGAAAGCCTGCGGGGCCCGCAATTCGACGCGGCCTGGGGCGACGAGCTGGCCAAATGGCGTCACGCCGAAGCGGCCTGGGACATGTTGCAATTCGGCCTGCGCCTCGGCACGCGGCCGCGCCAGGTGATGACGACGACGCCGCGTCCGGTGCCGCTGGTCAAGCGCCTGCTGGCCGATCCGGCAACCGCGGTGACGCGGGCCGCGACCGCGGCCAATCGCGCCCATCTGGCCGACGGCTTCCTGCGCAATGTGATGGCGCGCTATCGCGGCACGCGGCTGGGGCGCCAGGAACTCGATGCCGAGCTGATCGAGGACAATCCGGACGCGCTGTGGACGCGCGAGACGATCGAGAAGGGAAGGTTGCGCGACATCCGCGACCTGGTGCGCGTGGTGGTGGCGGTCGATCCGCCGGCCTCGAGCGGCGCCGGTGCCGATGAATGCGGCATTGTCTGCGCAGGGCTGGGGCCCGACGGCAGGGCTTATGTGATCGACGATCGTTCGATGGGCAGGCTCTCGCCGCTGGCCTGGGCAAAGCGCGTGGCGGGCTGCTTCCGCGCCCATCAGGCCGACCGGATCGTCGCCGAAGCCAATAATGGCGGCGAGATGGTGGCGCAGGTGATGCGCCAGGAAATGCCCGAGGCGCCGATCCGGCTGGTGCATGCAACGCGCGGCAAGCGCCTGCGCGCCGAACCCGTGGCGGCGCTTTACGAGCGCGGGCTGGTGCATCATGTCGGCGCGTTTGCGAAACTCGAGGACCAGATGTGCGACTGGGCGCCGGGTGCGAAAAGCCCCGACCGCCTCGACGCGCTGGTCTGGGCGCTGACGGAACTGATGCTGTCGGGCGAGGCGGGCGAGCCGAAGGTGAGAAGGTTGTGAAGGGGGTGGCACGCGGAGGTGCGCAGAACTCGAAACGGAACCAAAAATTGACCTTGTAACTACTTGATTTTCCTTGTGTATCAATAAGCTATTGAATCTGCAGGGAATTTGGCCTAAATCTTTGGCTTGCAGGCTATGGATGGGGAACCGGGGGGCTTGGTTTGAACGCTTCCCAGGGTAGCAAAATGTCTGACGAATTCTCTGTGACGATAAGCGCGGTCGTGTTTCCCGACGGTGACTATTGGGTTGTCCAGGGCATCGAGCACGACATCTGTGCGCAAGGAAGAACAATCAAGGATGCGTGTCAGGCGTTTGAAGAAGCTGTCTGCGCGAATGCGATGATTGGCTTGGCCGGAGGCATCGCTCCGCTCGCCGATATATCCCCTGCTCCCGAGAAATACCGGCGAATGTTCGAGCATGCTTCCATGAGCATGACGGCGACGCAATCGGAGCCGGTGTGTCTCCCGTTGTCTCGGGAAGGAGAGGCGCGGACCTTCATCCCGGTTCTTCGGTTGTTTGAAAACTCGACGGAAAACGGCAACGTATCCGCGTATGCCTGATTGAGCCTGCGCGCGGTCAAAGGGGGGACTTTGGCAGAGCCATTGGGCGTCCGCCCGACGCTTGCGGAACTCATATACGAGCTGGAGACCCTGGGTTGCTCCATTGTCGACCTTTCCAAGGCGATTTACGGCCCTCGCGGTCCGATAAAAGCCAGATATGTAAAGAACCCCGCGACCGACGGTCACTGCATATTGCCGAACATCCCCATGGATGAACGCGTGACGATCCCTCTGATCGAGAGCATCGAACGGAGACTCGGCGTAAAGACCCGCTTCACGGGCTAACCAGCACGCATGTCACCTTCGCCCATGCGACGCGCGGCAAGCGGCTGCACGCCGAGCCCGTGGCGGCGCTTTACGAGCGGGGCCTCGTGCATCATGTCGGCGCGTTTGCGAAACTCGAGGACCAGATGTGCGACTGGACGCCGGGCGCAAAAAGCCCCGACCGCCTCGACGCGCTGGTCTGGGCGCTGACGGAACTGATGCTGTCGGGCGAGGCGGGCGAGCCGAAGCTGCGGAGGCTGTAGAGGTAACTGCAGGCTGGATTCCGCAGGCTGCAGAAACCGTTTATTCGCAATGCCTTAAAAGAAAAAAAGCAACGATTCTATATGTGAGGCATGATATCGCGATATCAAATTTTGTTAGTGCTGGTATCGTCAGCATGCTACTTTTACGAGCGATACCGATTTGGAAGTGAGGGTGTCTAAGTTGGCAGTAGGGGTACAGCGACCCGCATCAATTGGACCCTAAGGTCTGTCCGGGATCGCCAGTTCACGGACCCACAGAGTTTTTGGCAAAGCGCCGGAGTGTGGTGTACTTGCCATTAGGTGCTGAACCAGCACTTTGTCGTTGTTCATGGAGACATTGATATGCGCGTTATGTCGAAAGAGCAGTCCGAGATTCTGGATAAGCTGACAAAACTTGCATATGGAGATTTCAACCTCGTGGAAGAGGCTATTACGGCGTGTTCAGCGGGGACCATGACGGCGCCCCTTGCTGAAGTGATCGCTTATATCGAGAGACGGCGCGTGAATCCAAATGATAATTCGGCACAGCAAGAGAAAATTGCTGCGCTCGCTTAAGGTTGTTAAAACCTGGATATTGCAGCGAAAACACTATTTTTAGTTGCCTTTGTTCAGCCGGGAATTGGTTTTTTCCTCGGCATCTACTCGCTCAACAGGTTCTCGCGTGATGTAGCTGGCACTAGCGTGCTGATGGAATTGGCAGTTGTTTTGCCGATAGCGCTTATTGCTCATGCTTTGGCCGCGACGATATTTTTTGTTCTAAATCTAGTTTCTATTGAATGTTTCAATCTCAATTTTGTGGACGTTGTTCATGATGCGTATGTGAGCACCCAGAATGGTGTGGGTATAGTTCGCAGATATTATAGCTGGCTTCCTATCGCAGCCTTTGGAGTTTTTTATATCTTGGGCCTGTCCGCTTTGGCCTTCTGGGCGGGACGGTACGTCGGCAAGGCGGTCATTATCGGCCCCCTCAGGATGTTTGCGCGTCACAAGTGGATATACGAAATCATTTATGTTAGCCGTCATGAGCAGGCCAACGTCCAAGCACATGTAATGACTCATATCCGGCAGGATGGCAGAGTCCTGATGTATCGCGGGTATCTAGAGGAGTTTTATTTCGCGCCGGACGGATCAATCAGCTATCTCCTGCTGAACAAATGCCATCGTTTATACTTGCACCTGAACGAGAGATCCCCAGAGACAAGTCCGGATCAGCACATCCTACCCTTGGCCAATAGCGAAAGTGCCGAAAAGGGATTCAAGCCGTTTTTGATGATCGAGGGTGAGGATATCGCCAACGTCGTATTCGAGCGTCGACCGTCAGTTGGTATTGCAGATACAGCAATCGGTACGTTGGATGAAGCTCTCAAGACGATTAACAGTTCCTAGCTGAAACGCTTCGTTGCTCGCCTAGGCAAAGCGCGTGGCCGGTTGCTTCCGCGCACATGAGGCCGACCGGCTCGACGCCCTGGTCTGGGCGCTGACGGAGCTGATGCTGTCGGGCGAGGCGGGCGAGCCGAAGCTGCGGGGGCTGTAGGGAAGGAAGAAGAAGGAAGGACTCACGCGGAGTCGCGGAGAAGAGAAGGAAGAAGGGACTCACGCAGAGACGCAGAGAAGGTTTGTTGGCGCTTCGCGCCGGAAGATGATTTGGCGCTCCCTCACCTCTCACCCTTCAATTCGTCATGGCCCGCATGAAGCGGGCCATGACGATTTTGGGTGGTGGTGAATGTTTCTCTGCTTCACCAAAAACAAAAGTGTCACCCCGGTGATCCCGGCTTTCGCCGGGACAAGAGCTGGGGTCCATCTGACTCGCCACTTGTTGCTGCCGCCCATGGATCCCGGTGTTCCCGGCTTTCGCCGGGACAGGCGCCGGGGTGACACCATTGGTTGGGTTGGCGGTCGTGCCAGACCCGTGACCCGCAAATCCGGCAAACCGAACGAGGACGACCGATGCCCAATCCGTTGATGGCATTCGCGCGCCTGATGCGCCCCGGCCCCCGCGCGGAAAAGCAGTCGCGCGTGGCGCCGGCGATTGCGTTTCAGGCGCTGGGGCGGCCGGTCTGGACGCCGCGGGATTATGCGGCGCTGGCGGATGAGGGCTTTCAGCGCAATGCGGTCGCCTATCGCTGCGTGCGGGCGATTGCCGAGAGTGCCGCCAATGTGCCCTGGCTGCTTTACGAGGGCGACCGCGAGCTCGCCGAGCATCCGCTGTTGACGCTGCTCGAACGCCCGAATGCCGGCCAGGCCGGGCCCGACCTCTTCGAAAGCTGGTTCGGCTTCCTGCAGGTGGCCGGCAACGCCTATCTCGAACTTGTGGAGGCGGACGGGCGGCCCCGTGAGCTGCATGTGCTGCGCCCCGACCGCATGAAAGTGGTGCCGGGGGCGTCGGGCTGGCCGGCGGCCTACGAGTATGCCGTCAACGGACGGGTGGTGACGATCCCCTGCGACGCGGCGACCGGCGAAAGCCCGGTGCTGCATATGCGGCTCTTCCATCCGCTCGACGATCACTACGGCATGAGCCCGCTTGAGGCCGCCGCCTGCGCCATCGACATCCACAACGCGGCCGGCGGCTGGAACAAGGCGCTGCTCGACAATGCGGCCAGGCCCTCCGGCGCGCTGGTCTACAAGGGCGGCGAGGCGGGCGCCAATCTCAGCGAGGACCAGTTCGAGCGGCTGAAGCGTGAGCTCGCCGACAATTACGCAGGCCCCGCCAATGCCGGCCGGCCGCTGCTGCTTGAAGGCGGGCTTGACTGGAAGCCGATGGGGCTTTCGCCGAAGGACATGGATTTCATCGCGGCGAAAAACGCAGCCGCGCGCGACATCGCGCTGGCCTTCGGCGTGCCGCCGATGCTGCTCGGCATTCCGGGCGACAACACCTATGCCAATTACCGCGAGGCCAACCGCGCCTTCTGGCGCGCGAGTGTGCTGCCGCTCCTGGGCCGCACGGCGCGCGCGCTGACGCGCTGGCTGGGCCCGCATTACGAAGGCGGCACGAAGCTTCGCCTCTGGTACGACGCCGACGCCATCGAGGCCTTGTCGTCGGAACGCGAGGCGCTGTGGGAGCGGGTCGGGAAGGCCGGTTTCCTGTCGGACGACGAGAAACGCGAGGCGGTCGGCTATGGGCGTGTCACGCGCCCTTCGACTTCTGCACGTGATTGAGCACGACGACGAGGCCGACGACGCCGAAGACCATGAAGACGAAACCGAGGCCGATGCCGCGCATCTGGTAGGAGAGATAGAGCAGCATCACCGCCACGACGGCGCCGAAGCCGGCATGGGGCGAGACGCTGTAGCCCTTGAGCGTGAAGAGCGACGGCACGGCGATGCCACGGGCGCGGCTGCGTTTTTCGGTCCAGATCAAGAGCATCGGCGCGACGGCGAGCGCCATGCCCATGGCGAGGATCATCCATTCATCGGCATTCATGCGGGGGGTGTCTCCGGCGGGATGGCAATGGGAGCAGCATACATGAACGGCGACGAAAAACACTGGCATCTCGACCGCCGGGTGCCGATCGCGGTGATCGTGACGCTGCTGCTGCAATCGGCCGCGGCGCTGGTCTGGGCCGGCTCGGCTGCCGAACGCCTCTCGGTGCTGGAGACACGGGCGCTGCGCATCGACGAGATGGTCGAGCGCACGGCCAGGCTCGAGGAGCGCGCGAAGGGCGTGACCGCGGCGCTGGAACGGATCGAGGCGAAGTTGGAGCGGTAGAGGCCCGCCATGGGATCGGCTACTATATCCCGAAGGGGGAACATCATGGCAATACAGGCGCGCGAGGACGAGAGACGCGGCGCGAGCCGCGTGATCCGGTCACGGTCGGCGTTGAAGCTCGCCGTGTTCGGCTTCACAGCCCTGAAGTTTGCGCCTTATGCGATGAGCGGTGTCTGGCCGCTGACCGCCTGGCAGCAGGGCTACGACGTTTCCCTTGCGACGGTCCTGCTGTCTTTTCTGCTGCCGGTGGTCTGTGTGGTCGCTGCTCTTGGAAAGATCGAGCTGCATCCCGACCGGATCGTCTATCTCGGCATCGGTGGCTACCGGACATTGCCGCTGCGTAGCATCACCCGAGCCTACGAAGGCAAGAGTTCGTGGCTGGGTTATGCCATTCTCGAATCGCACGGAAAGCGGAACCTGTTCCTGTCGAGCCTGGAGTTCACAAAGGAAGATGTCGCGCGCGTTCTCGCCTTTCTCGAAGAGCAGGCACGGGAAGGGTCGCGCGCGCTCGATACCGAGATACCCGATTCACAAGCGAAACAGGATCGTCTGATGTCGCGCTTCACGTTTGCTCATTGGGTTGCGGCCTGGCTTGCGGTCGCCCTTCTGCTCGTCATCGTGATGGGCTGATAGTGCCGCGCGGCTGGAAGAGCAAACGAAGGGCGTGATGGCGGCGCTGGCGCGGATCGAGACGAAGCTGGAGCGGTGAAGATCCCACCCTCCCCTTGGGGATTCCTCTGCAAAAGAGAGTGGCATTTGGATTGTAG
>NZ_CAXBIB010000010.1:0-137792 GCF_963975745.1 uncultured Parvibaculum sp. | reverse complement strand
ATTGCCTATGCTTAACCGGACAGCAGTGGGCTTGACCCGGCAATCCAGAAGCCGCCGCAAGGCGGCGTCTCTCTTCGCAAGGACTCTTTGCTGCAAGCGCATTGCTCTCGTTCCGGGCGATGCGCCAAACTCCTCCCATGCGGGATTACTTCGTCTACATCCTTGCGAGCGGGAAGAACGGGACGCTCTATACTGGCGTTACCAACGATATGTTACGCCGCATGTCGGAGCACCGGTTGGAACTCGCCAAGGGCTTTACCAGCCGCTACGGCGTCAAGCGCCTTGTCTGGTATGAGCCCCATGGAACGGCTATTGGTGCGATCCAGCGCGAGAAGAACATCAAGCACTGGTCGCGGGCATGGAAGATCGCGTTGATCGAGGAAATGAACCCGACATGGCGCGATTTGTTTGAAGAGCTGCTGTAGTTTTTAGAGAGAGACGGCGCGCGTTGCGCGCCTTCTGGATTGCCGGGTCAAGCCCGGCAAAGACGAGTTGGGGGATGGTACGGGCAAACGCTGACGCAACAAGTGCCGGGATGACATGACTGGTTTTGAAAATGGAAGGGGCTCACCCTGTCGACGAATCGACCGCCCACCCCATCTCCCTTTCCAACCGTTCCCACAGCGCCCCGCAATCGACCACCGTCCCCTCGCGCATCGCCCGGTCGACCGCCATTACGGTCAGCCCGGCAATCATCGCGTCCTGCACCTGAACCGGGAAGGGCGCGCCTTCGAGGAGATGCGCGGCGAGGTCGCGGCCCATCGCCGGGTCGGAGCCGTAATGCGCCTCGGGTCCGAGTTCCATATCCTTCGTCTGCGGAGCGTCGAGCCCGAGCGCATCGCGGAAGGTGAGGCGATTGGTCACGAGATCGGCCTCCATCGCGCCCCCCGTGCCGGCGAAATACCAGCGCCTTTGCATCAGCCCCGCATGCGTGTTGGCATGGAAGGCAAGGCGGACGCCGTTCTCGTATTCGACAAGCGCCACCTGGTTGTCGGCGACATCGGCGTCGGACGCAAAGACTTCATTGCCGCCGTTCCAGCCGGCCCGCCACACCGAATAGGCTTGCGCGCCGTCCTTGTGGCGCCGTTCGGCGAGGCCGGCATTCTCGGGCGTGAAGATCGTCCGCCCGCCGAAACTGGCGACGCGCGCCGGCAGCGCGCCGGCAAAAAGCCGGTAGAGATCGAAATCGTGACAGCATTTGTCGAGCAGGAACGAGCCGGCATGGGCGGCGTGCCGCCGCCAGTCGCGCATCAGGAAGGCGCCGTGCTCGGGATGCAGATGCTCGTTGCCCTCGAAGCTGACAAGCCGTCCGAAACTTTGATGCGCCAGCCGCTTGCGCACGGCGGCGACCAGCGGCGAGGAGCGCAGCACCAGCCCGACGATCACCGACGCTTCGCCATGCGCGCGCAAGAGCCGCGCCAGTTCCCAGGTCTCGTCCTCGCTGCGCACCACCGGCTTTTCGGAAAAGACCCGCACACCCGCTTCAAGCCCCGACTTGATGTGATCGAGATGCAGATGATTGGGCGAGCCGACCATCAGCAGATCGGGCTTCACCGCCGCCAGCATCGCCGCGACGCTTTCATGCGCCGCACCCGTTTCGATCCCCCGTTTCTCGAGCGCGCGAAGCCCCACCGGCGCCGGATCGCAATAGCCGGCGACGCGCACATGCGGCGCGGCTGCAACCAGATGCCGGGTCACGGTCGAAATCCGCTGCCCGAGCCCGGCAACGGCAATGGTCAGTGTCTGTGTGGAAGTCATTTTCTGAGCGGGCGGGTTGCGGGACGAGGAGAGAGTAGGGGCTGGAAGTGGCCGAGAGCAATTTCAAACATCATGAGCACAGCCTTTATTCAAGTGACCACCCGCCCCTGGGGGGTGAGAGGCGTTTCGCGCGAGCGAACGAAAAGGTCCGATGGACCTTTTCGAGCGTCGAACGCCCGGAGCGAAGCGCAGGGCAGTCAAACGGGCGAAGTCCGTTTGGGGAGGGGTAAGCGAGGAACTTCAGCGCATAACCGGAACACATACATTGCCGTGAGCGAAGTTCCGGCCGTGCCACATGACCGATTGCACAGCCTTCAATCGAGCGACCACCGCCCCTGAGGGGCGGGTCGAAAAATTCGAGCTTGCGAAGAATTTTTGGGGGGTGAGGAGCGGTTTGCCGAAGGCAAACGAAAAGGCCCGGTGGGCCTTTTCGAGCTTCGAACGCCCGGAGCGAAGCGCAGGGCAATGCCACGGGCTTTCGTTCGGGGTTCAAAAAGGTCCGCCGGACCTTTTTGTTCGCTTTGCGAAACACCCCGAACCCCCTAAATTTGCTTCGCTGACGCTCCGCAAATTTCGACCCTCCCCCAAGGGGAGGGTGGACATCAAGCAACCACCGCGTATTGAACTTCGCTAACCCCTCACCAGTCCCCCAGCACCAGCCCGACAACCGCCAGCGCCGCGATCGCCGCCGTGTCGGCGCGCATGATCCGGGGCCCGAGCGACAGCGCCACCGTGTCGCGCCGTGCACGGAGCATGTCCCGCTCCTCCGGCGAGAACCCGCCTTCCGGCCCGACCAGAACGGCGAGCGGCGCCCCGCGCCAGCCTTCGCCGGCAAGCTTCTCAAGCACCACCCGCGCTTCGCCCGGCCGCGCGCCCTCGTCGCAGAAGAGAATGCGCCGCCCCGGCGCGATCGCATCCCATTGCGCCAGCAAGCCGGCAAGCTTCGCCGCCGCGCGCACCTCCGGCACCGCGACAAGCCCGCATTGCTCGGCCGCCTCGACGGCATTGGCCTGCAAGCGCTCGTCCTTGAGCCGCGTCACCACCGTGCGCGCCGTCACGACCGGCTGGATGACGGCGGCCCCCATCTCGGTCGCCTTCTGGGCGATGAAATCGAGCCGCGCCTTCTTGACCGGCGCGAACAAAAGCCAGATGTCGGGCAGCGGCTCCTGCGCCCGCGTCCGCTCGATGAGTTCCAGCACGCAATGTTTCTTGTGCGGCTCGGCAATCCGCGCCGCCCATTCCCCGTCGCGCCCGTTGAAGAGCAGCACCCCGTCGCCGGCGCCCATGCGCAGCACATTGACCAGATAATGCGACGGGTCCGCCTCGAGCGTCAGCGACGCGCCCGCGCGCAATTCCCCCTCGACAAAAAGCCGCGCCTTCCCGCTGGCACAACGCGGATTGTCGTCGGTGTCGGTGATGTCGGCGGGGCGGGTCATGGGAGTTATATGTGACTTGCTGCAATTTCGTCGTCATTGCGAGGAGCGAAGCGACGAAGCAATCCAGAAAACGCCGGACTCAGCGCATACCGCTTCTGGATTGCTTCGCTTGCGCTCGCAATGACGTATATAGAACCAAAACCCCTCTGCGTCTCTGCGCCTCTGCGTGAACCCCTTTCTTCCTCCACATTCCCTTTCCCACCCCACCTCTCTATCGTCACCCCATGCGTACCCGCCCGACAGCCCGCGTCCTGCTCTTCGACGCCGCCAAGCGCCTGCTGCTGGTCCGCATGCACGACCCCGATGTCGGCGGCGCCGACGGCGCGGTGCTCGCGCGCCCCTATTGGGTGACCATCGGCGGCGCCGTCGAACCCGGCGAGGCACTCGAAGATGCCGCTCGCCGCGAACTCGTAGAGGAGACGGGTCTCGCGGATGCCCGCCTCGGGCCGCCTGTGTGGTACACGGAACATGTTCTGACCGTCCGCGGCGAGAAGCGGCTGCTGCAGGAGACCTTCTTCATCGCTCATGCCGAAACATCCTCGCTCGCCACCGCCGGCTGGACCGAGGCGGAGCGCGCGGTGATCCGCGAACTGCGCTGGTGGGCGCTGCCGGCCCTCCTGGCCAGCGGGGATATCTTTTTTCCGGCCTCCCTGAAGCAGCACCTGCCCGGACTGACCGCCGGGCGACTGCCGGCGGTGCCCCTGCATATCGAATCCTGAATGCATTGCCGTCGAGGCAATCCAGTCCCGGTTGCCGTCATCGCAAAAACGGCGCCATTGCCAGAATGAGGATTGCCGTCACGGCAAAACGACAACGAGCGATGTCAGGTGGCTACTTCCGGATTGTTGCGCCGCAGCATGACCTGCCTTCGGCCTGACCGATAAACCCGGGGATAAATCCATTTATGACAGTGTTGTGACAGTTGCGTGACAGAGGGGGGGTAAGGCCCGATTCCGCTGTCACAATCGCTGTCACAAATCCCCGTTCGGGCGCGCCGTGGCATCATGCGGCATGCCGAATCGAAGCCCCGTGCCGAGTGTCCGATGAACGATCCCGCCCCTTCCGCCGTCGCCGATGCCGCGCCCCAAAACTGGGTGGACACGCGCGCGCCTGCTTTCGCGCGGCCCTTCCTGCGTCTCGCCCGCGCCGACCGGCCGATCGGCACCTGGCTGTTGCTGCTGCCCTGCTGGTGGTCGGTTGCTCTGGCCACGGACGATTGGCGTGACGCCTGGCTGCTGGCGCTTTTCGCCCTCGGCGCGCTCGTCATGCGCGGCGCTGGCTGCACCTGGAACGACATCGTCGACCGCGACATCGACGCCGCCGTCGCGCGCACGCGCGCGCGGCCGCTGCCGTCGGGCGCGGTGAGTGTGCCAGCAGCCTGGGCCTTCCTTGCCGCGCAATGTCTTGTCGGCCTTGCCGTTCTACTCTCGCTCAATGCCTATGCCATATGGCTCGGTTTTGCTTCGCTGCTGCTGGTCGCGATCTATCCCTTCATGAAGCGCATCACCGACTGGCCGCAGATCGTGCTCGGCCTCGCCTTCAACTGGGGCGCGTTGATGGGCTGGGCGGCCGTTCACGGTTCGCTTTCGGCCGCGCCGCTGCTGCTCTATCTCGGCGCGGTCTTCTGGACCGTCGGCTACGACACGATCTACGCGCACCAGGACCGCGAGGACGACGCGATTGTCGGCGTGCGTTCGAGCGCGCTGAAGCTCGGTGCCGCAACATACAAATGGATGTGGCTCTTCTACGGCGCGGCGCTGGCAGGCTTCGCGGCCGCCGGCGCGCTGGCGGGTCTCGGATTTCTTTTCTGGATCGGCCTTGGCCTCGGCGCCGCGCATCTCCTGCGCCAGATCCTGCGCCTCGACATCGACGATCCGTCCCTTTGTTTGCAGCTCTTTCGCGGCAATCGCGATTTCGGCCTGATCCTCTTTGCCGCCATCGTCGCGGGACAATTCCTCTAGCCGCTTTCCTTCGGCTTGACGTCCTCGAACTTGTCGACGGTCCTGAGCGCCGGGAAGAGCCACATCCACAAGCCGACCACGCCCAGCGTGCCGATGCCGCCGATCAGCACCGCCGGCACCGTGCCGAACAGCGCCGCCGAAACGCCGGCGCGGAACTCGCCAAGCTCGTTCGAGGCGCCGATGAAAAGCATTTCGACCGCCGACACGCGGCCGAGCATCGGTTGCGGCGTCGCCAGCGGCACCAGCGTCGAACGGATATTGACGCTGACCATGTCGGAGGCACCCATCAGCGCCAGCGCGGCCAGCGTCAGTCCGAAATCGCGCGACAGGCCGAAGGCGATCGTGGCGATCCCGAACACGGCGACGCAGGCGAACATGACATGGCCGGTGCGCGCGCGGATCGGTCGCCAGATCAGCAGCAGGCTGACGATAATGGCGCCGGCCGCCGGCATCGCCCGCATCACGCCGAGCCCTTGCGGCCCGACCGCCAGAATGTCGCGCGCAAAGATCGGCAGCAGTGCCGTCGCGCCGCCCAGCAGCACCGCGAAGAGGTCGAGCGAGATCGCGCCGAAGACGATCGGCGAGCGGCGCATGAAGGAAATGCCGGCGGTCAGGCGATGCAGCGCCGTCACGGCGGGCCCGTCCGGCAGCGGCGCCGGCCGCACCTTCATCGCGAGGAACGCCGCGGCGACGATCAGGAAACCGGCAAAGGCCGTGCCATAGGCGGCGACCGGTCCGAAGATGTAGAGAAAGCCGCCCAGCGCCGGCCCGACGATCACCGATATCTGGAACGACGACGAGCTGACCGCGATGGCGCGCGGCATCTGCCGGCTCGAGACGATCAGCGGCACGAAGCTGCGCGAGGCCGGCGCCATGATCGCGCGGCCGGTGCCGAACAGCGCCAGCGCCGCATAGAACCAGATCACCTCATGCGTGCCGAGCAGCGAGAGCACGATCAGCCAGCCGGCCGCCGCCGCTTCCAGAGCCGCCGCCACGGCGACGATCAGCCGGCGGTCGACGCGGTCGGCAACGTCGCCGGCCGGCAGCGTGATCAGCACCATCGGCAGGAACTGCGCCAGCCCGACCATGCCGAGTGCCATCGCGCTTTCGGTCAGATCATAGACCTGCCAGCCGACCGCGACCGACTGGATCATCATCGCCAGCGTGCCGAGGAATCGTCCCGAGATGTAGAGCCGGAAATCGCGCAGCCCGAACAGCGCGGCGGCGCTGTCCTCTTCCGTGGACGGATGATCGGGCGGGGCGGGGCTCATGGGCGGACCGGCGTTCGGGGTTCCGGGGTTATGCCTCAGGACCATAAGCGAGTCGCTGCCTTTCCTGCGCAACGCCATATGCGCTTTTGACGCATGCCCTGCCACTTGAAATTTTGCGCTGCACGAATAGATATGCTGCAACGCAACACAAGGAGGCATCGATGAACAGGATGCTGAAAGAATGGCTTCACAGCGCAGCGCTCGCAGCGGCCGCCTTCAGCGGTCAGCCCGATTGGGCCGGCACCGTCGAGACATCTCGGCGTGCCCCGGAAAAGGCGATTGAAAACAAGCCGTTGAGTGGCTTCGGCCCGGCCCTGCGCGCGGCCGATTGAGCGCGGCTTCCACCCCCCGTCAAGGATTGACAGGGCGACCTGAACCATGGTTCATTCCTTGAAATGAATTAAGGTTCATATCTTGACCTACCGGCGCACAGACAAGGTTTCGGCACGGCTGGCGGAGACGCGGCGCAGCATCCTCGATGCTGCGCGTGATCTGGTGTCGGAAGGCGGTTTCGCCGCCGCGCAGATGAGCGAAGTGGCGCGCCGCGCGGGCGTCGCCACCGGCACGCTCTACCGCTATTTTTCTTCCAAGGAAGCTCTCTGCCGTCAGATCTTTCGCGAGGTCTCGACGCGCGAGATGGATCTGCTGGCCGCGATTGCCGCAGGCGACGCGCCGGCGCGCCAGCGTCTGGTCGAGGTGCTGCGCACGTTCGCCGGCCGCGCGGTCCGGGGCCGTCGCCTCGCCTATGCGTTGCTGGCTGAACCGGTCGACGCCAACCTCGCCGAGGAACGCGCTTTCTTCCGCCGCACCCATGCCGAAATCTTCGCCCGCATTCTCGAAGACGGCATTGCCGCCGGCGAACTTCCTGCGACCGATGTGAAGATCGCGGCGGCCTGCATCGCCGGCGCCATTCCGACGGCGCTGATCGGGCCGCTGGCACCGCAGTCGCACGAACTTGATGAAAATCCCGAACGTGTCGTCGATGACATCGTCGCCTTCTGCATGGCGGGCGTCGGCGCGGCGGCGAATGACGGGAAACCCGACAGGATCGAACGGAGAGCAACGGCATGAGCATGGCGAGCGAACTCTTCACCCCCGCACAACTCGCCATCGTGCGACAGCGGTCGGACTGGCGCGGCACCTGGCTGGTGCTGCATGCATGGGGCGTCATTTTTGCCACGATGGCGGTTTTTGTCGTCTTTCCCAATCCGTTGACCTACATCCTCGCCGTGATGGTCATCGGTGCGCGCCAGCTCGGTCTCGCGATCCTGATGCATGATGGCGCGCACGGGATTTTGACGCACAATCAGAAGCTCAACATGTTTCTGAGCCAGTGGCTCTGCGCCTATCCGATGATGGCCGAGACGCGCGCCTATCGCCGCTATCACCTGCAGCATCACGCGCACACCCAGCAGCCGGAAGATCCCGATCTGGTCCTCTCGGCACCATTCCCTATTACGCGCAAGAGCTTTCGCCGCAAGATGATCCGTGACCTGACGGGTCAGACGGGCTACCAGCAGCGCAAGGCGCAGATCATGAACGCGCTCGGCAAGGCCGAATGGCCGCTCGGACAGCGCCTGAAGCACTATTGGGGAAAACTCGGCCGCGCAACGGTCGCACAGCTGGCGATCCTTGCCGTGCTGGCGGCAGCCGGACACTGGTATCTCTACTTCATTCTCTGGCTGGTGCCGTTCCTGACCTGGCAGCAGGCCATCACGCGCATCCGCAACATCGCCGAACACGCGATGGTGCCGGACGACAACGATCCGTTCCGTCAGGCGCGCACCACGAAGGCGGGCTGGCTTGCCCGCGCCTTCCTCGCGCCCTACTGGGTCAACTATCATGTCGAACATCACCTGGTGATGTGGGTGCCTTGCTACAATCTGCCCAGGGCCCGCACCTTCCTGATCGCCAATGGCTACGGCCCGCGGATCGAAACCAAACCGGATTACGGCGAAGTCATTCGCATGGCGACGTCGCGGCCGGACACCGATGACCGTCCGGGTAAGCTTGTGCACAACGCCCGCAAGCGGCGGGTCGACGGCACAATGGGCGAGGGCTTCAAGCCGACCGAAGACGCCGCGTAAACAGCGACGCCTTTGCCCCCTGCAGTCTGCATGGTAAGTCTCTCGCAACAGCTATCTGCAGGGAGAGATACGGTCATGGCCGACAATCAGGCCGCAAGCCAGGCAATCGACGAAACCACGGCGATCCGCGAGGCACACCGTTTCGATGTGAAGCGCCTCGAAGCCTGGTGCCGCGACGCGGTGGAAGGCTTCGGCGGCGCGCTCGAGGTTCGCCAGTTCGAGGGCGGCCAGTCTAACCCCACATTCCTTTTGACGACGGCGGGCGTCGGCGGCGGCAAGCGCTATGTGATGCGCAAGAAGCCGCCGGGGCAATTGCTGGCAAGCGCCCACCAGGTCGATCGCGAATATCGTGTGATGAAGGCGCTCGCGCAGACCGACGTGCCCGTGCCGCATATGTATGCGCTCTGCGAGGATGACAGCGTCATCGGTACGTCCTTCTACGTGATGGATTATCTCGAAGGCCGCGTCTTCCGCGAGTCGGTGATGCCGAATTCGACGGAGGCGGAGCGCCGCGCCGTCTATGCCAACCTTGCCGAGAACCTCGCCAGGCTTCACAAGGTCGACTATGAAAAAGTGGGCTTGGGTGATTTTGGCAAGCCCGGGAATTATTTCGAACGGCAGATCGGCCGCTGGATCAAGCAATATCGCGGCGCGCAGACAGCCGACGTGCCGGCGATGGAAGAACTCATCAAATACCTGCCGACGCACATTCCCGACGAGCCGTCAGTCACGATCGCGCATGGCGACTACCGCCTCGGCAACACGATGTTTCATGCAACCGAGCCGCGCATGATCGCGGTGCTCGATTGGGAACTCTGCACCATCGGCCATCCCCTGGCAGACGTCGCCTATTGCTGCATGTATGACCTCCTCGGCGTTGCCGGCGGCGCTTCCGCCATCGACCGGACAAAGACGCCGGGCGTGCCGACCGAGCAGGAGTTCGTCGCCGAGTATTGTCGCCATGCGGGCCGCGACGGCATTCCGCATTGGAACTTCTATCTCGCTTTTTCGATGTTCCGCCTCGCCTCCATCAGCCAGGGCGTCTACAAGCGCGGGCTGGACGGCAATGCCAGCTCCGAACGCGCCATGACGCTCGGCGATTCCTGCCGAATGCTCGCCGATCACGCCTGGAACATCGTGCAGCGGCCCGACTGAGGGCGGAACATGGTGAACACCGCGTTAACACGACCCCGTGACTCAAGAGAACGTTAAACAAATCCGCCTAGCATCCACCGGTCTTGGGCAGTCTGGTTGCCCATGACATTGCCGGCACTCAGCCGGATTTGGGGAGCAGGGATGGAGCGTTCCGCGGAAACGGAACAGGCAGCCGCAAGCGGCGCGCCGGCGCGCACCGTGGAAGATCAGCCGCGTCCTGTCGAGCGCTTCTATCGGGCCCTTGTCGAAAACGCCGGCGACATCCTGACCATCCTCGACCGCGACGGAATCATAACCTACCAGAGCCCTGCCGTACGCAAGGTGATCGGCGCTTCGGAAAAGCCGCTGATCGGCCATTCCATTTTCAAGCTGGTGCATCCGGACGACCGCGAGCGCCTTGCGAAGAAGTTCGCAGAATGCGTCCTCGTTCCGGACGCCGAAGTGCTCGAGATTGTCCGTCTGCCGCATGCAAACGGCACCTGGCGGCGTATCGAGGCCCGGGCCCGAAACCTGCTGGCCGATCCCGATGTCGCCGGCATTCTCTGCTGTTCCCGCGATGTGACCGAAACGCACAGGCTGGAAAGTCAGTTGCGCGAAGCAGAGCAGCTCGCGCGATTCGGTCATTGGCGCTGGGTGAAGGGCGAGCCGGCACCGCAATGGTCGCGCGGTGTGGCACGCATACTCGGGCGCGACGAAACGCAGCTGCCGCGCGATGGCGACTGGTACGAGCATCTTGTGCATCCGGATGACCGCGATGCCCTGTTGTCGAAGTTCATCGATGCCTTCGAAACCCAGGAACCCGTCAACTGCGTCACGCGGTTCCGCGCTGACGACGGCAACTACCGCTACATCAAGACCCATGCCTATGCCGAAGGCGATGCGTACAGCGAAATCGGCGCGCTGGTGGGCCTCGCCGAAGATGTGACGCAGGAAGTCGAGTCCGAGCTGGCGCTGAAGGCAAGCGAGGCCAAGTACCGCCTGATGACCGAACAGGCATCGGACGTCGTCGCCCATTATGATGCGATGTCGAACGTGATCTTCATGTCGCCGGCCGTCGAGCAGACGCTGGGCCGCAAGCCCGAGGAGTTCATCGGAAAGCCGATCGACGAGACGCTGATCCATCCGGACGATTTTCCGCGCGTGCGCAAGGCCTTCATCGAATGTGCGGTTGGCGGTCGGCCGGTGCAGTTCGACTATCGGTTCCGGCACAGGAATGGCAATTATATCTGGCTCGAATCGACGATGCGGCCGGCCCGTGACGAATCCGGCAAGCGCACGACCGAGATTGTCGGTGTGACGCGCGATATCGGCGAGCGCAAGCGGCACGAGATCGAACTGATGGATGCGCGAGAGCGCGCCGAGGCGGCCAGCCGCACCAAGTCGCGCTTTCTCGCCAATATGAGCCACGAGCTCAGGACACCGCTGAATGCGATTATCGGATTCTCGGAAATCCTGCGGATGCAGATGTTCGGCCAGCTTGGCCACGGGCGCTATCTCGAATATGCACAACTGATCAACGAGAGCGGCGCGCTGCTGCTCGATCTCATCAGCGACATTCTGGACATGTCCAAGATCGAGGCCGGCAAGTACGAACTTCATCCGGAGCCAGTCAATCTGCGTCATCTGATGGAATCGAGCGTACGCCTTGTTCGCGGCCGGGCCGAGGAGAATGGGGTCGGCCTTGTGATGAACATGGCGGAGGATCTCGATATCGAGGAGATCGTTGCGGATGAGCGCGCGCTGAAGCAGATCGTGCTCAACCTGCTCTCGAACTCGATCAAGTTCACGCCGTCGGGTGGAAAGGTCTCGGCAGCAGTATGCGCGACGCCGAACGGCGTTGCCATCACGGTATCGGACAATGGACGCGGCATTCCGCAGGATCAGATTGCAAGGCTCGGTCAACCGTTCGAGCAGGTGGCGACCGACGCTGCCTTGAGCAAGCAGGGCACGGGTCTCGGCCTGGCGCTGGTCCGCTCGCTGGCCGGACTGCACGGCGGCACGATGAAGATCGATAGCGAACTTGACAACGGAACGACGGTCACGGTGACGCTGCCGCTGACGCCGCATTGCGCCGTTCCGGTCCGCGATGCGGAAGCGCTGAATGCGACACCTCTCGACCCATCCGGCAATCCGGCCCTGGCCAATCTGGCTGGCGGCTAGATTCTAGCTCCCCATCATGCGGCGCAGGGCAGCGTCGAGCTCGGCGACGACCTTCGCGGCGGACGGATGATTCTGCACGCTTCCGAAATAGGCGTCGGTCGCAGGGAAATGCTTCAGCGGTGTTGCTTCGCCGAACATCGGGCCGATCCGATCGAAGAAGAACAGCATGGGTACCAGCGCGCAATCAGCAAGACTCAGGCGATCGCCGACTGCAAAGGGCGATCCGTCGAGATAATGGGTCAGCCAGCCGATGCCCTTCAGCAATTCGGCCATTTCACGGTCGACCAGGGCCTGGTCGCGGCCCTGCGGGTTGATCTGGCCGAACAGATTGCCCATCGGCTCCATGATGTAGAGGTCGCCGATCCGCGCCAGCAGCCGCATACGCGCAATGTGGGCTGCCCCCTCGGGACGCAGCGATGTCCCGAGATTCAGGTCTTCCAGATATTCGCAGATCGTTTCCGATTCCGGCACCACCACGTCGCCGTGAACCAGCAGCGGAACCTTGTGCATCGGTGTCAGCGTATCGAGTTCCGGCGGAACGGCGCCGGGGGCGACGTCGATCATCGCGACATCGAGCCCCTTGGCGTGGATCGCAAGGCGGCAACGCGCGGCATAGGGCGAGAGTTGCGCATTGTACAATTTCATCGATGACGTCATGGCTGCGTTCCGCTGCTTTTCGTTTCTGGTCTTGTCCGTCCGGCGGTCGCGAAAACGGCCGGCCCTGTTTGACGGGGCCGGCCGTTCCGGGTTTGCATCAGTCGCAGATGCAGTATCCGCGATCTGTCCGCTCCTGCAGCACGATCACTCGGCCGCCGCGCGGAGTTTCTCCTGATACTTCTTGAACTCCAGCTTCGCGATGGTGCGATTGTGCACTTCGTCCGGACCGTCGGCCAGACGCAGCGTCCGCATGCCCGAATACATTTTCGCGAGGCCGAAATCTGAGGTCACGCCGCCGCCGCCATGCGCCTGGATGGCATCGTCGATGACCTTGAGCGCGATGTTGGGTGCCGCCACCTTGATCATGGCGATCTCGGCGCGGGCAACCTTGTTGCCCACCGTGTCCATCATGTAGGCGGCCTTGAGCGTCAGCAGACGCGCCATTTCGATGTCGGTACGCGCGCGGGCGACACGCTCTTCCCAGACCGAATGATCGGCAATCCTCTTGCCGAAAGCCTCGCGGGTAAGGAGGCGCTTGACCATGATCTCGAGCGCCCGTTCGGCAACGCCGATGGTGCGCATGCAGTGATGGATACGGCCCGGCCCGAGGCGTCCCTGACTGATCTCGAAGCCGCGGCCTTCGCCGAGAAGCAGGTTCTCGGCCGGAACACGGACATTGTCCAGGATCACTTCGGCATGGCCATGCGGCGCATCGTCATAGCCGAAAACCGGCAGCATGCGGACAACCTTGACGCCCTTGGCATCGAGCGGCATCAGAATCTGTGATTGCTGGCGATAGGTATCGGCCTTGGGATCGGTCTTGCCCATCACGATCGCGATCTTGCAACGCGGATCGCCGACGCCCGACGACCACCACTTGCGGCCGTTGATCACATATTCGTCTCCGTCGCGCTCGATGCGGGTCGAAATGTTGGTCGCGTCGGACGAAGCGACGTCCGGCTCGGTCATGAGGAAGGCGGAGCGCATCTTTCCTTCGAGCAGCGGCTCCAGATATTCCTTCTTCTGGCGCTCGTTGCCGTAGCGCTCGATCACTTCCATGTTGCCGGTATCGGGTGCCGAGCAGTTGAACACCTCGGACGCCCAGCCGACGCGGCCCATGATCTCGCAGAGAGAAGCATATTCGAGGTTGGACAGACCGCCGCCGCGCTCGGATTCCGGCAGGAACAGGTTCCAGAGGCCGGCATCGCGCGCCTTCGGCTTCAGGTCTTCGAGAATTTGCGGTACCTGCCACGGATTGCCGGCGGCGCGGAAGGCCTCCATCTGGTCGTTATAGGTCTTCTCGTTCGGATAGATGTGATCGTCCATGAAGCGCTCAAGCCGGGCGATCATCTCCTTGGTTTTGTCGGAATATTCGAAATTCATCAGGTCTCCCCTCGATTTTTTGGATTGGAGGGCCTCGGCCCCCGTTTCAATGGCGAATGGCTGCACTCTAGCCCGTTGCGCCCGGCAAATCACGCGGAAAGCCGTGGCCGGACGGGGGCTTTCCTCAGTCCCGCCGGGCAGCGAAGAAATCGCGCAAAAGCGCCGCCGCCCGGGTCTCGCCGATACCGCCATAGATGTCGGGCCGATGGTGGCAGGTCGCATGTTCGAAGATGCGCGGTCCGTGATCGACGCCTCCGCCTTTCGCGTCGGCGGCCCCGTAATAGAGGCGCCTCAGCCGGGCAAACGAGATCGCGGCCGCACACATCGGGCAGGGCTCGAGTGTCACATAGAGGTCGCAGCCGGTCAGACGTTCCGAGCCGAGGGCCACGCAGGCGGCGCGGATCGCCAGCATTTCCGCATGGGCGGTTGGATCCTTGAGCTCGAGCGTCCGGTTACCGGCCCGGCCAAGGACCGTGCCGCTCGCGTCGACCACGACCGCGCCGACGGGCACCTCGCCGCGTGCGGCGGCGGCCTCGGCTTCGGCCATGGCCATGTCCATCGGGCGCGGCCGGCTGTCGATTGTCCTGTCGGCGGTCATGGACGGGACCCTGCCTGTGCGGCGCCGGGCCCGTCAAGCGGTGGCTTTCGGTCCGGCAAGGCGCCTGCTAAAGAGGGGGCATGAACGCTCGCTCAAAAACGCCCGCCGCCGATGCATCGCCCCAGGGCGAGCGCATTGCCAAGGTCATCGCCCGCGCCGGCATCTGTTCGCGTCGCGAGGCCGAGCAATTGATTGCCGACGGTCGTGTGACGGTTGACGGCAAGGTGCTGCAGAGCCCCGCCCTCAACGTGACCGGTCGCGAGGCAATCGTCGTCGACGGCAAGGCCTTGCCGAAGCAGGAGCCGACACGGCTCTGGCGCTATCACAAGCCGGCCGGACTCGTGACGACGGCGAAGGATCCCGAAGGTCGCACGACGGTCTTCGAGCGCCTGCCGGCCGGCATGCCGCGCGTGGTTTCGGTCGGCCGTCTCGATATCAATACCGAAGGCCTGCTGCTGCTGACCAATGACGGCGCCTTGGCGCGGCTGCTCGAACTGCCGTCCACCGGCTGGACGCGGCGTTACCGCGTGCGCGCCTGGGGCGCAATCACCCAGGCCGATCTCGACAAGTTGAAGGACGGCATCACGGTCGAAGGCGTGCGCTACGGATCGATCGAGGCGAAGCTCGACAAGGTACAGGGCTCGAATGTCTGGCTGACGGTCGGCCTGAAGGAAGGCAAGCACCGCGAGGTGAAGCGCGTGCTCGGTGCGCTGGGCCTGAAGGTCAATCGTCTGATCCGGCTGTCTTTCGGGCCCTTCCAGGTTGGCGATCTTGCTGAAGGCGAGGTGGCGCAGGTGCCGAACCGGGTCTTGATGGACCAGCTCGGTGCCCATGCCGAGCAGTTCATGCAGGCCGAGGCACCGTCGAACCGGAACGCGCCGAAGAAGGCCGTCACCGGTTCCGTCTCGAAGCGCGATGCCAGGCCGGCGGGAAAGCCCGGCGGAACGAAGCCGCGGCTGAAGACCTTCCGCACCAAAAAGGCCGATGCGGCCGGCAAGGGAAAGGCGCGTCATGCGGATCGTCGGCGGCACCCATAGGGGCCGGGCGATCGCGGCACCCAGGGGGGACCGCGTGCGCCCGACCGGTGAACGGGCGCGTGAGGCCCTGTTCAACATTCTGGCCCACGCGGATTTTGACGGTTTTGAGCTCGAGGACGCGCGGGTGCTGGATCTTTTTGCGGGATCGGGCGCACTCGGACTGGAATCCCTGTCGCGGGGCGCATCCTTCTGTCTCTTCGTCGACGACCATGCCGAGAGTCGCGCCGCCATCCGCGAGAATCTCGAGCATCTCGGTCTCAATGGTCATGCCAAGCTCTACAAGCGCGATGCAGCCTCGCTTGGGCCCCGGCCCGGCAGCGTCGGCCCGGCCTTCTCGCTCGTCTTCGCCGATCCGCCCTATGGCCGCAAGCTGGGCGAGGCGGCGCTCGTCTCGGCACGGGACGGCGACTGGCTGGTGCCCGGCGCCTTGTGCATCGTCGAGGAAGCCGTGACATCCGACTTCGCTGCGCCGGAAGGTTTTGTAGAAGTCGACCGGCGGCGCTATGGCGTCACCGAATTCGTCTTCATGCGGGCACCGGCCTGACCCGTCCTTGTCGAAGGAACCATCTCTTGCTGATTTCCGGTCTCTCTGCGATCGCCGCCCGCTACGATGCCCTGCTCTGCGATGTCTGGGGCGTGTTGCACAATGGACGCGAGGCCTATCCCGGCGTTGCCGATGCGCTGGGCCGCTTCCGCGCCGGGGGCGGGCGCGTATTGCTGCTCTCGAACGCACCGCGGCCGTCGACGACGCTGCCGGAAATGTTCGAACGCATGGGCATACCGCATGATGTCTATGACGGCATCCTCACATCGGGCGACGCAACGCGGACCTATCTCGGCAGTCGGACATTGGGCGACGCCTGCTACTATATTGGTCCCGATCGCGATCTGGCATTGTTCGACGGCACCGGCGTCGAACGCGTGGACGAGGCGCAGGCAGCCTTCATCCTTGTCACCGGACCGTTCAACGATGAGATCGAGGGGCCGGAAGACTATCGCAGGCAGTTCGAGAATCTGGTCGCGCGGAGGCTTCCGCTCGTTTGCGCCAATCCCGACATCATCGTCGAGCGCGGCTCGAAACATATCTACTGCGCCGGTGCGCTGGCCGCGCTCTACGAGGAACTGGGCGGCGAGGTCGTGTATTTCGGCAAGCCGCACCGGCCGATCTACGAGGTGGCGCGTCGCCGTCTCGCCGACATTGCCGGCGGTCCGGTCGCCGACGCCCGAATCCTGGCCGTCGGCGACGGTCCGTTGACCGATATGCTGGGCGCCGGCGACGCCGGCATCGATGCCCTGTTCGTCACCGGCGGGATTGCCGCGGCCGATTGTGGCCCGGCGCCTGAGAGCCCCGACGAAGCGCGTGTTGAGGCGGTCCTGGCCCGCGCTGGCGTGCGTGCCGTCGCGGCCATGCCGCGTCTCGTCTGGTAGAACATGCGCAACGGGCGTCTCGTCCCCTGCACTTGACGCATGGGGGCCGATCCGCCATCACCTTTGGCCGACCCCTTTGCCCCGGAGCCCCGACCCACGCAGATGCAGATTATCCGCCACCACGAGCACGTGCCGCCCGGCCTGACGGGCGGCGTCTACGCACTCGGAAACTTCGATGGCGTGCATCTCGGCCACCGCAAGGTGATCGGGGAGGCGGCGCGTCTGGCAGCAGAACTCGGCGTGCCGCTCGGCGTCCTTGTCTTCGAGCCGCATCCCCAGCAGTTCTTTTTTCCCGACAAGCCCTTTTTTCGTCTGACCCCTTTCCGCGCCAAGGCACGGCTGCTGGAAAAGCTGGGCGTCGATGTTCTGGCGGCGCTGCCATTCGATCAGCGCATGTCGCAAAAACTCGCACCGGAATTCGTTCTCGATGTGCTGGTCGACGGGCTGCGCGCCGTGCACGTGGTGGCGGGTTACGATTTTCGCTTCGGCAAGGGACGCGGCGGCGATGCGGCGACGCTGGCCTATATGGGCGAAATGGAAGGTTTCGGCGTCGACATCGTGCCGGAAGTGCGCGGTGACGGCGAAGCCTATTCCTCGACACGTATCCGCGAGCTTCTGGCAAAGGGCGATCCGCGTGGCGCGGCGAAGCTGCTCGGCCATTGGTGGACGGTCGAGACGCATATCCAGCAGGGCGATCAACGCGGCCGCACCATCGGCTTTCCGACCGCAAATCTGCCACTTGAGGATCACGTCGAACCGGCGCTTGGCGTTTATGCGGTGAAGGTCGAGATCGAGGACGGGCCGCACAGGGGCAGCTATGACGGCGTTGCGAATGTCGGCCGACGCCCGACCTTCGACAAGCAGGACGTGCTTCTGGAAGCGCATATCTTCGATTTCGACGGCGACATCTATGGTGCCCA
The DNA here is from genome assembly GCF_963975745.1 of uncultured Parvibaculum sp. Classification (NCBI taxonomy): domain Bacteria; kingdom Pseudomonadati; phylum Pseudomonadota; class Alphaproteobacteria; order Hyphomicrobiales; family Parvibaculaceae; genus Parvibaculum; species uncultured Parvibaculum sp. Next base: position 119,941 of record NZ_CAXBIB010000010.1, on the reverse strand, counting down.
TGCGGCCGTCTCGTTCGTCGAATATCTGCGTCCCGAACGGAAATTCGACGGCCTGGAAAGCCTGAAGGCGCAGATTGCAAAAGACAGCGAACAGGCGCGCGCCGTTCTTGCCGCACTGCCTGCCGGCGCATGAGCGATCCCGCCCGCTTCATTCGCGAGAACACGCAGCTTCACGAACCGCCGCTCATTCCCGAAATCCGGTTGCACCTCGCCAGCGAAATCGTTCCGATCTGGCAGATGACCGAGGAGGAACTCGAGAAGTCGGGTCTGCCGCCGCCATTCTGGGCCTTCGCCTGGGCAGGCGGTCAGGCATTGGCACGCTACATTCTCGACAATCCGGAAATCGTGCGCGGCCAGCGCGTCCTCGATTTCGGTTCGGGCTCGGGGCTGATCGCCATTGCCGCGATGAAGGCGGGCGCCGCCATGGCGCTTGCCGCCGACATCGATGCCTTCGCGGCGGCGGCGATTGCACTCAACGCCGAAACCAACAATGTCGCCATTGCCGCAGCGACCGACGATCTTGTCGGCACCGCCAATCGCGGCTGGGACATCGTTCTCGTCGGCGACATGTGCTACGAGGGGCCTCTGGCGGCGCGCATCGAAACATGGCTGCGCAAGCTTGCGGGCGAGGGCACGACGGTGCTGATCGGGGATCCCGGGCGTACCTATCTGCCGAAATCCGGCCTTGAAAAACTGGTCTCCTACGCCGTGAAGACGACGCGCGAACTGGAAGACACCGATGTCCGCAACACCAGCGTCTGGCGTCTCCTGCCTGCCTGATGCCTGTTCAAATTCGTTCAGCGGACCCATACCGTGCGCACAAGCTGTTGCATGGATAGGCTTTGCAGGCAGGCCGGCGGAGCCCTAAATTCCGAAAAAGAACTTACCGATACAATTGCAACGTTCAATCGAAGGATCGCCCGATGACCGATTATGTGCTCGTGACCGTCGAAGACGGTGTCCAGATCGTCACCATCAACCGCCCGGACAAGAAGAACGCACTGACGGCGGAGATGTACAAGGTGCTGGCTGATGCGATCGAGACGGCGGATGCCGATCCGAAAATCCGCGTCACCTACTACACCGGCACCGGCGGTTCCTTCACGGCCGGCAACGATCTTGCCGATTTCGCCAAGGCGGGCACGACGCCGCTCGACGAACAGCCGAAGGAAAAGCCGCATGTGACGCGCTTCCTCGAAAATCTCGCCAATGCCGAAAAGCCGGTCGTGGCGGCGGTGAACGGGCTTGCCGTCGGCGTCGGCGTCACCATGCTGCTGCACTGCGATCTGGTCTATGCGGGTGCGAGCGCGACCTTCCAGATGCCCTTTGTCAATCTCGGCCTCGTGCCGGAAGCGGGCTCGACCTTCCTGCTGCAGCGTCAGATCGGCATTCAGAAAGCAGCGGACCTTTTTCTGACCGGCAAGAAGATTGGCGCGGAAAAGGCCGAAGCCATCGGCCTTGTTGCGGATGTCTTCCCGGACAATGAGTTGCCTGTGGAAGCGCTCGCCCGCGCCAAGGCGCTCGCCGCGAAGGCGCCCAATGCGGTGCGCGCCACCAAGGCGCTGCTGAAGGACAATGATCGTCCGCGGGTCGGCGAAGCGCGTGAGGCCGAAGCTCGCGTCTTCGCTGCGCAGCTTCGCTCGGATGAGGTCAAGGAGGCAATCAGCGCCTTCTTCGAGAAGCGCCCGCCGGATTTTTCGAAATTTGGCTGAGCGTCAATAGGCCGGCGGGCGTGCGCCGCCGACAAGTCGTTCGCCCCAGAGCCGCGGCTGGCCGGACTGGCCGAAGGAAAGCGGACGGCGGGCCGAAAGCGGGTTGGCGCCGGAATGCGGCTGCGGCTCGCCGACATGCAGCGCGCCGAGGCGCCGCTCGGCCGCATGAAGCGTTCCTTCGCGGTCTTCGACCAGCAATGGCAGCCGAAGCACCCGGCCCCAGGAGCGCCAGCGCGCCGGCGCGTCGAGGCCGTCATGCGACGCATGGACGACGATATTGCGCTTCGAATTCCGGCGGTGGGTCAGCTCGACCACGAGTGCCTTCTCGATGCCGCGCCTGTCGCGATCGACGACCCGCAACGCGACACCTTCATAGGCCGAGATCGGCTCCGACCAATCGAAGATACCGAGAATGGGTGAGGAGTCATTGACCGTCACCGCATCGGCATGGACGGTCGCAAAACGGATGAAGCCGAAGGCGCGCGGCAGCAGCGCCGCCGCCCCGATGGCGACATGCTGGGGCAGATGAAACGGATCGGCATCGATCTCGCCGCCGCGCCAGATGCGCGTCGCCGGTTGCCGTGTTTCTTTTCCGTGCCTGGTCACGCCGCTCGCTCCCGCATTGGTGTCCTGTATCGAGACTACGCCCCGAACGGTTGGCGCCTTGTTAACGCATGGGCCCATTTGGCAGCGCTGCGGGAATGCGGCATTCTGCGCGCCCCGGACCGGTGCAAGGCCCGGAAAACAGCCGAAAGTCCGGAAAGCCGATGTCCTATGCCTCGCTGCGCGAATTCCTGTCGAAACTCGACGCATCGGGCGACCTTGCCCGTGTGACGGAACCGGTTTCGACCGTTCTCGAGATGACCGAAATCCAGACCCGGCTGCTGGCCGAGCAGGGGCCGGCCGTCATCTTCCAGCAGGCGCAGATGGCCGATGGGCGCCTCTCGCCTATGCCGGTACTGGTCAATCTCTTCGGCACGGTGGAGCGGGTGGCCCAGGCGGTCACCATGGGCGGCATCGAGCGCCGTCACGCGAAGGACCTGCGCGAAGTCGGTGAGGCGCTGGCCTTTCTGCGCCAGCCGGAACCGCCGGGCGGTTTCCGCGAAGCCTTCGAAATGCTGCCGCTGCTGAAGACCGTGATGGCGATGAAGCCGAAGACGCTGTCGTCGGCGCCGTGTCAGGAGATCGTGCTGAAAGGCAGTGACATCAATCTCCACGACCTGCCGATCCAGACCTGCTGGCCGGGCGAGCCGGCGCCGCTGATCACCTGGCCGCTGGTCGTGACCAGGGGGCCGAAAGGCGTCAAGGAAGACGACTTCAATCTCGGCATCTACCGGATGCAGGTGCTCGGGCGAGACAAAACGATCATGCGCTGGTTGGCGCATCGCGGCGGCGCGCAGCATCACGCGCGCTGGAAAGCCGAGAAGCGCGAGCCCTTGCCGGCCGCCTGCGTCATCGGCGCCGATCCCGGCACGATCCTCGCCGCCGTCACGCCGGTCCCCGACACGCTGAGCGAATATCAGTTCGCGGGGCTGCTGCGCGGCCGGAAGGTCGAGCTTGTCGATTGCAAGACGGTGCCGTTGAAGGTGCCGGCCGAAGCCGAAATCGTCATCGAGGGCCATGTCTCGCTGGAGGAATATGAAGACGAGGGTCCCTATGGCGACCACACGGGCTACTATAACTCGGTCGAGAAGTTTCCGGTCTTCACCGTCAGCGCCATCACCATGCGCAAGGACCCGATCTATCTCTCGACCTTCACCGGCCGTCCGCCGGACGAACCTTCGGTGCTGGGCGAGGCGTTGAACGAAGTCTTCATTCCGCTGCTGCAGCAGCAGTTTCCCGAGATCGTCGACTTCTGGCTGCCGCCCGAAGGCTGCTCCTACCGCATCGCCGTCATCTCGATGAAGAAGGCCTATCCCGGCCACGCCAAGCGCGTGATGATGGGCGCCTGGTCCTATCTGCGGCAGTTCATGTACACGAAATGGGTGATCGTGGTCGATGACGACATCGATGCGCGCGACTGGAAGGACGTCATGTGGGCGATCAGCACACGGATGGACCCGGTGCGCGACGTGACGCTGATCGAGAACACGCCGATCGACTATCTCGACTTCGCCTCGCCTGAAAGCGGCCTGGGCGGCAAGATCGGTCTTGACGCGACCAACAAATGGCCGCCGGAAACGAAGCGCGAATGGGGTCGCCAGATCCGCATGGATCAGGATGTGATCGACGCGGTGACGAAGAAATGGTCGAGCCTCGGCCTCCCCGGCACCGGCAAGCCGATCTGGAAGTGATGCGCCGATGATCCCCGTCACGGACAGCCTCTCGATCGGCGAGGACGAGATTTCCATCACCTATATCCGCGCCGGCGGTCCGGGCGGGCAGAACGTCAACAAGGTCTCCACAGCCGCGCAACTTCGTTTCGATGTCCGCGGATCGCCCTCGCTGACGGCGCCGGTCAAGGCACGGCTCGAACGGATAGCGGGCGCCAAGCTCACCAAGGACGGTATCGTCATCATTACGGCGAACCGTTTCCGGACGCAGGAGGCCAACCGTCGCGATGCGATAGGCCGGCTTGTGGAAATGATCGCGGCGGCGGCGCATCGGCCGAAGTTCCGGGTGCCGACGCGGCCAAGCCTTGGCGAGAAGAAGCGGCGCCTCGAAAGCAAGGTCAGGCGTGGCGCAACGAAGCAACTGCGCAGTCGCCGGCCCGGCACGGACGACTGACCCCGGCATTTGCTGCCGCTGGCAGCGCTGTCACGCTGTCATGCGGGGTCCGGCCCGTGCTAGCCTTGCCGCCGATCCGGAGAATCAGGCCCGTGGCAGGCCAAAGGGAGGATGCCCCGATGACATTCTATTCGATCTCGCTGGCAATCGTCGGCGTCTATGCCGGTCTCAACATTCTCATCAACCTGTTCCTGGCTTATCGCGTCTCTGCCAATCGCCTTCGCGCCAATGTGATGACGGGAACCGGCGACGACGACAAGTTGTACAATGCGAGCCGCGCCCACATCACCAATGTCGAATACACGCCGATCGGCCTGATCGGTCTTGTAGTGCTGCACATGCTCTCGGCCTCGATCATCGTGCTGCATGTGGTCGGTCTTGCGCTGACCATCGGCCGCGTGCTGCACGCGATCGGTGTTTCACGAACAGGCGCGTCGACGCCGCCACGCCTTGTCGGCACGCTGTTGACCTGGATCGGGCAGCTTGTGGCGGGCCTTGCCTGTCTCTATTACGCATTGCTCTGAACAACGTCTGGAAGCGGCAGGGATGACTGGAACGGCAAAGGCCGACGGAATGTTGTCGGCACTCGATGCAGCGGCAGCGCTTGTCGACCGCGCATTGGCGGCCGGCGCCGATGCCGCCGATGCCGTTGCCATGGAGGGCACGTCGCTGGGCGTCTCGTGGCGCCTCGGCAAGCTCGAGGATGTCGAACGCTCGGAGGGACGTGACATCGGTCTGCGCGTTTTCATCGGCAGACGTCAGGCGAGCGTTTCCACCACGGATCTGTCGGAGACATCGCTTGCACCGATGATCGAACGCGTGGTGGCCATGGCGCGCGCCGCGCCGGAAGACGTCTGGTGCGGATTGGCGGATGCCGCGCTGCTGGCACGGGACTGGCCGGATCTCGATATCGAAGACAAGAGCCCGCCGCCGACGGCAGAACAACTGGCCGCTTTGGCATCCGAGGCGGAGGAGGCCGCGCTTGCGGTTGATGGTGTCACCAATTCGAGCGGGGCAGGGGCGGGGTGGGGCCGCTCCAGCGTTGCATTGGTCGCGCGTGATGCCGCCGGCCGTGGTTTTGCGGGGACCTATGCGGGGACCTTCTGTTCGATTTCCTGCTCGGTGCTGGCCGGCGAAGGCACGGCGATGGAGCGCGACTATGACCACATGACGGCGCGGCATGGACACGATCTCGAATCCGCCACCGCGATCGGCCGTCGCGCAGGCGAAAAGGCGGTAAGGCGGCTCCATCCGCGCAAGGTTTCTTCGCAGGCGGTGCCCGTGGTCTACGATCCGCGCGTCTCGGGCGGACTCGTCGGCCATTTTGCGAGCGCCATTTCCGGAACGTCGATCGCGCGCGGAACCAGTTTTCTGAAGAACGAGATGGATCGTGCCGTATTTGCGCGCGGCATTTCGATCGTCGACGATCCGCACATGAAGCGTGGCCTGCGCTCAAAGCCGTTTGATGGCGAGGGCGTCGCGAACCGCCGCATGAATCTGATCGATGATGGACGCCTGACGACCTGGCTGCTCGACAGTGCAACGGCACGCCAGCTTGGTCTGGTGTCGACCGGCCACGCGGCACGCGGCACGGGCGGATCGCCGTCGCCGGCGCCGACCAACCTCTATATGGAGAAAGGCTGTCTCGGCGTGAAGGAATTGATCGCCGATATCGGACAGGGCCTCTATATCACCGAGCTGATCGGCATGGGCATCAATGGCGTGACCGGCGACTACAGCCGCGGCGCTTCCGGTTTCTGGATCGAGAATGGCGAAATCACATACCCGGTGAGTGAAATCACGGTGGCCGGAAACCTCAAGGACATGTTCCTGAACATGACGCCGGCCGACGATCTCGAGTTTCGCCACGGCACCAACGCACCGACGGTCCGCGTCGAGGGGATGACCGTTGCCGGTACCTGACGGTGATTTTGTCCTGCTGAAAGAGGCGGTCAGGGATGCGGGCGCGCTTGCCATGCGCTATTTCGGCACCGACCTCAGGAAATGGTCGAAGGATGCCGACAACAGTCCGGTCACCGAAGCCGATATTGCCGTCAACGATCTCTTGCAGGCGCGTCTGACCTCGGCACGACCCGAATATGGCTGGTTGTCGGAAGAAACCGAGGATGACGCGATACGTCTCTCGCGCCGCTTGACCTGGGTCGTCGATCCGATCGACGGCACGCGGGCCTTTGCCAGGGGCCAACCCCATTTCGTTGTATCCGTTGCATTGGTCGCGGACGGTCGTCCGGTCATCGCCGCGCTTTTCAATCCTGCGACGGATGAATTCTTCGACGCGGCGATCGGCGGCGGCGCGCGGCTCAACGGTCGGTCGATCCATGTCAGCAACCGCAGCGAAATCGAAGGCTGCCGGATCGCGGCCTTTGCGCCGATGTTCAAGCATCCCGGATGGAGCCGAGCCGGCATCCCGCCCTGGCCTGAAATGGACATTCTGGAACGCAACTCGGTCGCCTACCGGATCGCACTGGTGGCCTGCGGCATGGCCGACGCGGCGCTCGCGCTGAATGGCAAGAGCGATTGGGATCTTGCGGCGGCGGATCTGATCGTCACCGAGGCAAGGGGCTGCATGACGACGCATGACGGCCGGCCCTTTACCTACAATCGTGAAAGCACGCGGCACCGCAGCCTGCTCGTTGCAGGTCCGGCGCTCCACGATGCAATGCTGGCTCGATTGGGTGCGATACGCTTGCCCGACTGACAGCAACGCCTTCGCCGGATCGCATTGCCGTGCTAGCATCCGACTCGCATCCGATGCAGTCGTTGTCCCGAGGTCTTCATGTCAAAACAGCTTCTGCACCTGGTATTCGGCGGCGAGCTGACGCATCTGGAAGGCAGGGAGTTCAAGGACACGACGGCGCTGGATATCGTCGGTATCTTCCCGGATTACGACACGGCGCATCGTGCATGGAAGGCGGCCGCCCAGAAAACGGTCGACAACGCGCATATGCGATATTTCATTGTACATCTGCACCGGCTGCTCGATCCCGATCAGGATGGTGGCGATGACGAGTAACGACCCGTCGCCGGACAACAAGGCAAGGCCGGGGCCGGGCACGCTGATGTCGCTTGTCTGCCTGTTCGGATTTCTGATTGTGGTCTTCATTGTCGCCGGCGCGGGCGGCGCCGTGACGGCAACGAGCGTCGGTGACTGGTATCAGGAACTGGTCAAGCCGCCGCTCAACCCCGACGAATGGGTTTTCCCGGTCGTCTGGAACTTTCTCTATTTCCTGATGGCGATCTCGGCCTGGCTGGTCTGGCGCGCGGCGGGAAGTTTCGACAAGGCGGGCGGGCCGCTGTCCCTGTTCGGCATGCAGCTGGCGTTGAATCTGTCCTGGAGCATCGTGTTTTTCGGGCTGAAGAGCCCGGCGCTGGCGGTCCTGGTGGTGCTGGCCCTCGACGCGGCCATCATTCTGATGGTGATGGCATTCCTCAAGTTCGATCGTCTCGCCGGTCTGCTGCAGTTGCCCTATCTCGCCTGGACGCTGTTCGCCACTTATCTGACGGTCTCCATCGCCTTGCTGAATTGACGGGCGCCCCGGAAATCGGTCAAAAGGTCAATTGAATGAAGCGTTTACCATTTGCCGCCTTTATGGCGACAGGTGGTGTGCCGTGATATGGTCCCGGCAATCCCGATCGCCGGGACCGAACGAGACAGGCCAGATGCCAAGCCAGAAATCCGCCGCCGATACCGGCCTTGGGGGAACGGGGCCGCGCCCGGATTCGCCGCAACCCGCCGGCCAGACTCCGCCGCCGGAACTCACGACCCGTCAGGTCGTGGGCCGGATGGCGCGCGAATATCTGCGCCCGCACTGGCGTCTGGCGGCCATGGCGCTTTTTGCCAGCGTCATTGTTGCGGCATCGACCGGCGTCCTCCCGATCCTGATCAAGCATGCCCTCGACAACATTGTCGGCTCGGACGCATGGATGCTGCTGCTGGTGTCGGCCGGCGCCATTGCCGCGACCTCGGTCCAGGCCGTTGCGGCCTATTTCGCCAAGGTCAACATGAGCACGATCGGGCAATATATCGTTGCCGAGATTCAGCGTCGCATGTTCGACCGCATCATGCATGCGGACCTGGCCTGGGTCAGCAGCACGCATTCGGGCCGTTTCATTTCCGGCTTTCTCTACGATGCCAGCCGCGTGCGCGATTCGATCACCACCACCGTGATCGATCTCGGTCAGAATCTGCTGACGGTGATCGCCCTGATCGGCGCGATGTTCTATCTCAACTGGCAGCTGGCGCTGATGGGCACGGCCGTCATTCCCTTCGTCGCCCTTCTGGTGCGCCAGCTCGGACGGCGGTCGCGCAAGGCGGCCCGGCAGACCATGCAGGGCTCCGGCGACCTGTCGGCGGTCATCTCGGAAGCGCTGGGCGGCATCCGGGTGGTCAAGGCCTATGACCAGGAAGCCACCGAGATTGCCCGCGCCAAGCGCTCGATCGACGAGGTGCTGCGCCATTCGCTGCGCGCGCTGAAAAGCCGCGCCGCGGCCAGTCCGGTCACCGGCATCCTGTCGGGCTTCGGCATTGCGGCCGTCATCTATTTCGGCGGCCGCAGCGTCCAGACCGGCCTGCTGACCATCGGCGATCTCGGCGGTTTTCTCTCCGCCATGATGCTGGCCTACGAGCCGCTGAAGAAACTCGCCAGCACCCAGACCCTGATGCAGGAAGGCGTCGCGGCGGCCATTCGCGTCTTTCCGATCCTCGACATCGAGCCCGGCATCCGGGCGCCGGCGAATGCCGCGCCGCTCCGCATTCGCGATGGCGCGGTCCGTTTCGAGGACGTGCATTTCCACTATGGCGACGGCACGCCGGCGCTCAAGGGGGTGACGATCGAGGTGCCGAAGGGGCATACGGTGGCGCTGGTCGGCCCGTCGGGGGCCGGCAAGAGCACCATTCTCAATCTGGTGCCGCGCTTCTACGATCCGACCGCCGGCCGCGTCCTGATCGACGGTCAGGACGTCGCGCAGGTCACGCTGGCCTCGCTCAGAGGCGCCAGCTCGCTGGTGACGCAGGAGCCGTTTCTCTTCGACGACACGATCCGGGCCAACATCGCCTATGGGTCGCCCGACGCCGGCGATGCCGAGATCGAACAGGCCGCACGCAATGCCGCCGCGCATGAATTCATCCAGGCGCTGCCCGATGGCTACGACACGCGCGTCGGCGAGGCGGGCTTCAAGCTCTCCGGCGGCCAGCGCCAGCGCATTGCCATCGCGCGCGCGATGCTGAAGAACGCGGCGATCCTGCTGCTCGACGAGGCGACATCGGCACTCGACACGGCATCCGAGATGCAGGTGCAGAAGGCGCTGGCGCGCCTGATGGAAGGGCGGACGACGCTGGTCATCGCCCACCGCCTCTCGACCATCAAGCACGCCCACAATATCTATGTCATCGAAGACGGCCGCGTGGTCGAGCAGGGAACCCATGCCGAACTGGTCGCCGCGGGCGGTCTCTATGCGGAATTGTCGCGTTCGCAATTCATCGAGGACGCGGCTGCCGGCCCGGCGCAGGACGAAGCGCCGCACACGGCCCTGGCGGGAGAATAGGGACCCGATGTCGCTCGGCAAGAAGATATTCAAGAGTGCGGCCTTCGCCGGCGCGATCGGTTTCCTGATTGCGCTCTATATCCGTCTGGTCCGGCGGACCTGCCGCTTCGAGATCCGGCGCGGCGACATCGCCGCCAGTTTCTGGAATGTCGACAAGCCCTTTGTCGCGGCGACATGGCATGGACAGAATCTGATCCTGCCGCCCTTCTGGCACAACTGGCGCGAGTGGCGCATCCTGGTCTCGAAACATGGCGACGGCGAGATCGTCGACAGCGTCATGCGCCATCTCGGCGTCAGCACGATCCGCGGCGCTGGCGTGCCGAAGGGCGAGGAGCGCAGCCACAAGCACAAGGGCAAGGGCGGCGCCGGCGCCTTGCGCGCCATGGTCCGCGCGCTTGGCGAGAACATCTCGATCGGTCTGACTGCCGATCTGCCCCCGGGGCCGGCGCGGCGCGCGGGCGAGGGCATCGTGATGCTGGCGCGGCTCTCCGGCCGTCCCATCGTGCCGGTGGCCGCGACGACGCGCGCCCGCATCAAGCTCGACAACTGGGACCGCTTCACCATCAACCTGCCCTTCTCGAAGGGCGCGCTGGTATGGGGCGAACCGATCTATGTCGACCGCGATGCGAGCCCGGAGGAAATCGAACGCGCGCGGCAGCGCGTCGAGGACGGTCTCAACGAAGTCGCGGCCGAGGCCGAACGCCTGGTCGGCCGCGCCCCGTCCCTGCAGGATGCAGGGACGGTGGCGTCTTGAGCATCCCGTTCCGGTGATGACCGCGACCGCCACATCGCCCGGCCTTGCGCTCTACCGTCTGTTGACGCGGGCGCTGGCGCCGGTGGCCCCGGTCCTGCTGCGCCGCCGGATTGCGCGCGGCAAGGAGGATCCGGCCCGCATCGGCGAGCGCCTCGGCCGCCCGTCGCGGCCGCGGCCGCCGGGCCGCCTGGTCTGGTTCCATGCCGCCAGCATCGGCGAGTCGCTGTCGGTGCTGCCGCTGATCGACCGCCTGCTGGCCGCGGCACCCGACATCGCGGTGCTGGTCACCACCGGCACCGTCACCTCGGCCCGGCTGATGGCCGAGCGCCTGCCGCCGCGCGCCGTGCATCAACTGGTGCCGCTCGATCATCCGGCCTGGTGCGCCCGCTTTCTCGACCACTGGCGGCCCGATCTCGCCATATGGGTCGAGTCGGAATTCTGGCCGAACCTGATGCGCGCCGCCCGGGCGCGCGGCCTGCCGCTGGCCCTCGTCAATGCGCGCATCACCGAACAGTCCTTCCGCAACTGGCGCCGCGCGCCGCAGATGGCGGCGGCGCTGCTGGCGGGCTTTTCGCTGACGGTGGCGCAGGACAAGGCCAGTGCCGAACGTCTGCGCGCCCTCGGCGCGCCCTCGGTGCGGCGCCTCGGCAATCTGAAACACGATGCCGCGCCGCTGCGCCCCGACGCCGGCGAACTGGCGCGCCTGCAGGGCCAGATCGCCGGCCGCCCGGTCTGGCTGGCCAGCAACACGCATGACGGCGAAGAGCGTGCCGCCGCCGAAGCGCATCGCGCGCTGGCCGCGGCCCATCCCGGCCTGCTGACGATCATCGTGCCGCGCCACCCGGCGCGCGGCCCGGCCGTGGCCGCCGAATGCCGGGCGCTCGGCCTTGCGGTGGCCCGGCGCAGCGCCGGCGAGAGCATCGCCGCGACGACCGACATCTATCTCGGCGACACACTGGGCGAAATGGGCCTCTACTACAGTCTGTCCGGCATTGCCTTCATCGGCGGCACGCTCCACCCGGCCGGCGGCCACAATCCCTTCGAGGCGGCGCGTCTCGACTCGGCCCTGATCGCGGGCCCCTCCGACTTCAATTTCGCCGAGGCCTATGCGGCCTTCGAGGCGGCCGGCGCGATGCAGCGCATTGCCGGCCCGGCCGAACTGGCCGGCGCGGTCGCGCCGCTTCTGGCCGACCCCGCCTTGCGCCGGCAAAGGGCCGCGGCGGCGCAGGCCGTCGCCAGCGCCGACAGCGGCGCGACATCGCGCGTCTTCGAGCTGCTCTGGCCGCTGCTGCCGCCGGCCGCGGAGGGTCATGCCGATGCGTGAACCGCGCTTCTGGTATCCGCCGCGAACCGGCGCCGCGCCGCAGTTGCCGGCGCGTCTGCTGGCGCCGGCCGGCTGGCTCTACGGTCTGGCCGGCCGCATCCGCTATCGCCGTGCCACGCCGGAGCGCGCGGCCGTGCCGGTCGTCTGCATCGGCAATCTGACGGCCGGCGGCACCGGCAAGACGCCGCTGGCGCTGACCCTTGCCGAGCGCCTGATCGCAGCCGGCGAGAATGTTCATTTCCTGACCCGGGGCTATGGCGGCCGCGAGCGCGGCCCGATCCGGGTCGATCCGGCGCGGCACGGCGCGGCCGATGTCGGCGACGAGCCGCTGCTGCTGGCTGCCATCGCGCCGGCATGGGTGTCGGCACGGCGGCCGGAAGGCGCGGCAGCCGCGGTACGCGGCGGCGCGCAATTGATCGTGATGGATGACGGCTTCCAGAACCCGCATCTCGTCAAGGACTTCTCGATACTGGTCGTCGACGCGGCGACGGGCGTCGGCAACGGGCGTCTCATTCCGGCCGGCCCCCTGCGCGAGCGCATCGACGGCGCGCTGGCACGGGCCCAGGCGGTCATCCTGAACGGCCGCGGCCATGCGGCCGACGGCATCGCGGCGCGTGCCCGCGCCCGCGGCCTGCCGGTTTTCAATGCGATCACCCGGCCGGCCACACCGCCCGGCCTGGGCGATCTGCCGCTGCTGGCCTTTGCCGGCATCGGCCGTCCCGAGAGATTCTATCGCACGCTGGCCGATCTCGGTGCCGAGGTCGCCGAGACGGTCGATTTCGCCGACCACCACATGTATTCCGAGCGCGACGCCCTGCATCTGCTGGTCCGGGCGCGCGAGCGCGGCCTGCGCCTGATCACCACCGAAAAGGACGCGGTGCGTCTGGCCCATGCGCCGGCCGGCAGCGCGCGGGCACGGCTGCGCGATGCCGCGATGCAGTTGCCGGTCCGGGCGCTGATTGCCAACATCGACACCCTGATGGCGTTGATCGACGACGCAACGCGACGCGCGCGTCGCCGCCGGGGTTGAGAGGGGGCGGGAAGGCATGACGGCAAAGAGCACGACCGTGCACCTGTTCGAATATGCGGCGCTGAAGATCGCACTGGCCTTTTTCCATCTGCTGGGACTCGACCGGGCATCGGCGCTGGGCGGCCGGCTGGCGCGATATCTCGGTCCGAAACTCGGCATCTCCAAGCGCGCCCGCGCCAATATCCGCCGCGCCATGCCGGATCTGCCGCCAGCCGAGGTCGAGCGCATCCTGGCCGCGATGTGGGAAAATCTCGGCCGCACCATCGGTGAGTATGCGCATCTCGAACGCTTCGGGCATCCCGGCGAACGCCACCGCATCGAGGTGGTCGGCGCCGGGGCCTTGCGGGCCATGGCGGCGGAAGGCTATGGCGGCGTCCTGGTGTCGGGTCACTTTTCGAACTGGGAATTGCTGCCCCTGGTCATGCGTCTGGAAGGGCTCGAAGGCGGCGAGGTCTATCGCCATGCCAACAACCCCTTCGTCAACGAATGGATGGTCTCGTTGCGCCGGCGTGCCACCGGCGGCGCGACGCAGATCCCCAAGGGCGGAGCCGGCGCGCGTGTGATCGTCAGGCTGATGCGCGAGAACCGCTTCGTCGCCATGCTGACCGATCAGAAGATGAATGACGGCGTGGAGGCGCGCCTGTTCGGGCTGCGCGCCATGACGGCGGGCGCACCGGCGGGTCTGGCCGTGCGCTACAATGTGCCGGTGCTGCCGGTCGGCATCGAACGCCTCGAAGGCGCCCGTTTCCGCGTCACCGTCTACGACCCGATCCTGGCGAATCCGGAGGCCGAGCCCTTCGACGAGATCCTGCGCATCACCCAGGAGATCAACGATTTTCTCGAGGCGCGCATCCGCGCCCGCCCGCATGAATGGCTCTGGCTGCATGATCGCTGGTCGGTCAAGCCCTGGCAGCGCCGCCGGTACGGGTCGGAAGAGGATGGTTCTGTCGAATAGGAAGAACGCCGTGCCGTCCGGAAACGCGACAGGACCGGAGCCCTAGTCGCCGCCGCCGGCGGCCGTCTGGGCTGCGTCCGGCATTGCCCCGGCAAGATTGACCGGATCGAGCTGCGCGCCGCGCCAGAACATGCCCCAGTGAAGATGCGGTCCGGTGGCGCGGCCGGTTGCGCCCACCGCGCCGATGACCTCGCCCTGTTCGACGGTCTGACCTTCCGTCACGTCGACCCGGCTCATATGCATGATGACGCTGGTCACGCCATGACCGTGATCGAGAAACACCAGGCCGCCCTCGAAATACATGTCCGCTTCGGCCAGCGTCACCACACCCGCCTGCGGCGCAACGATCGGCGTACCGGTCGGCGCGGCCACGTCGACGCCGTAATGCGGCCGGCGCGGTTCGCCATTATAGATGCGTTGCGAGCCGAACACGCCGGTGATCGGACCGGTCGTCGGCCAGATGAAGGGCTGTGCGAACCAGCTGCCCTCGATCCGTTTGCCGCGCGCTGCGGTCTTCAGTTCGCGCTCCCTGGCGATGCGGGCCAGCGTCTCGGGCGGCGGCGTCACATATTTCTGCGGCAAGCCGTCGATGCGCTGGATGGCCCAGTCGCGGCGCGCCACCTCGATCTGCCGTTCCGTGCCGGTCCCGTCCGGATAGGTGACGGCAAGATGTGCGGTGGCGCCGTGATCGCGGTCGAAACCGAATGCGAAGAGGCCGTTTCCGGCAACGGGTACATCGGTCCCGTCGAGCCGCACCTTGGCGCCCGGCATGGCCGTGCCGATAATCAGCGCGCCCTGCGTCATCTCGCCCTGTAATTCGAGCGCCGGCACGGCGTCCGCAACGGCAGGCGAAGCGGCGGCGAGGATGAGGGCCGAAAGAAGCGCGACCGGCCGGATCATGAGGACGATTGCAGTTCGATATGGCGCTTCAGCGAAATCTCGGCGCTGGCATAGGCTTCCTGGCGGTCGACGCTCCAGTAGCGCAACTCGTCGAGCGTGATCTGCGCGCCGGTGACGGCGCAGGTCACAAAGCTGCCATGCCGCACGACATGGAATTCGCCGTCGCCATAGACGAGCTCTGCCGCGCCACCGCTCATTTTGTCGATCCTGTTCATTTTTGCAGTATAGCCCGGCCGACAGCCGCGATCAAAGCAGACTGCCCTGCGGGCCCTCGGGCTTCGCTTTCGCGGCAGGCTTTGGTTTCTCGGGCGCGCCGGGCGCGGCGACGACGCCGAGCCGGTCCGCGGCGAACTCGATCTCGAGCGGCGTGCCGGATTTCAGGCCCGCGCCGCTGCGCAACGGCTTGCCGGCATGGTCGCGCACCACCGCGAAGCCGCGCTTCAGCACGCCATGATAGGAATAGCTTTCGAGTAGCTTGGAAAGGCCGTCCAGCCGTCGCGCATTGTCGGTGACGAGGCGCTTCTCGGCGGCGAGCGCACGCGCATTCATTTCGCCGGCGCGCCGCCGCGCTTCGGCGATGCGTCTTTCGATCGGCGCGATCGACAGCCGGCCCTCGATTCGGTGCAGCCGCGCACGCTTGACTTCCGCCGCGCGCGCCAGCGCCCGCCCCAGCCGGTCGCTGGCGGCGTCGAAGCGCTGGCGTGGCAGCGCCACGATATCGGCGGGGCGCGGCAGCCCGCGCGCCATGCCGCGCAATTCGTTGCGCGCCGCTTCGATGGTCCGCGCCTCGCCCCGCATCAGCCGCCGGGCGCGATCCTGCACTTCGGCAACGAGGTCGGCCCGCACGGGCACCGCCATCTCGGCAGCAGCCGTCGGCGTCGGCGCGCGGCGGTCGGCGGCGAAATCGATCAGCGTCGTGTCGGTCTCGTGGCCGACGGCCGAGATCAGCGGGATCGCGCTTTCGGCGGCAGCCCGCACGACGATTTCCTCGTTGAACGACCACAGATCCTCGATCGAGCCGCCGCCGCGCGCGACGATCAGCAGGTCGGGCCGCGGAATCTTTCCGTTCTTGTCCATCCGGTTGAAGCCGGCGATCGCGGCGGCAACCTCGGCGGCGGACGTCTCGCCCTGCACGCGTACCGGCCAGACGACGACATGGCGCGGAAAACGGTCGGCGAGCCGGTGCAGAATGTCGCGAATGACGGCGCCGGTCGGGCTGGTCACGATGCCGATGACGTCCGGAAGAAAGGGCAGGGCGCGCTTGCGCTCCGCCGCGAACAGCCCTTCGGCCGCGAGCTTGCGGCGCCGTTCTTCCAGCAGCGCCATCAATGCGCCCACGCCGGCCGGTTCCAGGTGTTCGATCACAATCTGGTATTTGGAGCTGCCGGGATAGGTGGTCAGCTTTCCCGTCGCGATTACCTCCATGCCCTCTTCGGGCTTGAAGCGCAGTCGGCCGAAATTTCCCTTCCAGATCACGGCATCGATGCGGGCCTTGTCGTCCTTCAGCCCGAAATAGCAATGGCCCGAGGAATGCGGGCCGCGATAGCCGGTGATTTCGCCGCGCACGCGCACATGGCCATAAGTGTCCTCGACGGTTTTCTTCAGGGCGAACGAGATTTCGCTGACCGAGAACTCGTGAACATTGCCGCTGCCGGCGGCGGCTGACGTATCGGAAGCGGCCATTTGGAGGCTTTCGGTCCTGATGATTCGCGGTTTGCGGCGGTTTGCCCGCGCTTCCTCCCATGCTACAAGGAAACCGCTTTGGCGGGGCGTGTTTTCTGGTCCTTGCCGCGGCTTTCCGGGAGTTGCGATCTCATGAACATTCTCGTCATCGGCTCGGGTGGCCGCGAACATGCGCTGTGCTGGAAAATCCGCCAGAGCCCGCTTTGCAACGCGCTCTATTGCGCGCCGGGCAATGGCGGGATCGCCGCCGTCGCCGAATGCGTCGCGCTGTCGCCGCTGGATTTTGACGCGATCGTTTCCTTCTGTCGCGCGAAGGAAATCGGCTTCGTGGTCGTCGGTCCCGAAGACCCGCTGGTCGCGGGTCTGGTCGACCGTCTCGACGCCGAAGGGGTCGCGAGCTTCGGCCCCTCGGCTGCGGCGGCGCAGCTCGAAGGCTCGAAAGGCTTCACCAAGGATCTCTGTGCCGAGTGGTCGATCCCGACGGCGTCTTACGGACGGTTTTCGGCCGCGGCGCCGGCGAAGGATTTCATCCGCGAAAAAGGCGCGCCGATCGTCGTCAAGGCCGATGGGCTGGCGGCCGGCAAGGGCGTCATCGTCGCGCTGACGCCGGCCGAGGCCGAGGCGGCCGTCGACGAGATCTTTTCCGGCCGATTCGGCGCCGCCGGTGCCGAAGTCGTCGTCGAGGAATTTCTCGAAGGCGAGGAGGCGAGCTTCTTCGCGCTCTGCGACGGCAGCATGGCCCTGCCGCTGGCGACCGCCCAGGATCACAAGCGCGTCTTCGACGGCGACAAGGGCGCCAACACGGGCGGCATGGGCGCCTATTCGCCGGCGCCGGTCATGACGCCGGGCCTGTGCGCGCGCACCATGCGCGAGATCGTCGAGCCGACGGTCAAGGCCATGGCGGCCCGCGGCACGCCCTTCAAGGGGGTGCTCTATGCCGGCCTGATGCTGACGAAGGACGGTCCGAAACTGATCGAATACAATGCCCGCTTCGGCGATCCCGAGACCCAGGTCCTGATGACCCGTCTCGATTGCGATGTCCTTCCGTTGCTGATGGCCACCCATGACGGCACGCTGGCGAGTGCCGACCTGCGCTGGAAGGACGAGGTCGCCCTGACGGTGGTCATGGCCGCCAACGGCTATCCCGGCGATTATGAAAGGAATACCGAGATCAAGGGCCTCGACGCGGCGGCGGCGGTCGAGGGCGTCGAGATTTTCCATGCCGGGACGCGCGCCGAGAACGGCCGGATTCTGGCTGTCGGCGGGCGCGTGCTCAACGTGACCGGGACCGGCGCCAGCACCGTCGAGGCCCAGGCGCGCGCCTATCGTGCGGTCGCGGCGATCGACTGGCCGCAAGGCTTCTGTCGCCGCGACATCGGCTATCGTGCCATCGAGCGCGAGAAGCAGCACGCGTGAGGGGCGGGCAATGCCAATAGCTCACATCCCCTCCGCCGTCATGACCCGGACAAGCCGGGTCATGACGATCCGGGTTGATATTGGCTTTCGGGAAGCCGGCGCAACTTCATATAAGACGTACACAGAATAAAAGACACGGGGAGCGAAACCATGACCGACGCAGCGGAAAGCCGGCAGGAACAGTTTTCGGGCACCAAGGAGGTGGCCGACACGCACAGGTTCGATGAGAAGCGCCTTGCCGGCTACATGGAAGCCCATGTCGACGGCTTCAAGGGCCCGCTGACGGTCAAGCAGTTCAAGGGCGGCCAGTCGAACCCGACCTACCAGCTCGTCACGCCGGCGAAGAAATATGTGCTGCGGCGCAAGCCGCCGGGCAAGCTGCTGCCCTCGGCCCATGCGGTCGATCGCGAATACAAGGTCATCACCGCGCTGCATGGTGTCGGCTTCCCCGCGCCGCGCACTTATTGTCTCTGCGAGGACGACAGCGTCATCGGCACCATGTTCTACATCATGGACATGGTGGAAGGCCGCGTGCTCTGGGAGCCCTTGCTCCCCGGCATCGAACCCGGCATGCGCTGGAAGATCTACGAGACGCTCAACGACACGCTGGCGCGGCTGCACATGATCGACTACGAGGCGGCGGGCCTCGGCGATTTCGGCAAGCCGGGAAATTATTTCGCCCGCCAGATCTCGCGCTGGTCGAAGCAGTATGTCGCCTCCGAAACCGAATCCATTCCCGAGATGAACCGTCTTATGGAATGGCTTCCCGAAAATGTGCCGCAGGATGATTCGACTTCGGTCGTGCATGGAGACTACCGTCTCGACAACACGATCCTGCATCCGACCGAGCCGAAGGTGATCGCGGTGCTCGATTGGGAGCTCTCGACGCTGGGTCATCCGCTGGGTGATTTCACCTACAGCCTGATGCAATGGGTGATGCCGGGTCAGGGCACTGGCGGCGGCACAGGCTCGATCCAGACGGCCAATCTGAAGGAACTCGGCATCCCGACGCTCGACGAATATATCGCGATGTACTGTGAACGGACGAATCGCCCCGGCATCGAGAATCTCGATTTCTATTTTTCGTATAATTTCTTTCGTCTTGCCGGTATCCTGCAGGGAATCGCGGGGCGGGTGAGGGACGGGACGGCATCAAGCGAACACGCAAAACAGATGGCGCAGAATGTGCGACCGCTCGCGCAGGAAGCTTGGACCTATGCCCAACGCGCGGGAGCCAGATAACAAGAACAACGAGTAAAAGAGAGTAGGCGTATGAGTTCGTCCGAGATTTCTTCCTGGAGCCGCCACGGTTTCGAGATCAACACCGACAAGTCGCGGCTCGACAGGGAGTCGATCCTGAAGATGCTCGGCGCCACCTACTGGGCCAGCGAGGTGCCGCCGGATGTGCTCTGGACCAGCATCCTCAATTCCCGGGCCTATGGTCTCTATTCGCCGGATGGCGAGCAGGCGGGTTTCGGCCGCATGGTCACCGATATGAGCCGCTTCGCCTGGATGAGCGACGTCTACATCCTGCCCGTTCATCGCGGCAACGGCCTCGGCAAATGGATTGTCGAGACGATGGTCAACGATCCGGCGCTGGCCGCCGTCACGCGCATCATGTTGTCCACCAACGATGCGCACGAACTCTACGAGCGCCTCGGCTTCAGGGTCATCGGCGGCGACCATGAAGAGGCCCGCCAGACCATGCAGTTGAAGCGGTCGGGCTCGCGCCCGCGTTCCTGATCCGGCAGGCTCTCGCCCGTCCCGTACGCCGGCAGCAAGCAGGCGGGACGGGCCTCAATACAGGAACATCGGCTTGCCCGTCACCTGCGCGATGCGCGGGCGATAGGCGTCGCGGTCGTAGAAGGCTTTCACGTCGACGCGCTTGCGGCCCTCGGTGCAGAGCGCGGCGGGCACGGTCTCGTAATTGCCGTCGCGCAGGGCCGTCATGAAGCCGCTGCGTCCGGCGGCGATCTCCTGTACCGCCAGCGTGCCGAAGCTCTTGGCCACCATCTGGTCGAGCGCGTCGGGCGGCCCCGCGCGCATCAGATAGGCGAGCGACTGCGTGATCGTGTCGATGCCGGTGATCTTCGTCAGTTCCTCGCCGACCAGATGGCCGATGCCGCCAAGCCGCTTGCGTCCATATTCGTCCGCTTCGCCATAGGTCAGCCTCTCGCCGCCCTCCATGCGGGCCCCTTCCGAAATCACCACCATCGCATAGCGCGCCGGATTCGCCGCGCGGTCGGCCGCCAGCAGCGCGCCCAGCTTGGCGACATCGAACGGCACTTCGGCGATGATGGCACGGTCGACATCGGCGAGGTAGCTGGCGATCAGCGCGGTCTCGCCCGAATGCCGGCCGAACAGTTCGACCACCGCAATGCGCTCATGGCTGCCCGTCGAAGTGCGGAGCGCGTTGATATGCTCGACCGAACGCGACACCGCCGTCGAAAAGCCGATGCAGTAATCGGTGCCGAAAACGTCATTGTCCATCGTCTTCGGAATCGAGACGGTCTTCATGCCTTCGCCGTGAAGCTGCGCGGCATAGGCCAGCGTGCCGTCGCCGCCGATCGTCACCATCACGTCGATGCCGAGATGCTCGAAGACGCGCAATATATGCGGCGTGGTGTCGACGGTTCCCTTGTCGCTGAGCTTGAACTTGCCCTTGAGGAAATCGGGCAGCTTGGCCTCGACCATCCATTGCGGATCGGTCCGCGTCGTGTGCAGGATCGTGCCGCCCTCGCGGTCGATGGTGCGCACGGCCTCGTTGTCGAGCCGCATCAGATGCCGCTCGCTGCCCTCCGGATCGTCGGGATTGTAGTTGAGGGGGCCGGCCCAGCCGCGCCGGAAGCCGATCACCTCCCAGCCCTGTTCGGTGGCCCGCCGCGTCACCGCCTTGATGCAGGAATTCAATCCCGGCACATCGCCGCCGCCTGTCAATATGCCGATCCGCATCCGATCGCTCCTCTCGCTGTTTGTCCGATCCTCGCACATGCGGGCAAGGGGGGCGATGCCGCGCCGCCAAAGGTGCCGGCGCCGGGGCGCCGGTCTGTAGAATAAGTATAAGTCGCGACCGAGATTTGCGCTTGTCAGCCGCAAATCCCGCTCCTACATCTGGGCGACGCGAAGGACCGGTCGGGGGTCATGGGCTGATGCCCCTCGATACGACAACAAGGTCCGCGGAGGAACAAAGGGGCTCGCATGAGCATACTCGTCGCCGGGCCCGAGCCCATCACCGACCGTCGCGATCTCGTGGCTGCGCTGGAGCGCGGCAACAAGCCGAAATCCGACTGGCGCATCGGCACCGAGCACGAGAAATTTCCCTTCTGTGTGAAGAACCTGACGCCGATCCCCTATGAGGGCGATCACGGCATTCGCGCCATGCTCGAGGGCCTGACCCGCTTCGGCTGGCAGCCGGTGATGGAAGGCGAGCACATCATCGGTCTCGAAAGCGAGGGCCACGGCAACATCTCGCTGGAGCCCGGCGGCCAGTTCGAGCTTTCGGGCGCCGCGCTCGAAACCCTGCACCAGACCTGTTCGGAACTG
Source organism: uncultured Parvibaculum sp. (assembly GCF_963975745.1). NCBI lineage: Bacteria > Pseudomonadati > Pseudomonadota > Alphaproteobacteria > Hyphomicrobiales > Parvibaculaceae > Parvibaculum > uncultured Parvibaculum sp. The sequence goes on along the minus strand of NZ_CAXBIB010000010.1, from coordinate 98,332 downwards.
CACGACCACCTGGCCCAGGTCAAGGAAGTCGGCGACGAACACGGCATCGGCTTTCTGGGTCTGGGCTTCACGCCCAACTGGCGCCGCGACGAAATCCCGGTCATGCCCAAGGGCCGCTACAGGATCATGACCGAATACATGAAGAAGGTCGGGACCATGGGTCTCGACATGATGTACCGCTCCTGCACCGTGCAGGTGAACCTCGACTTCGCCTCGGAAGCCGACATGGTGAAGAAGCTGCGCGTGGCCATCGCGCTGCAGCCGGTCGCCACAGCGATCTTCGCCAATTCGCCCTTCACCGAGGGAAAGCCCAATGGCTATCTCTCCTACCGCTCGCATGTCTGGACCGACACCGACAGGGCGCGTTCGGGCATGATCCCGTTTGTCTTCGATGAGGGCTTCGGCTTCGAGCGTTATGTCGACTACGCGCTCGATGTGCCGATGTATTTCGTCTATCGCGACGGCGGATATATCGATGCGACCGGTCAGTCCTTCCGCGACTTCCTCGAAGGCCGCCTGCCGGCGCTGCCGGGCGAAGTGCCGACGCGCGGCGACTGGAACAATCACCTGACGACCATCTTCCCCGAGGCGCGCATCAAGAACTACATGGAGATGCGCGGCGCCGATGGCGGTCCCTGGGCCCGCATCTGCGGCCTGCCGGCCTTCTGGGTCGGGCTGCTCTACGACCAGAACGCGCTCGACGCCGCCTGGGATCTCGTCAAGGACTGGAGCGACGAGGAACGTCAGAAACTGCGCGACGACGTGCCGCGACTGGCGCTGAAGACGCCCTTCCGCGGCGGCACGCTGCTCGATGTCGCGCGCCGCGCCGTCGAGATCTCGCGCGCCGGCCTCGATGCCCGCGCCAATGGCGACGGCGTCGGCGGCACCGAGGCGATCCATCTCAACGCGGTCGAGAAGATCGTCGAAACGGGCATCACCCCCGCCGAGGAACTGCTGGCTCTCTATCACGGCCGCTGGAACGGCTCGGTCGATCCGGTCTTCAGGGAATTTGCGTTCTAGGCGTCAGTGCGGCTCCTTTGACCTCCCCCTCGCGGGGAGGCCGAAAAATCCAAGGGATTTTTCGGGTGGCGGAGCGAGGAACGAAGATTGGTCACGCAGCGACAGCAGAACGAGGTGCCCCATGTTCAGTCACGTCACCATCGGCTCTAGCGATCCGGACAAGGCAGCCGCCTTTTACGACGCGGTGCTGGCGACGCTCGGCATCGCGCCCTTCTTCAAGGCGCCGGGCCTCGCCTCCTACGGCACGGCGACAGGACCCAAGGTCTTTGTGCTGAAGCCTTTCGACGGCAAGGCGCATCTGCCCGGCAATGGCGGCCATGTCGCCTTCCTTGCCCCCTCCCGCGCCGCGGTCGATGCCTTCCACGCCAGGGCGCTGGAAATGGGCGGCACCAGCGAAGGCGAACCGGGCCTCAGGACCCACTACCATCCGAACTATTACGGCGCCTATGTGCGCGACCCCGAAGGCAACAAGCTCCAGGCGGTCTGCCACAGCTCGAAGGGGTGAGCGCGTGCAGCGCATCCTGGTCATCGGCTGCTCGGGCGGCGGCAAGTCGACGCTCGCGCGCAAGCTCGGCGAGAAACTCGCCCTGCCGGTGGTCCATCTCGACGTGCTGTTCTGGAAACCCGGCTGGGTCGAAAGCAGCTATGACGAGTTCCGGTCGAAGGTCGCCGCCGCGGTCGCCGAAGACCGCTGGATCGTCGACGGAAATTTCAGCCGCACCTTCGACATCCGCCTGCCGCGCGCCGACACAATCGTCTGGGTCGACCAGCCGCGCCGCACCTGCCTCTGGCGCGCCTTCCGCCGCACACTGACGCTCTTCGGCAAAACCCGCGCCGACCTCGCGCCCGGCTGCCCGGAGAAGTTCGATCCGGCTTTCTACCGTTTCATCTGGAATTTCAAGCGCACGCATGACGCGATGATCGAGGAAGCCCTGGCGTGCGATGCGGCCCATGCAAAAAAGTTCCGTCTACGGAGCGACAGGGAGATCGCGGACTTTCTGGCTTCGGTTTGAGCGGTGGCCGGAGCGGGCGGGAAGGGCGGCAGCGGCACGCTGTTGCCCGCTTGCCACAGCGTGCCGCTGCCTCGGCCGGTTATCCCCATGGGGACAAGGCGACTTGTCCCCGGGTCCGAAGCCGTCCCGGGCGCATTTATGACAGTTTTGTGACAGTTACGTGACAGAGGGGGGGTAAAATGGGGATAAGTTGTGCCTTGTTCCGCAGGCGGAGCTTTTTAAGCGGCCTTCGCCGTGCCGCCCACCGTCAGTCCGTCGATGCGGAGCGTCGGCTGGCCGACGCCGACCGGCACGCCCTGTCCGCCCTTGCCGCAGGTGCCGATGCCGGGATCGAGCTTCATGTCGTTGCCGATCATCGAGACGCGCGTCAGCACATCCGGTCCGTTGCCGATCAGCGTCGCGCCCTTGACCGGCGCGCCGATCCTGCCGTTCTCGATGAGGTAGGCCTCGGTGCAGGTGAAGACGAACTTGCCCGAGGTGATGTCGACCTGTCCGCCGCCGAAGGAGACCGCATAAAGGCCCTTCTTCACCGACGAAAGGATCTCGTCCGCTTCGCGGTCGCCCGACAGCATATAGGTGTTGGTCATGCGCGGCATCGGCTGATGCGCGTAGGATTCGCGCCGTCCGTTGCCGGTCGGCGCCATGCCCATCAGCCGCGCATTGAGCCTGTCCTGCATATAACCTTTGAGAATCCCGTCCTCGATCAGCACCGTGCGCGATGTCGGCGTGCCCTCGTCGTCGATCGACAGCGAGCCGCGCCGGTCGGCCAGCGTCCCGTCGTCGACGACCGTCACGCCGGGCGCCGCGACGCGGCTGCCGAGCAGGCCGGCAAACGCCGATGTCTTCTTGCGGTTGAAATCGCCCTCGAGACCGTGGCCGATCGCCTCGTGCAACAGGATACCGGGCCAGCCGGGCCCCAGCACCACATCCATCTCGCCGGCCGGCGCCGGCACCGCTTCGAGATTTGTCAGTGCCTGCCGGAGCGCCTCGTCCACCTGGCCGCGCCATTTCAGCGGATCGATGAAGACGTCATAGCCCATGCGCCCGCCGACGCCATAGGATCCGGTCTCCTGCCGGTCGCCTTCGCCGGCGACGATTGCCACATTGAGCCGCACCAGCGGCCGCACGTCGCGCAGCGTCGCGCCGCCGGCGCGGATGATCTCGACCGCCTGCCACTCGCCGGTCATCGAAACCGAAACCTGCCGCACGCGTTTGTCGAGACCGCGCGCATAGGCGTCGATCTCGGCCAGCAGCTTCGCCTTCTCCTCGAAACTCTGGCCGCCAAGCGGGTTCTCGTCGGAATAGAGATGCGCATTGGTGCGGGCCGGGCCCTCGGCCAGCGCGCCGGTGTGCCCCGTCTTGACTGCCTGCACGGCGGCGCTGGCGCGCTTCATCGCTTCCTCGCTGAGTTCGGAGGCATGCGCATAGCCCGTCGCCTCGCCGGCGACGCAGCGCAGGCCGAAGCCCTGCGAGGTGTCGAAGCTCGCGGTCTTGAGGCGGCCGTCGTCGAAGCCGAGCGCCTCCGACTGCCGGTACTCCATGAACAGCTCGCCATCATCGGCGCCGTTGAGCGTATCGTTGACGAGCCCCTCGACGCGGGCGCGGTCGAGCCCGGTCCGGGCAAAGAACAGATCATCGGCGGTGTCATGGGTCATGGGCGCGTATTCCTGAAGAATTGGGCGATGGCGAACGGCCGGACTTACCGGTCGAGCCATTCCTCGACCGGCACCAGCCGTCGCGGCAGGCCCGAAAGGTCGCAGCGCACCACCTGCGGGGCGCAGCTGTAGAGCGGATATTGCGTCACCTTCAGCGACGCAAGATCGACCAGAAAAACGCCGTTTATCCGGCCAAACCAGGCATCCCAGTCGGCAAAGCGCCAGTCCTGCCAGCCCTCGGGCGGCGGGCCGACGACGTCCCCGACCAGATCTGGATGAGCGGCACAGAAACCGACGACGCAGCGCCCCGGATCGCGCGTGTCGAGCCATGGTGCGGCCTCGGAAATCAACTCCGGCGCCGCGCCGCCATTATGCGGCAGCAGCACGCCGGCCGAGATACGGCGGCCGAGATGGAAATGAATCAGGGCTTCGTCGCGCATGAACTTGCTATCCGTTGGACAGGGCAGCGTGAATGAATATCCAACCATTACTCTAGGGCATTTTGAGTGACGGGAAAGGCCCACGGGCCGGAAATTCAATGCCGCTCCAGACGTGCCCATAATCTCCGATTCGGCCATCCATTGTGGCAAAACGTCGCAAAACGCGCCCCCCGCTGTGGCCTCGTCCCCGGGCATGTCTATACTTTGCACTGCGAGTCGTCTGGCAGGCGCAATATGACAAATTGGCATGTCTTGCAGCCGGGCGGGAAAAAGGGGGCAGGCGTCGCGGGAAACCGTCGCAGAAGGCGATAGCGGAACTTGCGGCGGCGAACGGTTTATGGTTTCTGACGGCGAGATTTGCTCGCCTGAAGGCGCAGTCCGGGATCGGCCGGATTCCGGGGCCGGAAATTGAATTGACTAGCTGGGGATAAGCATGCGGTTTCTGATCGGTTTTGGCCTCTTCGCGCTCGCGTTCGCGGGCTGGCATTTCGACGGCGGCCTCGTCGCTGCCGCTTTCGCAGGCCAGCCGCATGATGGCGGTCTCGGCTTGCAGGCGTCGGCATCGCCGGTGATGGACGACATCATCTGGTTCCACGACTTTCTGCTCTGGATCATTACGATCATCGTCGTCTTCGTGACCGCCTTGCTGGCGATCGTGATCCTGCGGTTCAACCGCAAGTCGAACCCGAACCCGTCCAGGACCACCCACAACACGCTGCTCGAAGTCGCATGGACCGTGATTCCCGTGATGATCCTTGTGGTCATCGCGATCCCGTCGTTTCGCCTTCTCTACAAGCAGGTCGTGATTCCCGAGGCGGAGTTGACGGTGAAGGCCGTCGGCTACCAGTGGTACTGGGGCTACGAGTATCCCGATCATGGTGATATCTCGATCATCTCGAACATGATCCCTGACGATCAGTTGCAGCCCGGCCAGCCGCGTCTTCTGGCGGCCGACTACGACCTGGTGGTACCGGTCGACACGACGGTGCGTGTGATCGTCACTGCGGCCGATGTGATCCACGCCTTTGCCGTGCCGTCCTTCGGCGTCAAGATCGACGCGATTCCCGGCCGCCTCAACGAAACCTGGTTCCGCGCCGAACGCACCGGCATGTTCTACGGTCAGTGCTCCGAGCTCTGCGGCACGCGCCACGCTTTCATGCCGATCAGCGTCAAGGTGGTGACCAGGGAAGAATTCGACGAATGGGTCGCGCAGGAGCAACAGGCTGCGCTGGGCGGCACCGGAAGACTTAAATTGGCTGAAGCTCCGGCGGTGGAGGCGCGCTGAGCGCGTTTCTCCGACGGTCAGGTAAAAGCATAAAACCGCAAGAACGAAGGGTTACAGAGATGGCAGGGCAAGCTGCGGGTGCGCACGCCGATCACGCCGACCACCCCACGGGCTGGAAGCGTTACGTCTATTCGACGAACCACAAGGACATCGGCACGATGTACCTGGTCTTCGCGATCATCGCGGGGGTCATCGGTGGCGCCATGTCGGTCGTCATGCGCATGGAGCTGCAGCTTCCGGGCGACCAGGTTCTCGGTGGCGACTACAATCTCTTCAACATGCTGGTAACGGCACATGGTCTGATCATGATCTTCTTCATGGTCATGCCAGCCATGATCGGCGGCTTCGGCAACTGGTTCGTGCCGTTGATGATCGGTGCGCCGGACATGGCGTTTCCGCGCATGAACAACATTTCATTCTGGCTGTTGCCGCCGGCGCTCGCGCTGCTCGTGATTTCGATGTTCGTGCCCGGCGCCCCCGGCGGCACTGGTGCCTCGGGCGGCTGGACGATCTATCCGCCGCTCTCGACGTCGGGCTCGCCCGGACCGGCGATGGACTTCGCAATTCTGGCGCTTCACATTGCTGGCGCCTCGTCGATTCTCGGCGCCATCAACTTCATCACCACGATCTTCAACATGCGTGCGCCGGGAATGACGCTGCACAAGATGCCACTCTTCGTCTGGTCGATCCTGGTGACGGTGTTCCTGCTGCTGCTTTCGCTGCCGGTGCTGGCCGGTGCGATCACCATGCTGCTCACGGATCGCAATTTCGGCACGACCTTCTTTGCGCCTGAAGGCGGCGGCGATCCGATCCTCTTCCAGCACCTGTTCTGGTTCTTCGGTCATCCCGAAGTCTACATTCTGATCCTGCCGGGCTTCGGTATCATCAGCCAGATCATCTCGACCTTCTCGAGGAAGCCGGTCTTCGGCTATCTCGGCATGGCCTATGCGATGGTCGCAATCGGTTTCGTCGGCTTCATCGTCTGGGCCCACCACATGTATACGGTCGGCATGTCGGTCAACACGCAGGCCTATTTCGTGGCCGCGACCATGGTCATCGCGGTGCCGACAGGCATCAAGATATTCTCCTGGATTGCAACCATGTGGGGCGGCTCGATCGAGTTCAAGACACCGATGCTCTGGGCGATCGGCTTCATTTTTCTCTTCACGATCGGTGGCGTGACCGGCGTCGTTCTGGCCAATGCCGGCGTCGACCGCGCTCTGCACGACACCTATTACGTGGTGGCGCATTTCCACTACGTGCTCTCGCTCGGTGCGGTGTTTGCGATCTTTGCGGGCTGGTACTACTGGTTCCCGAAGATGTTCGGTTACATGTATTCCGAATTCGTCGGCAAGCTGCACTTCTGGGTGACGTTCATCGGCGTCAACATGGTCTTCTTCCCGCAGCACTTCCTCGGTCTGCAGGGCATGCCGCGCCGCTATGCGGACTATCCGGATGCTTTCGCCTACTGGAACTACGTCTCGTCGATCGGTTCCTACATTTCGGCCTTTGCCGTCCTGATCTTCCTTTACGGCGTTGCGCAGGCATTCATGCGCAAGGAAAAGGCCGTCAACAACCCGTGGGGTGAAGGCGCGACGACGCTGGAATGGACGCTTTCCTCGCCGCCGCCGTTCCATCAGTTCTCGGAACTGCCGCGGATCAAATGAAAAAAGCTCCGGCCGGAAATTGTTCCGGCCGGAGTTTCCCCTGGATGAAAACCCCGGACGTTCCGGGAGACTGAGGCTATCGGCGCTTGATGTCGGATACAGCGATCAGCAAGAACGAATTCGACGCGCGTGCTCTGCCTGAAGGCGGGATGGGATCGGCGCGCGACTTTTTCGAACTGCTGAAGCCTCGTGTCATGTCGCTGGTGATTTTCACGGCCCTGGTCGGTCTTGCCGTCGCACCGGGCAGCATTCATCCGGTCATCGCCTTTACGGCACTGCTCTGCGTAGCCGTTGGCGCTGGCGCTTCCGGCGCCCTCAATATGTGGTACGACGCCGACATCGATGCCCGGATGGCACGAACCGCACAGCGGCCGATCCCGGCTGGCCGCGTGACGCCGGGCGAGGCCGCCGCATTCGGTACGATCCTCTCGGTCTTCTCCGTGATGACGATGGGCGTTCTGGTGAACTGGGTGGCGGCGGCGCTTCTCGCCTTCACGATCTTCTTCTATCTGGTTGTCTACACGATGTGGCTGAAGCGCCGCACGCCGCAGAACATCGTGATCGGCGGTGCGGCCGGCGCATTTCCGCCGATGATTGGCTGGGCGGCCGTGACCGGCTCGATATCGCTTGAGCCGGTTGTGCTGTTCCTCATCATCTTCATGTGGACGCCGCCGCATTTCTGGGCTTTGGCGCTCTACCGGAGTGGCGACTACGAGAAGGTTGGAGTGCCGATGCTTCCCGTTGTCGCGGGCGAAGCCGAGACGCGGCGTCAGATCATGATCTACACAGCGTTGCTTGTGCCCGTGACGCTGTTGCCGGCGGTGCTGGGATTTGCCGGTTTGCTCTACACGAGCGCTGCGGCCGTGCTGGGCGCCGGCTTCATGTGGTTTGCCTTTGGTGTTTGGCGCAGCCGGCCCGGCGCATTGCAGGACAAGGCCGCCAAACGGCTCTTCGCTTATTCCATCCTCTACCTCTTCCTCGTGTTCTCGCTGCTTTTGGCTGAGAAGACGCTGGGAGTCGCGGCCTTCGATGCGATCGCGCTTCCGGCAGGATGGTGAGGGAAACATGAGCGAGCAGGATGAAAGCAAGCGCCATGAGATTGCGACTCCGGTATGGACGGAGGAACAGCTCAAGCGCCGCCGTCAGCGCAATCTGGCGCTCGCATGGACATTGGCGGGATTGATGGTGCTGTTCTTTGTCGTGACGATCGTGAAACTTGGGGGCAATGTGGCGAACCGCACATTCTGATGCGGCCCGTCTGCAATCAGGCGCGCCTTGCTTGCGCCGGCGAATTGGAATGGATTGATCCGGCGGCCGCGTCCGCCGCATGCGAACTGGAGAAATGGGGACATGGCTGACGCACACGCCAAACATCACGATTATCATCTGGTAGACCCGAGCCCCTGGCCTGTCGTCGGCGCCATCGGTGCCTTTGTTCTGGCCGTTGGTGCGGTTCTCTGGATGCACGAGATGGCAAGCTCCTGGATCATGATCCTCGGCTTTGCCATTGTGTTCTACACGATGTTCGCTTGGTGGCGGGACGTGATCCGCGAAGCGCACAAGGGTGATCATACGCCGGTCGTGCAGCTTCACCTGCGCTATGGCATGATCCTTTTCATTGCCTCTGAAGTGATGTTCTTTGTCGCCTGGTTCTGGGCCTTCTTCGATGCGAGCCTGTTCGCCGGCGAGGAAATTCAGGCAGCGCGCGTCGAGTTCACCGGCGGCCACTGGCCGCCCCAGGGCGTCGAGGTCTTCGATCCCTGGCACTTGCCGCTGATCAACACGCTCATCCTGCTGACATCCGGCACGACGGTCACGTGGGCGCACCATGCGCTGCTGCATGATGATCGGAAGGGTCTTGTGCAGGGGTTGGCATTGACGGTGGCGCTCGGCCTGCTGTTCACGGCCGTCCAGGCCTATGAGTACCAGCATGCGGCCTTCTCTTTTGCCGGCAGTATCTACGGCTCGACCTTCTTCATGGCAACCGGCTTCCACGGTTTCCACGTGATCGTCGGTACGATCTTCCTGATCGTCTGCCTGCTGCGGGCCATGAAGGGGCATTTTACACCGAAGCAGCATTTCGGCTTCGAGGCGGCGGCCTGGTACTGGCACTTCGTCGACGTGGTCTGGCTGTTCCTGTTTTTTGCCATCTATGTCTGGGCTTCGGTCGGCGCGGTCTATCACTGATCGCGCGGATGCGACGATCCACAATCGGAATGGGGGGCGGCCCGCGGACAGCGTGGCCGCCCTTTCGCTTCATGAGGGACCCATGAGCATGCAGACTGATCAAATGCCATCTTCGGTGACGGTGGCATTGCGCGCGTGCTGCCCGCGCTGCGGCAAGGGTCGGCTCTATGACGGCTTCCTGACGCTGGCGCCCGGATGCAGTGTCTGTGGCCTTGATTATGCGTTTGCCGATTCAGGCGATGGACCGGCGGTCTTTATCATGATGATCGCCGGCTTCATCATTGTCGGTCTTGTCCTGTGGGTCGAGTTCACCTGGTCGCCACCCTATTGGGTCCATGCCGCGCTCTGGTTGCCGCTGACAATTCTGCTGCCGCTGGGGCTCCTGCGCCCGCTCAAGGGCTGGCTGGTCGCGCAGCAATTCCGCCACAAGGCACGCGAAGGACGCCTCGAGCCATGAATGAAGTCGGACACGGCAGATTTTCCTTCCGGCCCATGCTGTGGCCGACGCTGCTGACGGCCGCCATGCTGCCGGTGCTGCTGGTTCTGGGCTTCTGGCAACTCGAGCGGCTCGAATGGAAGCGCGACCTGATCGCGACGATGACCGAACGGCTGGCCGCCGACCCCATCATGCTGCCCGCGCCCGAGGAATGGGCCAGTCTCGATGCGGCCGCGATTGAATACACGCGCGTTGCATTGACCGGCCGCTTTCAGCACGCGCAGGAATTGCACTACTTCACCCAGAATGAGTCGGGTGCGCCGGGCTATGCGGTGATCACACCGTTGGTACTGGCGAATGCCCCGGACGCTGTCGTTCTGGTCGATCGTGGTTTTGTCCCAGTGGCAATGAAGGACCGCATGACGCGCCTGGCGACAGAGAGCGACGATGAGGTGAGCCTTGTCGGTGTCCTTCGCACGCCGCAGCCGCGCGGACTTTTCGATGGTGCCGATGACCCGATCCGTAACGTCTGGATGGTGCGCGACCCGGTCGTGATGGGCACGTATCTGGGTCTTGGACGGGTGGCACCCTTCATCATCGAGGCGGAGGCCGCGAGCGCGTCAGGAGCTTGGCCAAAAGCCGGGCGGACCCGCGTCGACCTGCCGAACAACCATCTCGACTATGCCCTGACCTGGTTTGGCCTGAGTGTGGTCCTGATCGCTATCTATCTGATTTACCACAGGTCTCAGGGACGACTCGGGCGTCCAAAAGGCTGATTTCTGGTCATTTCGTCGCCTCGCGCTCAGCGCAATTGCCTCTCGCGCCGCGGCCGGATAGGGTAGCTCCGACCGGCCCGCGAATGTCTTTCGCGCTGGCATTCCAGGAGATTATGGTGAAGTACGTCAGCACGCGGGGCGGCGCCCCGGAGCTTGATTTCGAGGATGCATTGCTCGCGGGCCTCGCCCGCGATGGCGGCCTCTATGTGCCGGCGGAGTGGCCGCAACTCAGCGAACGAAAGATTCGGGCGTTGGCCGGCCTGCCTTACGAAGAAGTCGCGTTTCGCGTGATGAGGCCCTATATCGGCCCGTCTATCGACGATGCGGCACTCCAGAAGATGCTCACTGAGGCCTATGCAGGTTTCCGTCACAGCGCGATTGTGCCGCTGACGCAAATTGCTCCCGGTGACTGGCTGCTGGAACTCTTTCATGGGCCGACGCTGGCCTTCAAGGACGTGGCGATGCAGATCCTTGCCCGCCTGTTCGATCATGTGCTGGCTGCCCGTCGCAGCCGCATCACGGTTGTTGGCGCCACGTCGGGCGACACGGGCTCGGCGGCAATTGAGGCCTTCAAAGGGCGCGACACGACCGACATTTTTATCCTTCATCCGAAGGGGCGCGTTTCCGAGGTGCAGCGTCGTCAGATGACGACGGTGCTGGACGCCAATGTCCACAATATTGCGATCGACGGCTCATTCGACGACTGCCAGGCACTGGTCAAGGCGATGTTCAACGATCATCGTTTCCGGGACGATGTTTCGCTGGCAGGCGTCAATTCGATCAACTGGGGTCGTGTCATGGCCCAGATCGTCTACTACTTCACCAGCGCGGTGGCGCTGGGAGCGCCGGCACGCCCCGTCGCCTTCTCGGTGCCCACTGGCAATTTCGGCGATGTTTTTGCGGGCTACGCGGCGGCGCGTATGGGTTTGCCTATCGCGCGCCTGCTTGTTGCCACCAACGTCAATGACATTCTGGCGCGGGCTCTCGAAAGCGGACGCTACGAAGTCGGTACGGTCGTGCCGACGATCAGTCCCAGCATGGACATTCAGGTTTCTTCGAATTTCGAACGCCTGCTCCATGATGCCTATGGCCGTGATGGTGCTGCGGTGACGCGCCTGATGCAGAGCCTTGCCCAATCGGGTGGCTTTGAAATCGATCCCGTCCGGCTGGATGCCATGCGCGCCATGTTCGGCGCGGCAAGAGCCGACGAGAACGAGACGCGCGGAGCAATATCCGCGACCCTGAAGGCGACGGGCGAACTGGTGGATCCGCATACGGCGGTTGGCCTTGCCGTCGCGGCAAAACTCCGTGGCGACATGAATGTGCCAATGGTGACGCTGGCAACGGCGCATCCGGCAAAGTTTCCGGACGCCGTCGAGGAGGCAACCGGAATCCGTCCGGCGCTACCGCCGGCCATGGCCGACCTGTTCTCCCGGAAAGAGCGCCTGACGGCGCTGCCCAACGATCTCGATGCGGTCGAGATGTTCATCCGCGAACGTGCCCGTTCCGTTACTGCGTAACTGTTGAAGGAGTCCGCCCATGTCCGTTGAAGTGACCAAGCTGGAAAATGGCCTGACCGTCGTCACCGACAGCATGCCGCATCTCGAAACAACGTCGGTCGGCGTATGGGTCAACACGGGCGCGCGCCACGAAGCCGAGCGGCAGCATGGGGTATCGCACATGCTGGAGCATATGGCGTTCAAGGGTACGGAACGCCGTTCGGCTCTCGCTATCGCCGAGGAGATCGAGACAGTTGGCGGCTACCTCAACGCCCATACGACGCATGAGGCGACGGCCTATTATGCCCGCGTACTGAAACAGGACCTGCCGTTGGCGATCGATATTCTGGCTGACATCCTGCAGCATTCGGTCTTCGACCCGCAGGAAGTCGAGCGTGAGCGTGGCGTGATCATTTCCGAGATTGGCCAGGCGCACGACACGCCGGACGACATGGTCTTTGACTATTTGCTTGAAGCGGCCTATCCGCACCAGCCGCTCGGACGTTCGATCCTCGGCACGGTGGATACGGTGTCCGGTTTTGGCCGCGACGCACTGCAAAGCTATATGAGCGAGCGCTATCTGGCGCCGAGCATGGTGCTTGCCGGTGCCGGGGGGATCGACCATGCCGCTCTCGTGGCGCTTGCCCGCGAGCGTTTTGGTGCATTGCGGAGCCGGGGAACCAACGGCGCCGAACCGGCGCGCTTCTCGGGCGGTGAGCGCCGCATCGAGCGCGATCTTGAGCAGGCCCACCTGGCGCTGGCCTTCGAGGGCCCGACCTATTCGGACCCCGATTACTATACCGCGCAGGTCTTTGCCGGCGTGCTTGGCGGCGGCATGTCTTCGCGGCTTTTCCAGGAAATACGAGAAAAGCGCGGTCTCTGCTATTCGACCTTCGCCTTTTCCTGGTCGTTTGCCGACACTGGCGTCTTTGGTGTCTATGCAGGCACCTCGCCAGATGATGTGGCGGAGCTCGTGCCGGTAATGTCGGGAGAAATCGGACGGTTGGGCGAAGATGCAAACGAGGATGAGGTCGCACGCGCCCGTGCGCAGATCAAGGCCGGGTTGATGATGGGGCTGGAGAGTTCGTCCTCCCGGGCCGAGCAGATTTCCCGCCAGTTCACGATTCATGGACGTGTGCTGCCCATCGGCGAATTGATCGAGCGCGTCGAGGCGGTCGATGCAGCGGCTGTGCGCCGCTATGCAGACCGTCTGCTGGCTGGCAATCAGCTTGCAGTGTCAGCCATCGGTCCGCTTGCCGGCAAGAATGGCGGACTTGAATCCTACGATCGGATCGCGGCAAGATTTGCCAATTGAGGTCGCGATCGGGAGGCGCGTCCGGCCATGGCATTTCTTCGTTCGATCACGAAGCCGGAGACCGTACCTCTCATTCTGGGACAGGGCGTCTATCTGCGCATGCCGCAGCACGGCGATTACTCCGCATGGGCTGGATTGCGGGAGGATAGTCGCAGCTTCCTGACGCCATGGGAGCCGACATGGGGTCAGGACGATCTGACCAGGCCGGCATATCGCCGCCGCCTTCGGCGCTATATGCGCGAAATCCGGGAAGATCATGCCTACCCGTTCTTCATCTTTCGGGAGCAGGATAATGCTCTTGTCGGTGGTTGCACGCTGTCGGGCGTTCAGCGCGGTGTCCAGCAGTCCTGCGCCCTGGGCTACTGGGCAGGCGAGAAGTATGCGGGGCGGGGATATGTGACCGCGGCAGTGCGGGCACTGATCCCCTACGTATTCGAGGAATTGAAATTGCATAGACTGCAGGCCGCCTGCCTTCCGGAGAATGAGAGGTCCCGCGCTGTCTTGCGCAAGTGCGGGTTCACCGAGGAAGGTCATGCGCGGGGCTATCTCCGCATCAACGGCATGTGGCGCGATCATGTTGTGTTTGCCATTCTGCGCGATGATCCACGCCGGTGACTTTGTGAAGGGGAGTGAGCGGCTGATGCGGCGAGGGGCATTGAAAAGAGCGCGCAGAAGTGGCGCGCTTGTGGCGGCCGCTTTGGCAGTCTCGATCATCACGACCGGTGCGGCGCAATCGCTGGACGCAGTGGCCCTTGACGACAGGGCGCCCGTGGTCGATCTGACGCCACACGGCGAGCGCTACGAGGCCGCCGGCCGGCGCCTGACGATCGAGCCGCCGATAGCCGGAACCGCGGGAATCGACAGCGAAACCGAGGAAGGGGCGGCCGAAATCGACGAAGGCGCGCTTGAAGACGGTACCATCGTACTTTCGGATGGCGATGGCGCGGCCGGCACCTGGCTCGTTATCGCCTTGCGCAACCGGTCAGCAGATCCGGTTCAGCGCTATCTGGTCGCGGATGAGCGCGCTCGGGGCTTGGGCAATCTGTTCTGGCCGCTGCCCCGGGGCTCGGTCGACCGTGCCGTGACGGCCGGCGGTCAGGATCCCGTGCCGATGCCGGGCGAGGAACGGCGAGGATTTTCCGTCTTCGCCATTTCGGCCGAACCGGAAACAAGCATCACCGTTGCGCTTCATGCCGACGAACCGCCGGAAAGCGTCTATCTCTGGCATGTCGAGGCATGGAGCGCCTTCATGCGACGCCTGGCGCTGGTCGAGGGCGGCATGCTTGCCGTCGTCGCGGCGTTCGCAATCTACCTTTCGGCGCTCGCGATCCTGACGCGCGTTGCGGCCGCTCGTGCCACGGCCGGACTCCTCGGAACAGGTTTTCTGGTCCTGCTTGCGGAATTCGGCTACCTCGCCGCCTTGCTCGATCTCGGTCCGCGATGGGACATGACCCTGCGCAGCTCGGCATTGGCGCTCTTTGCCGCGGCGGTCTTTGCATTGGAGCGCTTTTTTCTCGACCTTGAACGCCTCGCAAAATGGCCGTCGCGTCTCGCTCGATGGATGTCCTACGCCGCGCTAGCAGGCATTCCACTTGCGATTCTAAGCGTACCTCTTGGTGCATTCTATGTACGCGCAATTGTCGCTGTTGCCATGGTCGCAGGCGTACCGTTGATCGTGGCCGCAGCCCTGCGTGGTGTTCGCCCGGCACAGCTTCTTATACCCGGCGCTGTGCTGTTCGGATTCGCCGGTCTCGCCGCGGCACTGCACACGGTCGGCTGGATGTCCGCCGCCTTTGCCGGCACGACTTTTTCGGGCGGACTCCTCACGGCCGCCCTGACGCTGTTTGCGTTTGCTGCGGCCTATCACGCACAGGGCGGTCGCCGTCGCGCTGATCTCGGGACGCTCCGCAGCGAGCAGCGAAATGCCTTTGCTTTGTCTGGCGCGCGCATGGGTGTCTGGGACTGGGACGCGACCAATGACCGCCTGTATGTGTCGCCCTCGGTGGAGGCAATGTTGGGCCTTGATGCCGGCACGCTGGACGGAAACGAACTTCTCTGGCGCGAACACATGCATCCGGCTGATCGCGAGACCTATCGCACAGCTCTCAACGCGTATTTCCACCGTGGTAATGTATCGTTCACGCTTGAATTTCGTATGCGTCACTCGGATGGGGTCTTTCGCTGGATAGGTCTCAGTGCGAGCTGCATTTCGGCTGCAGACACGGGAACGGCGCGATGCATCGGCACGGTACGTGACATCACGGCTCGGAAACTTGCCGAGGAACGCCTGCTGCACGACAGCGTCCATGACAGTCTGACGGGATTGCCCAACCGCGCCCTTTTCATGGACCGTCTGGAGCGTGCCATTCGACGGCAGGACCTGCTCGACCGGCCGCGGGCGGCGGTGTTATTGATCGATCTCGATCGATTCAAGACGGTCAATGATAGTCTCGGTCACTCAGGCGGAGATGCGTTGTTGATTGCGATTGCGCGCCGGTTGGAATCTCTGGTAACGCAAGACGACACGGTCGCGCGTATCGATGGAGATGCATTTGCCGTCTTGCTGACATCGCGGACACAGCGCGACGATGCACGCTCTTTTGCCGAGCAGGCCAGCGAGTTTCTCCGACAGCCGATCGAGGTTGCAGGGCATGAGGTCTATCCGACTTCGTCGATCGGCGTTGCGATTTGTGAGGACGCACACGAGAATCCGGAGGATCTTTTCACGGAAGTTGAAATCGCGATGTATCGCGCAAAACGTGCTGGAAAGGCCCGGATCGAGCTCTTCGAGCCTGCAATGCGTGCCGAGACGGATGACCATCTGACACTGGAAACCGACCTGCGACATGCGATCGAGCGCCACGAGATGGAACTCTACTATCAGCCGATTATGTCGCTGACCGACGGCAACGTTCGTGGTTTCGAAGCATTGATTCGCTGGAATCACCCGAAAGACGGATTGCTGCCGCCGGACAGTTTTGTGCCGCTGGCGGAGGAGTTGGGCGTAATCAACGAAATCGGTCGGTTTGCACTTCGTGCCGCGAGCGAGGAGCTTGCGACCTGGCAGAAACTCTTTCCGGCAGAGCGCCCGCTTTTTGTCAGCGTGAATGTCTCAAGTCGCCAGTTGCTCCGTCACGATCTGATCGATGATGTGAAGCGCGTATTGAATCGGATCGACATTGTCCGGGGGTCGTTGAAGCTCGAAGTCACGGAATCTCTTGTGATGGAGAATCCTGAATTTGCCGCAACAATGCTGCAACGCCTCAAGGCCCTGGGGGCGGGACTTTCGCTCGACGATTTCGGTACGGGTTACTCGAGTCTGAGCTACTTGCAGCGCTTTCCCTTCGACACGCTGAAGGTCGACCGGTCGTTCGTTGCCGGCATGTCCTCCGACCGTGAAACACCACTGATCATCCGTTCGATGGTCACGCTGGCCCACGATCTGGGGATGGAAGTGGTGGCTGAGGGCACCGAAAGCCAGTCGCAGGCGGATGATCTGGCGAGCATGGGTTGCGACTATGGGCAGGGCTATTACTTTGGCCAGCCAATGCGCACGTCAGAAGCGCTCGATTTCATCGCGCGTCACTGGCGGGAGTGACAAGCTGGAGGCCTTCACGCGTGGCCGGCACTGCCGGAGAGCAACGAAATGTCCACGCCGAGCTTCGCCAACGCAGTGGCGTATTTTGCGTCAAGATCGAAACCGAACAGCAGTTCGGGATCGGGATCGCAATGCAGCCAGCCATTGGCCTGTATTTCGGCGTCAAGCTGGCCAGGTGCCCAGCCCGCATAGCCGAGCGCGAGAAGCGCGTGACGCGGACCCCTGCCGGTGGCCATTGCGCGCAGGATGTCGACGCTCGCAGTCAGGCCGATATCCTCATCGACAGGCAGTGTGGAGTCGTCGGAGAAATAGTCCTGCGTATGGAGGACGAACCCACGGCCCGTTTCCACCGGACCGCCCGCCAGTACCGGGCACGCAATTTCCTTGGTGCCGTGCGGGGTCCGGATCGACAGGCGGTCAAGGAGGTCGGGAAAGGTAATATCGGGGGCCGCCTTGTTGACGACAATGCCCATTGCGCCATCGGGGTTGTGGACGCACATATAGACGATCGAGCGTTCAAACCGAGGGTCGCCGATCGTCGGCATTGCGATCAGCATCTTCCCCTCGAGAAATCCGTCTTCCCCCGGCTGATGGGTCAAATCCGCCAACATTGGGCTCATGGGCAGCCTGCCTCCGGCCATTGGTGTAGTTCGGATCGGCAAGGAAAATCCTGCCCTCTCGCTGGCATCGTGTCACGCCCCATCTTGAACTGACAAGCGGCGAGGACTGGGACCATTCTTCGATTTCGGTCTGTAGTTTTATATGACAGGCTTGCTGCGACGATGCGAATTGACCGGGAGAAGGCGGGAAATGCCAGAGTTGACGGCCTTATGGAGAGTGGCGCTCTGCGCGATGGTGCTCTGGCTTGTGCCGGTGGGTCTGACCATCGCAGGCGCCTCTGCACCGGAAAGGATGGCTGTCATGTCGGCGGTGTCCGCTCATGACGGCGAACCGTTTCTGGCCGGCGTCGAAATGCAGCTTGAAACCGGCTGGAAGACCTATTGGAAGAATCCGGGCGATAGCGGCATCGCGCCGACCTTCGACTGGTCGGAATCCGAGAATGTCCAACATGTCGATCTGCGCTGGCCGGCACCGCAGCGCTTCGACGATCCCGGCGATGTAACCTTCGGCTACAAGGACAGGGTGCTCTGGCCGTTGAATGTCGTGCCGGCCGATGCAGGTCGGCCGGTGACATTGCGCGTGTCCATGCTCTATGGCGTTTGCTCGGAAAGCATCTGTGTGCCGCGGGAAGCAAATCTGGCACTGACGATTCCGCCGTCGAGTTCTGGCGCGGCCTCCTCGGTCGATCTGCCGGCACTTGTGGCGGCGCTCTCCCGGTTGCCGCAGCCCATGGCCGACCGCGATGCGTTGCAGGTCCGGTGGCGCGAGGCACATGCGCCCGTACTCGAAATCCTTTACCGGGGTTGTGCGGCCGGATGCAGGCCGCCGCAATTGATTATCGACGGCCCACAGGACGTCTGGTTTGGCGTGCCTGCGGTCGACCGCAAGGGTGAAATTCTGCGCTATACGGTCGAGGTTGGCGTTCTGTCGACGTCGATGCTCGAAGGCGAAAGGCTGGGATTTCTTCTGGTTGGGTCCGAGGAGGCACGCATCGTCTATTGGACATCTCCCTGACGGAGATCACAGAATGGTCAGAGATCGTGAGGGGGCTGGCGGGCAGCGGGTATTGGCGCTTTAATGCGGCCAACCGGCGGCGCCACAGGGTGTCGGGCAAGCATTCACGCAACAGATGAGCCATGGAGCCAGCAATGACGATCAAGGTCGGAGACCGCATTCCCGATGCAACGCTGATGCAGATGACAGACAAGGGGCCAGCGCCCGTCAAGACGTCGGAGTATTTCAAGGGCCGCAGGGTTGTGTTGTTTGCGCTGCCCGGCGCCTTCACGCCGACATGTTCCAACCAGCATCTGCCGGGCTTTATTCAGAGTGCCGAAACGATCAAGTCGAAGGGTGTCGACGAAATTGCCTGCGTCTCGGTCAATGACGCATTTGTAATGGGTGCCTGGGGCAAGGCACAGGGTGCCGACGGCAAAGTGGCCATGCTTGGGGACGGCAATGGCGAATTCACAAAAGCGCTTGGCCTCGACTTCGACGGTACCGGCTTTGGAATGGGCATGCGTTCGTCGCGCTATTCGATGCTGGTCGATGACGGCGTTGTGAAGAGCCTCAATCTGGAGCCGTCCGGCGGCAAGGCCGAAGTGTCCGGCGCCGAGAACATGCTGAAGCAGCTTTGAACACTGAATGATCGAAACTGAAAGGGCCCCGGAAACGGGGCCCTTTTTCATTTGGATGTCGGAAGATAGGGGGCCATCCCCTGCCGCGCCAGCGCGTCGGCGCGGTCGTTTTCCGGATGATCGGAGTGCCCTTTGACCCAGTGCCAGCTCACCTCATGGGTTTCGAGGGCGGTCTCCAGCCGCTTCCAGAGTTCGGCATTCTTGACCGGTTGCTTTGCGGCATTTCTCCAGCCGTTCTTTTTCCAGTTGTGAATCCACTTGGTGATGCCGTCCTTCACATAGGTGCTGTCGGTGTGGATGCGCACATGTGTGCCGTGCTTGAGCGCTTCAAGTGCCATGATGGCAGCCATCAGTTCCATGCGATTGTTGGTGGTGGCAGGCTCGCCGCCTGAAAGTTCCTTCTCGTGACCGTTCCAGATCATCAGGGCGCCCCAGCCGCCCGGTCCCGGATTGCCGGAACAGGCGCCATCCGTATAGATCTCGACCGTCTCGCGAGTCATACATCGAGCCCATAGCTGCGTGGCGACGAGATGCCGCGGTGGAAGCGAAGGCGGAGCAGATACTCGTTCGGATTCTTGGGCTTTACGAAGGCCCCCGGCAGATGATTGATCCAGTCGTAGAGACGCGTAAGCAGAAAACGCATCGCCGCGCCGCGCGCCAGCAGAGGTAGCGCCGAAAGTTCATTCGCCTCAAGTGGGCGTACCTGTGCATAGGCCTGCAGCAGGGCGCGCGCCTTGGTGATGTTGAACGCACCATCGTTTTCAAAGCACCATGCATTGAGGCAGATGGCAAGATCGTAGGCGAAGGCATCGTTGCAGGCGAAATAGAAGTCGATCAGGCCCGACAGACGGTCACCGATGAAAAACACATTGTCGGGAAAGAGATCGGCATGAATGACGCCGGACGGAAGATCACGTGGCCATTCATGGCCGAGCACGCCCAGCTCGCGATCGAGCTCCTGAGCCAGGCCAGCGCCGAGTCTGTCGATACCGTCGCGGCAGGAATCGAAAAGCGGCCCCCAGCCGTCGATATTGAGTGCGTTGGGTCTTCTCAAGGCGAAATCGCGTCCGGCGAGATGCATGCCGGCAAGTGCACGTCCAACCTCGACACAGTGGCGCGGTTGCGGCCGCCGCACATGCACACCCTCGAGAAAGCTGACGATAACGGCCGGCCGTCCGGACAGTTCGCCCAGCATTGTGCCCTGGCGGTTGCGGATGGGAGTGGGGCAATTGATGCCGTGATCCGCCAGATGGTTCATCAGTCCGAGAAAGAACGGGAGGTCCGCCTCGGCGACACGTTTCTCATAGAGCGTCAGGAAATACGTGCCTTTGTCCGTATGCAGCATGTAGTTGGAGTTTTCGACACCTTCGGCGATACCCTTGTAGGACAACAGGGAGCCGATGTCGTATGCGGCAAGGAACTCTTCAAGCTCCTCGTCGGGTACTTCCGTGTAGACGGCCATGGATCCCCCGCTCAGACCGCGAGCGCGCGCGGCAGCTTGAACTGTACCGATTCGCGTCGCACGGGAATATCCTCGACCGTCAGATCGAAGCGGGAGCGAAAGGCTTCAATGACCTCTTCGACCAGCACCTCCGGGGCACTTGCACCCGCTGTCAGGCCGACAATGCCCGGCTTTCCTAGCGCCTTCCAGTCTATGTCGCTCGCGCGTTGAACCAGTGCTGCATAGGCACATCCCGACCGCTCGGCGACCTCGACCAGCCGCATCGAGTTCGACGAGTTGGGTGCGCCGATTACCAGCATGGCATCGGTGCGCGGCGCAATCGCCTTGACCGCCTCCTGCCGATTGGTTGTGGCGTAGCAAATGTCTTCCTTGTGCGGCCCTGCTATTTCTGGAAAGCGTTGGCGTAATACGGAAACGATCTCGGCTGTGTCGTCGACCGACAGCGTGGTCTGGGTGATAAAGGCAAGTTTGGCAGGGTCCGCCGGCTGGTGGGTCTCGGCGTCGGCGACCGTTTCGATCAGTCGGACGGCACCCTCGGGAAGCTGTCCCATTGTCCCGATGACTTCGGGATGGCCGGCATGGCCGATCAGCAGGATTTCAAGGCCACGCTCATGCAGTCGTTCTGCCTCGACATGGACCTTCGAAACCAGCGGACAGGTGGCATCGAGATAGATGAGTTCCCGCGCCTGCGCCTCTGCGGGAACCGATTTCGGTACGCCATGCGCTGAAAAAATGACCTTGGCGCCGGGCGGCACCTCGTCCAGTTCCTCGACAAAGATGGCGCCCTTGCGCTCGAGGCTCTCGACCACAAAACGGTTATGGACGATCTCATGCCGCACATAGACGGGCGCACCGAACTTTTCGATCGCTATTTCGACGATCTGGATCGCGCGGTCGACGCCGGCACAGAACCCTCGCGGGCTTGCCAGCAGCAGCGTCAATCGCGGTTTTGCCAGTGCATCGCTCATAGCGTGTTCGGGAACCTTGCCGGCCGGGTCCGGCCTGTGCCGTCTTGTGACTTCGGGGCCACTCCGATAGAGTTTCCATGCCGACGGAAACGGCCCGGATATCTTGCCTAACCTTATGAAATGCAAGGCTTTCGAGGTCACCCACTGCCGGTAATAGAGGGGTCCCGCCGGGGAAAGTCAAGAATACCGCCGATCGGCTGTCAGCCGGTCGCGCGCCCGCCAACGCAACAGACAACACAACAGATCGAGTGACACCAGATGCCGTTTTCGACTGCGCTCCGACGCCTGCCGCGCCTGACCGGACTCCATCGCCATGCTGGCATTGCGCTGGTCGCGTCGCTTGCGCTTGGCGGCTGTTCTTCGCTCAATCCGTTCGGCGGCGGCGAAAGGGAAGGGGGCACGACGCAACTGCCCTGTCCCCAGGTGGGCGTGTTGAACGAGACCGATCATGTGACGGTGCTGCGGGGTTCGGGGACGGATCTGACCGATATTGTGGCGCGCGCCGAGATCGGCCGGGTGGTCTCCAAGTGCATGTACAACACCGACGACGCCACCATCACTGTCGACCTCGCCTTTGATGGCGTGGCCGAGCTTGGACCGGCCGCAACGACCCGCGACCTGACATTCAATGTATTCGTCGCCGTGATGCGGCGTTTCGACACGCTGGACAAGAAGCAGATATATCAGATTCCGGTAAATTTTCCGGCCGGGCAGCGTCAGGCGCGTTTTGTCAAAACCGTCGAGGGAACGATCCTGCCCTATGGCGGCGCGGCTGACGGACGCATTTATCAGGTCCTGGTCGGATTTCAGCTCTCGGCAGAGCAACTGGCCTACAATCGCAGCGCCGCCTACACACCCATTCGCTGAAACGGGCTCAAGGCCCGCGAATCGCCGTTTTCGGCCGTTTTTGACGGGTTTCGGCGGCCGCGCGATTGACTCTCGTCGGGCGCCCCATATGATCGGCCCCACTCAACTCAGATGAACTCTGCGGGAGAGATCGGAGCGCGCACTAGGCTCCGGCGCCGAAGGAGCAACCGCCCCGGAAACTCTCAGGCACAAGGGACCGCAGGGGGATGAATCTCTGGAAAGCAGGCCGGCGGCCGATTTGCCGGGCTCACCGAAGGGCGTAAGCGGAACGGCATTGATCGCCACCGCGAAATCTCTCAGGTACCGCGACAGAGTGGGGCGCTACAGGCGAAGAAATTTGCCGATGTAGCGACCCATTTGATTCGCTGTCGTCCAAGGAACGAGCCTGGAAGCCTGATGTCGGAACCTGCCGTTGCCCCGGACCATCTCGAGATAACGCCGCTTCATGCGCTCCATGTCGAACGGGGCGCGAAAATGGTGCCTTTCGCCGGATATGACATGCCGGTCCAATACGCTGACGGCGTGCTGGCCGAGCATCTGCACACGCGAGAGGCGGCGGGATTGTTCGATGTGTCGCATATGGGGCAGGCTTGGCTCACCGGACCCGACCATGAAACGGTCGCCCGCGCGATCGAAGCGCTCACGCCGGGCGACATCCTCAACCTTGCGCCCGGCGCGATACGCTACACGCTGCTGCTGAACGACAAGGGAGGTATCCGCGACGACCTTATGGTGACCCGGACCCTGATGGACGGCCGCCTGTTTCTGATCGTCAACGCGGCCTGCAAGGCAGCCGATTTCGCACACATAGAGGCCCACCTCCCGGCGGGTGTCGTTCTCCAGCGGATCGAGGACCGCGCACTGATCGCTCTGCAGGGCCCCAGGGCGGCCGACGTCTTTGCGCGGTTCGCCCCGGACGCCGCGGCACAGGAATTCATGACCGCCCGCGACATGCAGGTCGCGGGCATCTCCTGCATGGTCAGCCGCTCCGGCTATACCGGTGAGGACGGGTATGAGATTTCGGTGCCGGAAGCCGACGCGGTGACCTTGGCGAGGGCATTGCTGGCCGAACCGGAAGTCCGGCCGATCGGGCTCGGCGCGCGCGACTCGTTGCGTCTGGAAGCAGGCCTCTGTCTCTATGGGCATGACATCGACGAAACGACGACGCC
This sequence comes from uncultured Parvibaculum sp., assembly GCF_963975745.1. Lineage (NCBI taxonomy): Bacteria > Pseudomonadati > Pseudomonadota > Alphaproteobacteria > Hyphomicrobiales > Parvibaculaceae > Parvibaculum > uncultured Parvibaculum sp. Next base: position 74,720 of record NZ_CAXBIB010000010.1, on the reverse strand, counting down.
GATCGAGGCCGCGCTGACCTGGACGATCGCGAAGCGCCGCCGCGAGGAAGCGAATTTTCCGGGCGCGAAGATCATTCTTGCACAGATTGCGAAGGGTGCGCCGCGCAAGCGCGTCGGACTGCTGCCCGATGGCAAGGCTCCCGCGCGAGAGGGAACGGAAATATTTGCCCGCGGCAGCAAGATCGGCGTGGTGACAAGCGGTGGCTACGGGCCGAGCGTCGGTGGCCCCATTGCGATGGGCTATGTCGCGGCGGATTCGGCAAAGACGGGAACCGCCGTCGAATTGATGGTGCGCGGCAAGGGGCGTGCCGCGCATGTTGCGGCCATGCCGTTCGTCGAAAAGCGTTTTTATCGGGGCAACTAAGAGTGCCTTCAGCAAGGGGTCAGAGGATTTCAGATGAGCGACATTCGTTTTACCGATCAGCATGAATGGGTTCGCATCGATGGCGACATCGCGACCATCGGCATCACCGACTATGCGCAGGAACAGCTGGGCGACGTCGTCTATGTGGAACTGCCTGAAGTGGGAAAGACCATCGAGGCGGGCGATGAAGCGGCCGTGGTGGAAAGCGTCAAGGCAGCCAGCGAGGTTTACACGCCGGTGAGCGGAGAGGTGATCGATGTCAACAGCGACATCGAGGCGACCCCTGCGGGCGTTAACGAGGATGCCATGGGGGATGGCTGGTTCGTGAAACTCCGTATGTCGGATCCCTCCGAACTGGAGAAACTGATGGACGAGACTGCCTACAAGGAATTCGTCGAAGGCCTGCACTGATCCGGCGCGACGCGCCGCGACGTGTCGTCACGCACAATCCACGAAAAGGACCTTGCGATCATGCGTTATCTGCCCCTGACCGAAGCCGACCGTCATGAAATGCTGGGCGTCATCGGTGCGAAAAGCGTCGATGAGCTGTTCCGTGACGTGCCGGAACGCGCACGCTTGGGCGGCCTGGTCGATCTGCCGCGCAGGCAGGGCGAGATGGAAGTCGAGCGCGCACTGTCGGGAATGGCGTCGAAGAACGTTGCGGCCGGTTCGGTCCCGTTCTTTGTCGGGGCAGGGGCCTATCGTCACCATGTGCCGGCCGCCGTCGACCATCTGATTCAGCGGTCGGAATTTCTGACGTCCTACACGCCGTATCAGCCCGAGATCACGCAAGGCACGCTGCAGTATCTTTTCGAGTTCCAGACCCAGGTGGCGATGATCACAGGCATGGATGTCGCCAATGCCTCGATGTATGACGGATCGACCGGCTGCGGCGAGGCGGTGCTGATGGCGCATCGCGTGACAAAGCGCAAGAAGGCGGTCCTCTCGGGCACCTTGCATCCGCAATATGCAGAGGTCGTGAAAAATATTTCGGATTTCGCCGACTATGAGCTCGAGGTCATGCCGCCGGCACTTCCCGGTAACTCGGAAGACATCGCTGCTCATATTGCCGACGACACAAGCTGTGTCGTTGTCCAGACCCCGGGTTTCTTCGGCGAACTGGTTGATCTGCGCCCGATCGCCGAAGCGGCCCATGCCAGGGGAGCGCTGCTGATCGCCGTCGTGCCCGAAATCGTATCGCTGGGCGCGGTAACGCCACCTGGCGACATGGGCGCCGACATTGTGGTCGGCGAGGGTCAATCGATCGGCAACGGTCTCAATTTTGGCGGCCCCTATGTCGGTCTGTTCGCAACACGGCAGAAATTCGTGCGTCAGATGCCGGGCCGCCTCTGCGGCGAGACGGTCGATGCCGACGGCAGGCGCGGTTTCGTCCTGACATTGTCGACCCGCGAACAGCACATTCGCCGCGAGAAGGCGACTTCCAATATCTGCACCAATTCGGGCCTTTGCTGTCTCGCCTTCACCATCCACATGTCGTTGCTGGGGGAGGAAGGATACAAACGTCTGGCGCGGATCAATCACGCGGCCGCTGTCAATCTTGCCGAACGTCTGGCAAGGGTGCCGGGCGTCGAGATTCTCAATCAGGCATTCTTCAATGAGTTCACCATGCGTTTGCCGCGATCTGCAGCGGAAGTCGTCGATGCGCTGGCCGACAAGGGCATTCTGGGTGGCGTGCCCGCATCGCGGTTGCTGCCGGGCGCCGGTCTTGACGATCTGCTGATCGTCGCATCGACCGAAATCAATACCGATACCGACCGCGCTGCCTATGCCGCAGCGCTTGAGGAGGTTCTGTAATGTCCGGAATGAACAAGCAGGGACGACCGACTTCCATTGGCAGCATCGGCGTGGCGTCGCGCGAAACCTTCACAGGCAACCGCGCCCTGCAACTCGAGGAGGCGCTGCTCTTCGAACTCGACAATCCGGGTGCCTGCGGCGTCGACCTAGATGAGCCGGAACCCTTTGCGTCGCGTCTCGGGAATTTCGAGCGCCAGGGGAGGGTCGGCCTGCCGAGTGTGTCGGAGCCTGAAATTGTCCGCCATTACGTGCGTCTGTCGTCCAAGAACTATTCGATCGATGCAGGGCTCTATCCGCTCGGTTCCTGCACGATGAAGCACAATCCGCGTCTCAACGAGAAAATGGCACGGTTGCCGGGCATCGGCGACATTCATCCGCTGCAGCCCGTCAAGACGGTCCAGGGTGCGCTGGAACTGATGGACACACTGGCCCATTGGTTGAAGGAACTGACCGGCATGCCGGGCGTGGCGCTCTCGCCCAAGGCCGGTGCGCATGGCGAGCTTTGCGGCATGATGGCCATTCGTGCGGCCTTGATTGCGCGCGGCGAGGATGAAGTGCGCAGCCGGGTGCTGGTGCCGGAATCGGCCCATGGAACGAACCCCGCGACCGCCGCATTGCTGGGATACAAGGTCGAATCCATTCCGGTGACCAAGGATGGTCGCGTCGATCTCGCCGCTTTCAAGGGAAAGCTGGGTCCCGATGTTGCCGCCATCATGCTGACGAACCCCAATACATGCGGGCTTTTCGAGCGCGACATCATTGAAATCGCCGATGCGGTGCATGAGGCCGGCGCCTATTTCTACTGTGACGGTGCGAACTTCAACGCCATCGTCGGCCGGGTCCGGCCGGGTGACCTCGGCGTCGACGCCATGCATATCAACCTGCACAAGACCTTCTCGACGCCTCATGGCGGTGGCGGCCCGGGTGCCGGTCCGGTGGTTTTCTCCGAAGCCCTCGCGGCCTTTGCGCCGCGGCCCTATGTGGTACATGGCGCAGACGGTTTCCGACTGGTCGAAACCGACGAGGATGCGAAGGCAGACGGCATGACGCCTTTCGGGCGCATGACGGCCTTCCACGGGCAGATGGGCATGTTTGTCCGGGCCCTTGCCTACATGATGAGCCACGGGTCGGATGGTTTGTTGCAGGTCGCTGAAGACGCCGTGCTGAACGCCAACTATGTGCTGGCGTCGCTGAAGAACGATCTGTCGGCACCATTCGAGGGGCCGTGCATGCATGAGGCGCTGTTCGACGACCGCTTCCTGAAGGGAACCGGTGTAGAGACGCTCGACTTTGCCAAGGCGATGATCGATGAAGGTTATCATCCGATGACCATGTATTTCCCGCTCGTGGTACATGGGGCATTGCTGATCGAACCGACCGAAACCGAATCGAAGCAGGCGGTCGATCTTTTCATCGCAACGCTGAGGGATCTTGCCCGCGCCGCGAAGTCGAACGACAAGGAGCGCTTCACCGGCGCGCCTTATCTGTCGCCCCGCCGCCGCCTCGACGAGACGGCCGCGGCCCGCAGCCCGGTGCTACGTTGGGTGCCGCCGGCACCGAAGCAGGCTGCCGAATAGCATGGACGAGGCCCGGTTTCTTTCGCTCGCGCTAGCGAATGAAACCAACCGCACGATCCTCGACCGGCTGCCCGATTTGAACCTGCCCGACGCATGGCTTGTGTCGGGCAGTCTCTTTCAGGCGGCATGGAACGGCCTGACGGGTCGCACGCCTGACTACGGCATCAAGGACTACGACATCTTCTATTTCGATCCTGACACGAGCTGGGAAGCGGAAGATCGCGCCATCGCGCGGGCGCGCGCCCTATTTGCGCAGTTCGGCATTGAGGTTGAACTGCGCAACCAGGCGCGGGTACACCTCTGGTATCCGCAAAAATTCGGCATGCCCTATCCGCCGCTGACCTGCGCGACCGACGGCATCGACCGATTTCTGGCACCGGCCTGCATGGTCGGCGTGCAGACGGCGGAAGGCGGCTGGCGGACCTATGCACCGTTCGGCTTCGACGACATTGCGAAGATGACGGTCCGCCCCAATCCGGTCGCCAATTTCAATGCCGTCCGTCTCGCCGAAAAGGCGGCGCGCTGGAAGGAGAAGTGGCCCGAGTTGACACTCGTAGGCCTCGATGGTCAGGCGGCGAGCAGCCGCTCCTGAAAGAAGGCGATCACGCGCTTGGCCGCCTCCTTGGTCGGCTCGCCATCGCGGTCGATCAGGTCGACGGTCAGCACCGAATGCGGCTTCGGAGCCGGTGAGTCGGGATTGGCGTGCCTGTCGTCGATCTCGATGCCCTCGAACGCGTCGCCGAGCTCGCGGCGCAAGCTCTCGAACTTTTCCGGCGGACACATGAAATCGCCCTTGAAGCGCAGGCCCAGCACCTTGGCGCCTTTCGCACAACGATCCTTGATGCAGACGAGTTCTTCCGGCGAGAGATGCAGCGCCGCCTTGCGCGCCGCGCCGGCAGGGAAGGGCATCGAGGGCTGTGACAGCACTGGCGCCAGCATCGCCGGTTCCATCATCATCGACAGCGCAAAATTGCCCGAGAAGCACATGCCGACCGCGCCGACGCCCTTGCCGCCCGCTTCCTCATGCGCATGCCGCGCCAGCGCCCGCAGCCAGACGGTGATGGGGCTCGACCGGTTGGACGCAAGGATGTGGAACTCGCGGCGCACGCAGAGCTTCGCGATTGAGGAGATCACATAGCCGTTTGTGAGCGGCTTGCCGGCCACGCCCAGCAGTTCGGGCATGTTGACGCGAAATCCCGCATCGGCCACCCAGTCGGCAAAGCGGATGACTTCCGGCGTGATGCCCGGAATCTCGTGAATGACGATGACGGCGGGTCCATGCCCCCGGACATAGACTGATCGCTCGGTGCCTTCATGTTCAAAGCTGGTCTGTGTGTAGGCGGTGAGCATGGCCTGTTCCTCCCCGATGGCAGGCCCATTGAACGTGCGGTGAGCCCGGGAGGCAAACAAAAACCCCGCCCGGCTCTCGCGGGGCGGGGGCTTCGGAAACGATGTTGGCTCAGTGCAGCTTGGAGGCGAGATCGGCGATCGAGCGTTCGACCAGTTTCTCATCCTCGGCAGCCGTTACCTTGTCGGCAATGACGTTTCGGGCCGCGCCGATGGCGACTTCGGCAGCCGTTGCACGGACTTCGCTGAGCGCCTGCGATTCGGCCTGTGCGATCTTGTCTTCGGCGAGCTTGGTACGCCGCTCGACCTGCAGCTCCATGTTGGCGCGAATTTCCTTGGCGAGGTTCTCGGCCTCGACCTTCGCCTGGGCAACGATATCCTCTGCTTCTTTCATGGCGTCGCGCTGCTTGCGCTGATAGGAGGCTAGGAGTTGCTGGGCTTCTTCCCGAAGTCGGCGGGCCTCGTCGAGTTCCGCCGCAATGTCGGCAGCGCGCTTGTCGAGCAGACCGACGATCATGCCCGGAACCTTGAAATAGACAAGCAGCCCGATGAACATCAGGAAGGAAATCAGCACCCAGAAATCAGGAGACGCGAACATGGGCTTCGATCCTTCTCTTACTTGAGTTCGCTGTCGACGGCGCGTTCGGTCGCTGCGCGGTCGGTATTGCCCAGAAGTTCGGTCACCACGGCATCGGCAACCTCGATCGCAACGGCACGTACATTGCCAAGGGCCTTTTCCTTGGTCGCGGCGATCTGCTTTTCGGCGGCGGCGATCTTTTCGGCGAGGCGCGCCTCGATCGATTGCCGCTGGCGTTCGGTTTCCTCATGCAGCCGGTCCCGTGTCGCCTGCGCGATTTCATGCGCGTTGGCACGAGCGTCTGCCAGGGCCTTTTCATAGGCCGCAATCGCGTCGTCCGTCTGCAGTTTGAACTGCTCGGCCTGATCGAGGTCGTCGGCGATCCGGTCGCGGCGTTCTTCGAGAACGGTCGCAATACGCGGCAACGCCACACGCGCCATCATCAGATAGAGGAATCCGAAGGTGATGACGAGCCAGACCAGCTGCGGCACAAAGGTTTCGAATGCTAATTGCGGCATGCCGCTTCTCCCGAAAGCGATTGCCGGCGCCGCCTCATTGTGCGGCGCCGGAACACTTGAGCGTCTGCGTCGATCAGAACGCGAAGAGGATCAGGAACGCGACGGCGAGGCCGAACAGACCCGTCGCTTCGGCAAGCGCGAAGCCGAGCAGTGCGTTGCCGAACTGGCCCTGTGCCGCGGCGGGGTTGCGCAGGGCGCCCGCCAGGTAGTTGCCGAAAATCGTGCCGATGCCGACGCCGGCGCCGGCAAGAGCGATACAGGCGATACCCGCACCGATGAGCTTTGCAGCTTCTGCTTCCATGGTCTTCAGTCTCCGTTGTCGTAAGGGGTGCGGGTCGCGCCCCGTTGCGGTTGATTGATGGGGTTTTCGCCCCGTTTGGGCCGGCGCCTCAGTGCATATGCAAGGCGTCGTTGAGATAGATGCAGGTCAGGATCGCGAACACATAGGCCTGCAGTGCGGCAACCAGCACTTCGAGGCCGGTGAGCCCGACCATGAAGACCAGCGGCACGATGCCAGGGGCAACACCGAACGCACCAAGCGCGATCACGAAGCCCGCAAACACCTTCAGCACGGTATGTCCCGCCATCATGTTGGCAAAAAGACGAACCGACAGGCTGATCGGGCGCGTCAGATAGGAGACGACCTCGATCGGCACCACCAGCGGCAGCAGATAGACTGGTACGCCGTGCGGTACGAAGAATTTGAGATAGCCGAGGCCGTGCACCGCGAAGCCGAGGATCGTCACGCCGATGAAGATGAAGAAGGCCAGCGCAAAGGTGACGATGATGTGGCTGGTCACGGTGAAGGAATAGGGGACCATGCCCAGAAGGTTGCAGGCCAGGATGAACATGAAGAGCGAGAACACGAGGGGAAAGAACCGCAATCCTGCCGTTCCCACGTTGTCGCGCAGCATGTTGGCGATGAATTCGTAGGACAACTCGACGATCGACTGCAGCCGGCCCGGCACCATGGCGCGCCGGTTGATGCCGGTGAGCATGAGCCCTGTCACAACGGTCACGGCAAGAACCATGAAAAGCGAGGAATTGGTGAAGGACGCATCGATATTCCCGAACTGCATCGGAAAAAGCGTCTTGATCTCGAACTGATGCATCGGGTCGATGGCGAAGCCGCCGCCGCCATGTTCTGCGTTTTCTGTCGCCACGCTTGCCGCCCTTGTGTCGGATGGGCCTCAGCCCTGTTGATCGCCGCCTGCGTCCCGTTCGGCTGCCGCCGTGATCTGCCGCGCCGCCCGGTAAACATTCAAGATGCCCGCAGCAACGCCGATGAAGAAGAACACCAGCAGAAACCAGGGCCGCGTGCCCAGCCAGCTGTCGAGAACCCAGCCGATCGCCGCTCCTACGAAAACACCGGCCACCAGTTCGGTGACCAGCCGGAAAGCGATTCCCATGGCCGTGCCCCGGCTTCTGCCGGACGTGGGCTTCAGGCGGGCCTGCTGTGTCTTTCGCAGCCTTGCGCCGAAATCCGCAAGATCGGAATTGCGCCCCATGTCCGCGCCGGAAGTGTCGGGAATTTTGCCGTCCTCAGGGTCCGCCAAAACTCCGTGCTCCCCGCGAAAAAGCTCCGTCACAACTGCAGAACCCTGCCTCAAGCCGCGCGCACCCTACTTGCAGGGTCTGGTACTGTCAAGAACCGCCGATAGGCAATTAAGCTGTTGTAACAAAAGGGAAATCTGGCGCATTTCGCGACTGCGGCATTCGGCCTCGCTACGGACGTGAAACGAGTCTCCCGCACAGACGAAAAAGGCCTCCTGAAAGGAGGCCTTTCCCTTGCGGAAATCGGGTCCGGTACGATCAGGATGCTTCGCGTATTTTCTCGGCGACATCGAGATCGACTGACACCAGGGTCGAGACGCCGCGCTCCTGCATGGTGACTCCGAACAGCCGGTTCATGCGCGCCATGGTGAGTGCGTGATGGGTGATGATCAGGAACCGCGTGTCGGTCGTCCGTGTCATCTCGTCCATCAGGTCGCAGAACCGCTCGACATTGGCATCGTCCAGCGGTGCGTCCACTTCGTCCAGCACGCAGATCGGCGACGGGTTGGTCAGGAACACGGCGAAAATCAGCGACATCGCTGTCAATGCCTGCTCGCCACCCGACAGCAGCGACATGACCTGCAGCCGCTTGCCCGGCGGGCGCGCGAAGATCTCAAGACCGGCTTCCAGCGGATCGTCTGATTCGGTCAGCTTCAGATGCGCTTCGCCGCCACCGAAAAGATGCGTGAAGAGACGTGAGAAATTGGCGTTGACCTTCTCGAAGGCTTCGAGCATTCGTTCGCGGCCTTCGCGATTGAGGCTGCCGATTCCCTGCCGGAGCTTGGCGATCGCGCTGACGAGATCTTCGCGTTCGCCGGTCATCGTTTCGAGCTGTTCTGTCAGTTCGCGCGCTTCTTCCTCGGCGCGCAGATTGACGCCGCCGAGGCTTTCGCGTTCGCGCTTCAGGCGCTCGAGCTTGGCATCGATCTGTTCGAGGTCCGGCAAGACTGCGCCCTCGGCGAGATTGGCCTGTGCTAGAGCTTCTTCAGGCGCGCACTCCAGCACCTCCCGCACACGCTCTTCAGCCTCGCGCCGCCGCTCCCGCGCACCGTCGACCAGGCCGTCAATGCGGGCGCGCTCCTCGCGTGTCTCGCCGAGATGGGATTGCACGTCCCGGGCGTGCTTGGTCGTTTCGGACAGCAACTTCTCGGCATTTGCCAGCGCGTCGGCGGCCTCTCCGCGCGCCGTCTCGGCTTCGCCGATATGGCTCATCAGCGCATGTCGTTTTTCCTCGATCTGCGCCGGCACATTCTCGAGCGTCTTCAGCTCGGCCTCGGCCTCGATGCGGCGTGCTTCCAGCGTCTCGATCTGCTGGCCGGCATTGCCCGCCCGCGACTGCCACGCGGCGCTCTCCTCGGCAATGACGCCGAGACGGCGCATCCGCGCTTCGGCCTCGCGCCGAAGTCCTTCGTGCTGCGCGCGGGCTTCCGACAGTTCGAGCCGCAGCGACGCGACGAGATCACGCAGTGCGCTGGCGCGCTGGCGCAGTTCCTCGTCGGGCTTCAGGTTCTGGAGTGCGATCTCCGCCTCTTCAAGGGCGCGATATGCTTCGACGCGATCGCCCGTCAGGCGTTCCTCGGACTCACTCAACGAGGCCAGGCGCGACAATTGTGCCGAGGCGGCGCGCTCGGCTGCCGTCAGCGTTTCGCGGATATGATTATGCGTGGCTTGCGCCTCGCGCAGCGCCTGGCGTTGCTGCTGTTCGCGCATCGCCGCCTCTTCTGCGGCCACATGCGCCGCATCGAACGCTGCCCGCACAATCCTTGCGTTTTCGCGCGCAGAAGCAAGCTCGGCTTCGAGATCGGCAAGGCGGTTACGCTGTTCGAGCCGGCGCGCCGACGCGGTCGGTGCATCGGCCGCCGCCGTGTAGCCGTCCCAGCGCCAGAGCGCACCATCGCGTGTCACCAGACGCTGACCAGGCTTCAGTAGCGTCTGCAGACGCTTGCCGTCTTCGGACGAGACGACGATGCCAATCTGCGACAGGCGGCGCGAAAGAGCGGCCGGGCCTTGCACGAAATAGGCAAGCGGCGTCGCGCCGTCGGGCAGTTCCGGCGCGGTTTCGAAGGGTGGCAGCGCATCCCAATGGATGGGCGCCGCCTGATCGCCGGGTACCGCAAGGTCGTCACCCATTGCCGCGCCGAGTGCCGTTTCGTAGCCATGTTCGACGGTCACCGCGTCGATCATCGGCGGCCAGAGGTCGCTTTCGCCGACCGACAGCAGCTCGGTCAGTGTCTTCGCCTCGGCGGTCAGGTCGCCGGCTGTGCGTTCGGCGACCTGAAGCGGTTCGCGCGCGGCCTTTTCGGCATCCTGCGCGATACGCCGCGCTTCCTCGGCTTCGAGAGCCATGCGCTCGGCTTCTTCCACCCGAAGCGCCGACGCATCGAGCTCGGCCGATTGCAGTGCAATCTGTGCCTTCTTTTCCTCGGCATCGGCCAGCGTTTCGCGCTCGCGGACGATCTCGGCGAGCTGGCGCTCCAGCTTCTCGATGCGCTGACGGCCTGTGTCGATTGTCCGCACAAGGCTGTTGCGTTCGGCCGAGAGGCGCGCAATCTCCTGATTGAGCTGATCGAGTTCCTGTTCATGCGTCTCGAGGCGACCGCGCGTTTCCTCGACCCGGGTTGCGGCTTCACTCTGGGCTTCGGTCTGTCCTTCATCCGCCGCGCGCAGGGTGGCGGCTTCTTCGTCGAGCCGCGCAATCGCCGCGCGCGTATCCTCGATCAGATCGCGCTCGCGTGCCAGATCCTGCGCAATCTGCTGCAGCCGCGCCGTCAGACGCTCGGCCTGTTCGCGGGCGCGGGACTCCTCGGCATCGAGGCTGTCGCGCTCGACGGTCAGGCGGTGCAGCCGCGCGGCGGCGACGGCCTCGGCCTCGCGCAGCGGGGGCAGGGCCTCGGCGGCCTGCGCTTCCATGGTGGAAGCCGCCGCCGCCTCGCGCGTCAGTTCGGTCACGCGAATATCGGTTGCGGCCAGCCGCTCTTCCTCATGCGCCAGCAATTCGACGGCATGGGTCCATTTGAGATGCAGCAGGATTGCCTCGGTCTCGCGCACCTGGCCCGAAAGATTGCGGTAGCGTACGGCCTGCCGCGCCTGCCGCTTGAGGCTGGCCAGCTGCGATTCAAGCTGCGCCACCACGTCGTCGAGACGGGTGAGGTTGGTTTCGGCGGCCTTCAGCCGAAGTTCCGCCTCATGCCGGCGCGTATAGAGGCCGGTAATGCCGGCCGCCTCTTCGAGAATGCGGCGGCGATTGATCGGCTTCGATGAAATCAGCTGTGCGATCTGGCCCTGTCGCACCAGCGCCGGCGAATGCGCGCCGGTCGATGCGTCGGCGAACAGCAGTTGCACATCGCGGGCGCGGACCTCGCGGCCATTGACGCGATAGGTCGAGCCCTGGTCGCGCTCGATGCGGCGCGAGACCTCGATGACATCGCTGTCGTTATAGGCGGGCGGCGCCGTCCGGTCGCCATTGTCGATGTAGAGAACGACCTCGGCGTGGTTGCGCGCGGGCCGGCCCGCGGTGCCGGCGAAAATCACGTCTTCCATGCCCGAACCGCGCATGTTCTTGAACGAATTCTCGCCCATCACCCAGCGCATCGCTTCGAGCAGGTTTGACTTGCCGCAGCCATTCGGCCCGACCACGCCGGTCAGGCCCGGCTCGATGATGAGGTCGGTCGGATCGACGAAGGATTTGAAACCCGAAAGGCGAAGGCGATTGAATTTCACGTTGTCACTCGATCTCTGGCGTTGTCGCGTTCTTCAAAAAAGCAGGTCTGACAGCTATTCTTCGGCCGGCGTCGACGGTCCGGCCGGCGGCGCGGCCGAGGTGATGTCCTGGCCCGCCAATGCCTTCTGGATCAGCGGTTCGAACTCGCTCCAGGGCAGCGCGCCTTCGACCTTTTCGCCGTTGATGAAGAAGGTCGGCGTGGAACGAACGTTGAATGTCTTGGCGCCGCGCAGCGCCACTTCCTTCACATGATCGAAGATCTTCTGATCCTTCATGCAGGCATCGAAACTCTCGTCGGAAAAACCGCCCTGTCGCGCCAGCGTTTTCAGATCTTCCATCGGCGTCTGCGTGAAGGCCCAGTTCTGCTGCTGACGGAACAGCACGCCGACAAAACCGAAATAGCGCTCCGGCCCCGCGCAATGCGACAGCATGAAGGCGGCGGTTGCGATCGGATCGAAGGGGAAGTCGCGCAGGATGTAATAGACCTTCCCGGTTTCGATGTAGTGCTCCTTCAGGAGCGGCATCGTGTTGACCTCGAAGCTGGCGCAATGCGCGCAAGTCAGCGAGGCGTAGTCGATGACGGTGACCGGCGCATCGGGATCGCCCATCGTCATGTCGCCAAGCGGACCCGGCACCATCAGTTCCCGTTCGAAGGCCGAGCGGTCGACGGACCCGCCCGCGCCATTGCCGTTCGAGGTGCCGAAGAGAAAATAACCGCCAATTGCCAGCACGAGGATAAGTGCGGCGCCGCCGGCCAGAAGGGCTCTATTTTGATTCACGATGACTGGTTCCCACTAGATGTTGAGGCATTATGGCCGCGAGGGCACAGGCCCTCAACCAATCCTTTTTGTTGCCTCGGCACGAGAATCGCGACTCGGATGTCTCAGCGGACGGGGCCCGCGCCGACCACCCGCTCGCCGAGCTTTCTCAGCGCCTCTTTCAGCGCCGGTTCCTCAATCTTTTCAAGCTCTTGCGCAAGCGCCGCGCGCTCGCTTCCGCTCAGCGGCCGCAGCCGCCGCAGACGCGGCCGGCGCTTGGCGGGCAGCGGGCCCTGCACCAGCTTCAGACGCGCAACGGCGCTGTGGCCGTAATAGGCGTTGATGCGCTCAATGATCTGCGGCTCGAGATGCCGGATCTCGACGGCGACGGGACCGTCGACACGCACCACCAGCGTCGCGCCGCCGCGCCGGCCGCGCCCGGCGTCGTCACCGGAAGCCCTTGGAAATACGAGCTTTTCAGGCGACGAATATTCGGCAAGCTGGGCCCCTGCAATCTCCGGCCAATGCGCCAGCACATGCGCTTCCGAGAAGCCGCGTTTGGCAAAGGCGGCGCGCGCGACCGCACCGACCCGCGCGCCGACAGGCGCAGGATTGTAGCGCCGCGAGGCGACGCGATGACCGAGGATGCCGTTCATGCGCGCATTGTGACTCGAAATCGCCGCGCGCGCGAATTGACGGGCAGGGCCATTCCGCGCGATGACTGAGGCATGACGCGAACCGTGAAAAAAGCCCCGAAAACAAGGGAAAAATCAGCCGCCTCGCGCAAGTTGCTGGCCTGGTACGATGCCCATGCGCGGGTGCTGCCCTGGCGTGCGCGCAAGGGTGAGCGCGCCGATCCCTACCGCGTCTGGCTGTCGGAAATCATGCTGCAGCAGACGACGGTGGCAACCGTCGGGCCTTATTTTACGGGCTTTCTGCAGCGCTGGCCGACGGTCGAGGCGCTGGCGGCAGCGCCGCAGGAAGAGGTGATGAAGGCCTGGGCGGGGCTCGGCTACTATGCCCGCGCGCGCAACATGCATGCCTGCGCCCGCACCATATCCTCCGAATACGGAGGAAAATTTCCCGAGGAAACAGAAGGGCTTGAGCGGCTCCCCGGCATCGGCCCCTACACGGCCGCCGCGATCGCTGCCATCGCCTTCGGCCGGCGCGCGACAGTCGTCGACGGCAATGTCGAACGCGTGGTGGCGCGCCTCTTCGACATCGAAACGCCGCTGCCGAAAGCCAAGCCCGAGATCCGCGAATGCGCCGACACGCTGACACCGCAGAAGCGCGCCGGCGACTTCGCGCAAGCGATGATGGACCTCGGCGCGACCCTCTGCACGCCGCGGGCCCCGGCCTGTAATCGCTGTCCGATCAATGACTTGTGCGATGCGCGGGTGCGCGGGACGGAAGGTTTGCGGCCCGGCCGGGCAGCGAAAAAACCGAAGCCGAAGCGGACCGGCGCCTGCTTCTGGCTGACCCGCAACGGCCATGTCTGGCTGCGCCGCCGGCCCGAAAAGGGGCTGCTCGGCGGCATGATGGAGGCACCGGGCACCGACTGGGTACCCCCCCTCTGTCACGGAACTGTCACAAAACTGTCACAAAAGGATCTGGCCGCACTTTATCCCTGGGCGCCGGTCGCGGCCGACTGGCGACTTATCCCCGGTTTTGTCACCCACAGCTTCACCCATTTCGATCTCGAACTGGTCGTGCTGGCCGCCGCGACGCGAAAAAAACTTGTCCCCGGGGGCGACGGGCGCTGGGTGCCGCTCGCGGAACTCCATGCCGAGGCGCTGCCGACCGTGATGCGCAAGGTCGCGATGCATGCGATGCCGGAAACGGGGGCGCTCTTCGCGAAACGGTGAAATTATTCAGTGTACATCTCTTCCCACCCTCCCCTCGGGGAGGGTCAAACGGCTGAAAGCCGTTTGGGGCGGGGGTGGGCAGGAGACCGGAAACGGCGCGCCGCGACGAGCCGCCGTGCCCCCGCCCCGAAATTTCCTTCGCTCCGCTCGTAAATTTCGACCCTCCCCTTGGGGAGGGTGGGGTAATTCAGAACGCTCCGCCCAAGGAGCAATCACCCCTCGCCCATCTCGGCGCGCACCTTCTGCCGCAATATGTCGATGGGCTTCAGCTTGCCGTCGGTCTTGAAGTGCCAGAAGGTCCAGCCGTTGCAGGCATCGAGGCCCTGCACATGGGCGCCGATCTTGTGGATCGAGCCCGAGGCGTCGCGGCAGACGATCGAGCCGTCGGCACGGACGCGCGCGGCGTGGCGGCGGCCGGGATCGGTGAGCACGGCGCCGGGTTCGAGCAATCCGCGTTCGACGATGGTGCCGAAGGGCACGCGGACTTCCGCCTTCTTCGATGTCGTGACCTTGAGGTCGTCGGGGGCGCCGGTCTTGATCAGGCGCAGCCGTTCGCGCGCGACCTTGATGTAGCGTGCCTCGCGTTCGATGCCGATGAAGTTGCGGCCGAGCTTCTTGGCGACGGCGCCGGTGGTGCCGGTGCCGAAAAAGGGATCGAGCACGGTGTCGCCGGCATTGGTGGTCGCCAGCAGCACCCGGTGCAGCAGCGATTCCGGCTTCTGCGTCGGATGCGCCTTGCCGCCATCGCCATCCTTCAGGCGTTCGCCGCCGGTGCAGAGCGGCAAGAGCCAGTCGGAGCGCATCTGCAGATCGTCGTTGAGCGCCTTCATCGCGTCGTAGTTGAAGGTGTATTTCTTCTGCTCCGCATCGCGCGTCGCCCAGATCAGCGTCTCATGCGCATTGGTGAAGCGCGTGCCGCGGAAATTGGGCATCGGGTTCGACTTGCGCCAGACGACGTCGTTCATGATCCAGAAGCCGAGATCCTGCATCGTCGCGCCGACGCGGAAGATGTTGTGATAGGAGCCGATGACCCAGATCGCGCCGGTGTCCTTCAACACGCGCCGCGCCGCCGTCATCCAGTTGCGCGTGAATTCGTCATAGACCTGGAAGCTGGCGAACTTGTCCCAGTCGTCATTGACGGCGTCGACCCTGGACTGGTCGGGCCGCGTCAACTCGCCGCCGAGCTGCAGATTGTAGGGCGGGTCGGCGAAGACGAGATCGACTGACTTTGCCGGAAGCGCATTCATCGCCTCGATGCAATCGCCCTGAATGATGGTTTCGGCCGGATTGCCGGCCTTGCTGTTGACGCGCCCCACTGAACGACCCCTGTTACTGACTTTGGCTTCCGGTTCCCGTGCCGGATTGGGGGGCATGATGAGTCGGCGCGGAATCGCGGTC
Organism: uncultured Parvibaculum sp.; assembly: GCF_963975745.1. NCBI lineage: Bacteria > Pseudomonadati > Pseudomonadota > Alphaproteobacteria > Hyphomicrobiales > Parvibaculaceae > Parvibaculum > uncultured Parvibaculum sp. The sequence goes on along the minus strand of NZ_CAXBIB010000010.1, from coordinate 59,226 downwards.
AATAATCTTTTTGAATCAAGAGGTTAACGGATTCGCGGCACACAAGATCGAGTCCCCCTCAGGCGGCCGGACTCAACATCTTGCGTATCGGCGCGAAGGAGCGGCGATGCGCCGGCGAGGGTCCGAGGCGCGAAAGCGCGTCGCGGTGCATGGCGGTGCCATAGCCCTTGTGGCGCTCGAAGCCATAGCCGGGGTGGTTGGCGGCAAGCTGGCACATGATCCGGTCACGGACGGTCTTGGCCACGATCGAGGCGGCGGCGACCGAAAGCGACAGCGCATCGCCCTTGACGATGGCCCGCGCCGGGCAGGAAAGATCGGGCAGGCGGTTGCCGTCGATCAGGGCGAAGGCGGGCGCGGCATCGAGCGCGGCGACGGCGCGCGACATGGCGAGCATGGTTGCCTGCAGGATGTTGAGGTGGTCGATCTCGGCGACGCTGGCCTCGCCGAGGCCGATCCGCGCCGATGCCTGGAGGCTGGCGTAGAGCGCCTCGCGGCGCGCCGCGTCGAGCTTCTTCGAATCGTTCAGCCCGGGCGGAATGTTGCCGGGATCGAGAATGACGGCCGCCGCAATCACCGGCCCCGCCCAGGGCCCGCGCCCGGCCTCGTCGACGCCGCAGACAAGCCGCAAGGGCGCACCTGCCTCGCGCTCGAAGCGGAAATCGGGAAGCGGCTGTTTCGGCGGGCGCGGCATGGCGCGCAGTGTGCCGCCAAACCAGCGGCAAAGCTAGACCGCCCTCCGGTTCACGCGGAGCCGCGATGCGGCGGATGGCGAGAGATCGTTGACGATCCGGCGCACGCCCTCTTTCAATGTAGGGGCGCCGAAATTGACCAAGAGTCCTACCGGAAGATCGAGAAGTCGTAGATAGGTCAGGACTTGCTTTGTATGAACCGGTGACAAATTCTCGACGGACTTGATCTCAACCACGACACATGCATCGACAAGCAAATCGATCCGGAAGCCGTCGGTGAAACGCATACCATCATATTCAAACGATACGGCTTTCTGCCGCTCCACGGACAGACCGCGACGACAAAGGTCCTTTTCGAGCACCGCCTCATAGACAGATTCCAGCAGACCGGGACCAAGACCTTTGTGCAGCTTGTAGGCTGCGTCGACGATCTCGCCGGTCACCTCATCAAGCTCTCGGATCCGGGTTGTCATCTCTTTCACATCTGAATCTGTGGCCGAGGTCGTTTTTGGCACGCGGAGACGCGGAGGCGCGGAGAAGAGGAAGTAGGTAGAAAACATCCATATGTGGATTGTCATGGCCGGATATTGATGGCGGCTGCGCCGCCGAAGGCGCAACAATTGAACTTGTCTCGACGCCAGCATGGCGAACGAAAGCCTTCGTAACTTCTATATTTCTTCTCCGCGCCTCCGCGTCTCCGCGTGAAAAAACCTTTCTTCCCTAGAGCAAAGCCAGTTGTTTGCCGCGGCCGGGGACGAGGAAGCGGGTGCTGTCGAGCTCCCCGCTTTTTCTGGCGAGGCCGAGTTTCTTCGTGGCGAGTTCGAAGCGGCGGGCGAGTTGCCAGGCATAGGGGCCGTCGCCGCGCATGCGCTTGCCCCATTGGGCGTCGTAATCCTTGCCGCCGCGCATCTGGCGGATCAGCGAGATGACATGGGCGGCGGCGTCGGGCTTGTTGGCCTCGAGCCATTCGCGGAAGAGATCCCTGATTTCGAGCGGCAGGCGCAGCAGGATGTAGCCGGCTTCCGTTGCGCCGGCATAGGCGGCACCGGTCAGGATCTTTTCCATCTCGCTGTCGGTCAGTGCCGGGATGACGGGTGCGACCATGACGCCGGTGGGCACGCCCGCCTGCGCCAGCATCGAGATCGCTTCCATGCGGCGCGACGGCGTCGAGGCGCGCGGCTCCATCGTCCGGGCGAGCCTGGCGTCGAGCGTCGTGATCGAGAGATAGACCTTGACGAGATTGCGTTCCGCCATCGCGGCAAGAATGTCGAGGTCGCGGGTGACGCGGGCCGACTTGGTGACGATGGTGACGGGGTGGTTGTAGGCCGACAGGACTTCGAGCAGGCTGCGCGTGATGCGGTAGCGCTGCTCGATCGGCTGATAGGGGTCGGTGTTGGTGCCGAGCGCGATCGGCGCCGGTTCGTAATTCGGCCGCGCCAGTTCCTTTTCGAGCAAGGCGGCGGCATTGGGCTTGGCAAACAGGCGGCTCTCGAAATCGAGGCCGGGCGAGAGGCCCATATAGGCGTGCGTCGGCCGCGCGAAGCAGTAGACGCAGCCATGCTCGCAGCCGCGATAGGGATTGATCGAGCGGTCGAAGGGAAGATCGGGCGAGGAATTGCGCGTCAGCACCGCGCGCGCCGTTTCGGACGTCACCTCGGTTTTCAGCGGCGCCGGTGCGTCGAGCCCGCCCCAGCCGTCGTCGAGCGGCTCGCGGGCACGGCGCTCGAAGCGGCCGCTGCTATTTGTCAATGCGCCCCGGCCGCGGCGGCCGTTCTCGGGCAGAGGGGTGGCACGGACCCTCGGGGGGTACGAGGGGGACCCCGCGGGGGACGGGGACCGGGTCCGTGCATCCGGGCCGCTTGCCGCCACGGGGCCAATCGGGGAATTGGCGGGGGCAGGGGCGGGGCGACCGGAGCGCACTGATTCGTGACTCGAACTCATGGAAGAAACATAGCAGGTTGCAGGAACATAACAAGAACATTGTTGACCGCGCGCATGATTGCTAGGCTGACGGCGGCAAACCGGCAGCAGATCAGGAGGCGATGATGAGCGTCCGTGAGATGGCGAAAAATCCGGTCCATCTCGGCCGCGGCGCGACGGCGACGGTCGAACCGGACTTCACCGGCGACATGGGCTGGTATGAAGCCTATGGCGCGCGCCACGAAGCAGACGGTGCCGAGGGCCGCCTCGTTTCGTTGCATAGATTCACCAAACCCTGGGACAGTTGGGAGATGCATCCGAAAGGCGCGGAGGTGGTGCTCTGCGTCGCGGGGCGGATGGTGCTGCATCAGGAGACGCCGCAGGGCGTGACGAAGGTGACGCTCGACGCCGGCCAGTATGCAATCAATCCGCCGGGCGTCTGGCACACCGCCGATATCGAGGAGACGGCAAGCGCCGTCTTCATCACCGCAGGCCTCGGGACGGAGATCAGACCGCGGTGACGATGCGCGGCGATTGCGGCCGCCAATTTTGAAAAACCCCGCCCGCCCGCTATGTTGCGCGCCATGCTGAGCGTGGTGATCCCGACCCTCAATGCCGAGAAGACCCTGACGCGGACGCTGGCGCCACTGGTGACGGCCGCCGTGCGCGGGCTGGTGCAGGAAGTGATCGTCGCCGATGGCGGCTCCTCGGACGAGACGATGGAGATCGTCGAGGCGGCCGGCGCGAAACTCGTCGAGGCGCCGCGCGGGCGCGGCACGCAGCTTGCGGCCGGCGCCGACGCGGCACGCGGCAACTGGCTGCTGTTTCTTCATGCCGACACGGTGCTCGAAGCCTCGTGGATCGCCGAGGTCGAGAAGCTGTTCGAGCAGATCGAGGAAGGCCGCTTCCGCGACCATGAAATGGCGGCGGCGTTCAAATTCGCGCTGGACGATTTTTCGGGCTGGGCGCGTTTTCTCGAAACCATGGTCGCGCTGCGCTGCGCGCTGCTGCGCCTGCCCTATGGCGACCAGGGATTGCTGATCAACCGGCGGCTCTACGATCGCCTTGGCGGCTTTCGCGACCTGCCGCTGATGGAAGATGTCGACCTCGTGCGCCGCATCGGCCGGCGCCGCCTGGTGATGCTGCGTTCGCGCGCGGTGACCAGCCCGACGCGCTATCTCAAGGACGGCTTCCTCGCCCGCTCGCTGCGCAATCTCGGCTGCCTCGCGCTTTATTATCTGCGCGTGCCGCCACGGGTGATCGCAAGGTTGTACGGGTGAGGTGGGTGCTGGTGTTCCGTTCATCGCCACCCTCCCATCCTTGGCGGCTTGTCCGCCAAGGCGAACAAGCGGAGGGGGGGAGGGTCGAACGACCGCAGGTCGTTCGGGGCGGGGGCTCTGACTCTCCCGAGCGAAGCCGCTCACGATTGTACTCGGGATTCCCGCCGCGCCCCCGCCCCAAACGTCACGCCTTTGGCAGAGCCAAAGCCGCGCCGTTTGACCCGCCCCCCAGGGGCGGGTGGGACGAAACACATTCATCGAGAAAATCTGCACACAGATGTCCCTCGAACCGCAACTCGTGATCATGGCCAAGGCGCCGCTGATCGGCCGCGTCAAGACGCGGCTGGCGCGCGATATCGGCGGCGTGGAAGCGGTGCGGTTCTTCCGGACGGCGTCGGCCGGGCTGATCCGGCGTGTCGGGAACGATCCGCGCTGGCAGACGGTGCTGGCGCTTTCGCCCGACCGGGCCGTGCATGAGCCGGGACCGTGGCCGGACGACCTGCCGCGCGTCGCGCAAGGGCCGGGCGATCTCGGGCACCGCATGGGCCGGCTTTTCCGCGACCTGCCGCCGGGGCCGGTGGTGATTGTCGGCGCCGACATTCCGGGCATCACGCGCGCGCATATCGCTTCCGCCTTTGCGGCGCTCGGCAATCACGATGCCGTCATCGGGCCGGCCGAGGATGGCGGCTACTGGCTGATCGGGTTGAAGCGGCGGCCGCGCATCGCCGAGATATTCGGGGGCGTGCGCTGGTCGAGCCCGACGACGCGGGTCGATACCGAGGCGAACATGGCGCGGGCCGGGCTTGGCGTCGCCCGTCTCGAAACGCTGGCCGATATCGATACCGGCGCCGATTACCGACTGTGGAAGGCCGCGCGATGAGCGAAGACCTCGATCCCTTCAAGATCTTTCTCGATCTGCAGCTGGGCCTGCCGCGCAACGGGCCGGGCAGTGCGGCCTCGACCGCGCGGGCCTTTGCGATGCTGCCGGGCCTGCCCGCAAATGCCCGCCTTCTCGATATCGGCTGCGGCCAGGGCGCCTCGACATTCGAACTGCTGCGGCTGACAAGCGGCCATGTGACGGCGGTCGATCTCTTCGAGCCTTTTCTCGACAAGCTGGCGGCGCGCGCCGAGCGCGCGCGCATCGGCGAGGACCGGCTGACGATCAAGCGCGGCGACATGGCGGCGCTGCCCTTCCATGACGGGGAGTTCGATCTCGTCTGGTCGGAAGGCGCGATCTATCTGGTCGGCTTCGAGACGGGGCTCCGGCTCTGGCGGCGTCTCGTGAAGCCGGGCGGCTTCGTGGCGGTCACCGAATGCACATGGCTGACCGATGCGCCGGCGGCGGAGGCCAGGGCCTTCTGGAACGACGCCTATCCGGGAATGGGAACGGTGGCCGAAAACAGCGCCGCGGCGGAACGCACCGGCTACGAGATCATCGGCACCTTCACGCTGCCGCAAGAAGACTGGTGGACGGAATACTACACGCCGATGCGCGTCCGGATCGCCGAAATGCGCGCGACCTATGGCGCGGCGGCCAGGGCGGTGCTCGACCAGGAAGAGGCCGAAATCGCCCTCTTCGAGCGCTGCGGCGCAGATTATTCCTATGTGTTTTATGTGCTGAGGCGGGAGGAGTGAAAGGGGATGGTGGGTTTGCACTCACCCCGTTTTCACAATTCCGTCATGGCCCGCTTTATGCGGGCCATCCACGTCTTGGCGGCAAGTGAAAGAGGAAAAGAAAGACGTGGATGACCCGGACAAGCCGGGTCATGACGGATTTTGTTTGTTGCTTGTGTCATCCATCTACCCGTTCTTCGCCCTCAACGCATCGCGGATTTCCTCCAGCAGCACTTCCTGGCGCGGCGGGGCGGCGGGTGCCGGCGCCTCGCCGCGGGCGATGCGGGCCTTGAGCGCATTCATCTGCTTGATGACCAGAAAGAGCGCGAAGGCGACGATCGAGAACTGCAGCAGCGCGTTGATGAACTTGCCATAGGCGATGACGGGAATGCCCGCCGTCTTTGCCGCGTCGACCGTCGCCGGGCCGTTTTCGGCCAGCGTCAGCGCGATGAAATAGTCGCTGAAATCGACGCCGCCCATCAAGGCGCCGATCGGCGGCATCATGATGTCGTCGACCAGCGACTTGACGATGGTGGTGAAGGCGGCGCCGATGATGATGCCAACGGCCATGTCGAGCACATTGCCCTTGAGGGCGAAATCGCGGAATTCCTTGAACATGGGGGTCCCCTCGCTGATGCCGCGGGCGAATCGCGCCGCAAGGAAATCCTGATACGCGGTCGCCACGCTTACAACAGGCAAAAACCGCCGCTCACTTGCGCTTCTTGTGTTCCTCGAGCCGCGGCATGATCTCGACGAAATTGCAGGGGCGGTAGCGATGGTCGAGCTGGTGGACGAGGATCTCGTCCCAGCCGTCCTTGCAGGCGCCGGGCGAGCCCGGCAGCGCGAAGAGGAAGGTGCCGCCCGCGACGCCGGCGGTGGCGCGCGACTGGATCGTCGAGGTGCCGATCTTGTCGTAGCTGACGCGGTGGAACAGCGCCGAAAAGCCCTCGATCTCCTTGTCATAGACCGATTTGAAGGCCTCGGGCGTCACGTCGCGGCCGGTCAGGCCGGTGCCGCCGGTCGAGATGACGGCGTCGATCCCCTCATCGGCGATCCAGGACATCAACTGGCCGCGAATATGCACCGTGTCGTCCGGCACGATGCGTCGCGCCGCCACCTTGTGGCCGGCCTTTGCGATCCGTTCGGCCAGCACATCGCCCGACGTGTCGGTCTCGGGCGTACGGCTGTCCGACACCGTCAGCAGGGCGATATTGAGGGAGATGAATTCGCGGGTCTCGTCGATGCCGGGCATGGCGCAGGCCTTTCGCGGGAGCGTGTGAGCGCCTCCTATAGCGGAAAAAACCCGAAGAGTCGCGCGGGTCAGCGGATGCTTGCCGTTGCCTGTTCATAGACCGGCCAGGTGCCGGCGGCCGAGGCATCCAGCGAATCGACCGGGGTGCCGAGGCGTTCGCTGTAGATCCAGTAATTGGTCAGTACACGTTCGATATAGCCGCGCGTCTCGGCGGCCGGGATCGACTCGATGAAGAGGAACGGGTCGCCCTTGAAGTCGATGCTGGCGAGCCAGCGCGAGAGATTGCCGGGCCCGCCATTATAGGCAGTCGTCAGCATGAAGAGATTGCCATAGGGCTCGCCCGCGCCCATCAGCTCGGCCAGATATTCCTGCCCGAGCGTCACGTTGAAGGTCGGGTCGAGCAGCCGGTCGCGATTGCCGCCGGCCAGCGACCGGTCCTGCGTGATGTGGCTGGCGGTCGCCGGCATGATCTGCATCAACCCCCGCGCGCCGGCATGCGACATCGCATCCGACTGGAACTTGCTTTCCTGCCGCATGAAGGCCAGCAGCAGCGCCCGGTCGACCTTGTAGCCGTTCGACGGCGCGTAGTCGGGCACCGGAAAGAGCCCGGCATTGAGCGACAACCGGCCGCCCTTGCGCCCGGTCGCGGGCAGATGCGCCGCATTGGCGACCTGGAGTTCGACGGCCGGCAGCCTGAAATCATTGGCCAGCGCGATCAACGCCTGGTCGAGCGCCGGATCGACATGGGCATGGGCGCGCAGCAATTCCTCGCCGGCCAGCTCGCGTTTGCCGATCTGGAACAGCGCCACCGCGCGCGCGACCTGTCCGTTGGCGACAAGCGCACGGAACGACGCCGCGTCGAGCCGCGGTTCGACCCAGTCGATGCGCAGCGTGCGGCCGAGCTGGCGGGTGGCCAGCAGGCCGTAGAAGGTCGCGCCCGTGTCGGCCGCCAGTTCCAGCATCGGCGCGACGTTTTCGGGCTGCCTTTCGGCCAGGAAGGCGCGCGCCGCCCAGAAGCCGCCGGCCGCCCGCGTCCAGTTGTTGACCGACGGCGAACGGGCCAGCCGCTCGAAATGCCGCGCCGCCGCGCCGTAATTCTCCATGCGCCAGGCGGCAAGCCCGGCATACCAGTCGGCGCGCGGCACCTGGCGGGCGTGATTGCGGAGGATCTCGCTGGCCAGCACATAGGCCTTGTCGTTCTCGCCTTCGAGGAAATATGAGGCGACGACGCGCTCCAGCACCTTGTCATATTCGGCCGGCCGCAGCGCGGCCCGCGCATTGCCGCGCTTCAGCCAGGCATGGGCGCTGTCAGCCGTGCCCTGGCGCACCATGCGGCGCACCGTGGCATCGATTTCGCGAAAGCGCGGCGAGCGCACATCGCTCTCGCCGTCATCGACCGCATAGACCGCATGGGCGGCCTGGCGCCATTGCCGCGCGGCCGGCCGTTCGGGCCGGGCGGCGGATGCCGGACGCTTGCGCAGCGCAAGGCGGTGGATATCGGCCGCGCCCGGATGATCGCGATATGCCGCCATCCAGTCGCGCAATTCCGCATAGCGCGTCGTGTAGTGCGGGCCCATATATTTGACGTAGAGGACATGGCCCATCAGGCGCTTGTCCTTGAGCCGCGCCGTCAGCCGGTCGGCTTCCTGGAAGCGGCCGCGCTCGGTGGCGGCGAAGATCTGGCGGTAGAGCTCGCGGTCGGCACCGGTAAGGATCTCGGGGCTCCAGATGCGCGCCTGGGGCGTGGTGCCGCTGTCGGCACGGACCGGCAGGGCCGTCATCGCGGCAAGCAGCAGCGCCGTGAGCCCGGTCAGCAGGACCGAACGCACAAACTTCCCGCGCCGCGCCGGCGCAATGGCGATGAAAACCCCCCGATGGCTCATGCGGGGCATCTTAGCGGCCGAACGCCGCCCGACAAGCAAACTGTGCCGGAATGGAACCGGAACGCCGCAGAAATGTCGCGCAGGGTTAACGCGGCGGCAGGGCGTCGAGGCGTGCCTTCAGCGCCTGCAGATCGCGCCAGGCCAGCCGTTTCTGGGCCGGCTGGCGCAGCAGATAGGCCGGATGCAGCGTCGGCAGGGCCGGGATGTCGCGGCCGCCGATGCGGCAGCTCGACCACTTGCCGCGGATCCGGGTGATGCCGGTCTCGGTGCCGAGCAGCTGCTTGGCCGAGACGCCGCCCAGGAGCAGCAGCATGTCGGGCGCGACCAGTTCGATATGGCGCTCGACAAAGGGCATGCAGACCGCATGTTCGGCCGGCGTCGGCGTGCGGTTGCCGGGCGGCCGCCAGGGCAGGGTGTTGACGATATAGACCGATTGGCGGTCGAGGCCGATCGCGGCCAGCATCCGGTCGAGCAATTGCCCGGCGCGGCCGACAAAGGGCAGGCCCTGCAGATCCTCGTCGCGGCCCGGCGCCTCGCCGACCAGCATCAGCCGCGCTGCCGGATTGCCATCGGCAAAGACCAGGTTCTTGGCCGTGTAGCGCAAGGGGCAGCCCTCGAAACCTTCAAGCGCGGCGCGCAAGGCGTCGAGCGTTGTGCAGGCCTGGGCGATGGCGCGGGCGCTTTCGGCCGCCCCGGCATCGTCGAGCGGCAGCGAGGTCGGCGCCGCGACGCGGGGCGGGGCGGACGGCGCGGCCGGAAATGTCGGCGCAGCACCGCGCGGATCGGCGCGCGGCGCGCGGCGGGCCTCGCCGGCGGGCACGGCGTCAGGCGCGGGCGCGGTCACAACCGGCGCGGCCGTCTCGTCCAGCATGTAGCGGTCGACCGGCGCCTCGCAAAGCGCCTCCGTCACGCCGGCCTCGACGAAAAAGGCAAGCAGCGCCGCCGCCTCGTCAGCTGTCAGCGGGGAAGATGGGCCGGATCGGTTCATGACTTTCTTCGGGCTTCCGTCGTGGTTCCTTGAGGGGCGGCCGGTCCCGGGTTTGACGCTCCCGGCAGGCCACCTACACTCCTTCGTCAGGCGGTCCGGGCGAGAATAACATGCCCGGCGGGGCGCTGCGCGGCGCAGACCCCGATATATTGACCAACGGGGCCATCCGCACCATAACGGACCCCGATTTTGCGCGGGCCGGCGCGCCGGAAACGGGCGCGCGGCCGGACGAGGAGAGGCTGAATGAGCGAGCAGGCGATCGAACGCGAATATATGGAATATGACGTCGTCATCGTCGGCGGCGGCCCGGCCGGCCTGTCGGCGGCGATCCGGCTGCGCCAGCTCGCGGCGTCGGAGGATTTCGATCTTTCGGTCTGCGTGATCGAGAAGGGCTCCGAGGTCGGCGCGCATATATTGTCGGGCGCGGTGATCGATCCGATCGGTCTCGACACGCTGCTGCCGGACTGGCGCGAGATGGGCGCGCCCATCGACACCGAAGTGACGGCCGACCACTTCCTCTATCTCGGCCCGGCCGGTTCGCTGCGCTTCCCCAATTTCCTGTTTCCGCCGCTGATGAACAATCACGGCAACTACATCGTCAGCCTCGGCAATGTCTGCCGCTGGCTGGCCGAACAGGCCGAAGGCCTCGGCGTCGAGATCTATCCGGGCTTTGCCGGCGCCGAAGTGCTTTATGGCGAGGACGGTTCGGTGCGCGGCGTCGTCACCGGCGACATGGGCGTCGCCAGGGATGGCAGCCACAAGGACAGCTACACCGCCGGCATGGAGCTGCGCGGCAAATACACCTTCTTTGCCGAAGGCGTGCGCGGTTCGCTGTCGAAGGAACTGATCCGCAAGTTCAAGCTCGACGAGGGCTGCGAGCCGCAGAAATTCGGCATCGGCATCAAGGAATTGTGGCAGGTCGATCCGGCGAAGCACCGCAAGGGGCTGGTGCAGCACACGCTGGGCTGGCCGCTCGACGACAAGACCGGCGGCGGCTCCTTCCTCTATCATTTCGGCGACAATCTGGTCTCGGTCGGCTTCGTCGTCCACCTCAACTACAGCAATCCCTATCTCTCGCCCTTCGACGAGTTCCAGCGCTTCAAGCATCACCCGGCAATCGTCGACACCTTCGAGGGCGGCAAGCGCATCGCCTATGGCGCGCGCGCCATCACCGAGGGTGGATTCCAGTCGGTGCCGAAGCTGACCTTCCCCGGCGGCGCGCTGGTCGGCTGCTCGGCCGGTTTCGTCAACGTGCCGCGCATCAAGGGCAGCCACAACGCGATGCTGACCGGCATCATGGCCGCCGAAGCCGCCTTCGAGGCGGTCAAGGACGGCCGCCAGGCCGACGAGCTGACCGCCTATACGCAGGCCTATGAGAAGAGCGCGGTCTACAAGGACCTGAAGCGCGTGCGCAACGTCAAGCCGCTGCTGTCGCGCCTCGGTACCTTCCTCGGCACCGGCTTCGGCGCCATCGAGATGTGGATGAACAATCTCGGCATCGGCCTGCCCTACACGCTGCGCCACAAGAAGGCCGATCACGAGGCGCTGAAGAAGGCGAGCCAGTGCAAGCCGATCGCCTACCCCAAGCCCGACGGCAAGATCTCCTTCGACAAGCTCTCCTCGGTCTTCATCTCGGCGACCAATCACGAGGAGGACCAGCCGGTCCATCTGAAGCTGAAGGACCCGGCCATCCCGATCGCCTACAACCTGCCGAATTACGACGAGCCGGCGCAGCGCTATTGCCCGGCCGGCGTCTACGAGGTGATCCGCGACGACGACGGCTCCAATCCGCGCTTCCAGATCAACGCGCAGAACTGTGTCCACTGCAAGACCTGCGACATCAAGGATCCGGCGCAGAACATCAACTGGACGGTGCCGGAAGGCGCCGGCGGGCCGAATTACCCGAATATGTGAGCGGCAGCGCCCGACATGCCTGTATCCGGCATGCGTGCTCCTGTAGCATCGCGACGGGCGCCGCTGCGGCGTCCGCATATGGCAATTCCGGAGGCAAGGCCCCCATGGCCGCGACAGCTATCGCACCGAACGGCGAAAGACGCCGCGCCCACGCGCTGAAGCGTGTCGCGCTGGCCGCGGCACTGGCGCTGCTGGGCGGCTGTGCCGGCCTCGGTGCCTTCGGCGAGCCGGCGACGAAACGCGGCGAGACCTCCTATGGCGCCTATCTGGCCGGCCGTCATGCGGCCTCGGTCAACGACCCGCAGCGTGCGGCCGAGTTCTACGATGTTGCCTTGCGCAGCGAGCCCGACGACCCGCTGATTCTCGACCGTGCCTTCATGGCTTCGCTGGCCGCCGGCGATATGGACCGCGCGGTCGGGCTGGCCGGGCGCTTGACGGCGATCGAGAGCGGGCAGCGCATGGCGCGGCTGACGCTGGCGCTGGCCGACATGAAGAGCGGCGATTTCGCCGGCGCGCGCGAACAGATCGCGGCCTCGGCGCCCGGTCCCTTCACCGCGCTTGTCGGCACGCTGACATCGGCCTGGGCGGCGGCCGGCGAGCGCGACAAGGCGCTGGTGCTCGAAAAGATCGGCGCTTTCGAAGGCCGCACCGCCTTCGCGCTGTTCCGCTCCTATCATCAGGGGCTGATGCTGGACCTGCTGGACGATGCCGCCGGCGCCGGCGAAGCCTATGCCGAAGCGATGGATGCCAGCAGCGGCAGCAGCGTGCGCGTCGTCGAGGCCTATGCGAGCTTCCTGCAGCGCCAGGGCCGCGGCGACGAAGCACGCGCGGCGCTGGAGGGCTTTCTGGCCTTTGCGCCCGACCATCCCGTCGTGCGCGATTACCTTGATCTTCTGGCGCGCGGCGAGGCGCTGCCGGTCCAGGTTCGCAGCGCAACCGATGGCGCCGCCGAAGCGCTTTACGGTCTCGGCAGCGCGCTGATGCAGGATACATCGAGCGATCTCGCGGAAGTCTATCTTCATCTGGCGCTCTATCTGCGGCCGGACTTCGACATGGCCCGCTCGCTGCTGGCCGGCACCTACGAAAACCGCAAGCGCTGGGAAGACGCCATCGCCGCCTACAGCCGGATCGACCGCAAGTCGCCGCTCTACATGAATGCCCGCATCCAGACCGCCATGCTGCTCAACCGGCTGGAGCGCGAAGGGGAGGCCATCGCGGTGCTGCGCCGCCTTGCGCGCGAGAAGCCCGACAGCATCGAGCCGGTGGTGGCGATCGGCGACATCCATCGCGCGAAGGAAAACTATGCCGCGGCGGCGACGGAATATAAGCGCGCCATCGCACTTTCGGGCGCACCGTCGGAAGCCGACTGGACGCTTTACTATGCGCGCGGCATCTGCTTCGAGCGCCTCGGCGAATGGGACAAGGCCGAAAAGGACCTGACGCTTGCGCTGAAACTCTCCGACGATCATCCGCTGGTGCTGAACTATCTGGGCTATTCATGGGTCGAACAGCATCACCGTCTCGAAGAGGCGCTGGCGATGATCGAGAAGGCGGTCGAACGGCGGCCGAATGACGGCTTCATCGTCGACAGTCTCGGCTGGGCGCGCTACCGGCTCGGCGAATACGATCTGGCGGTCAAGTATCTCGAGCGCGCGGTCGAACTGCAGCCCGACGATCCGACCATCAACGAGCATCTGGGCGACGCCCTGTGGAAGGTCGGCCGCCGGATCGAGGCGCGCTTCCAGTGGAACCACGCCCTGGCGATGAAGCCCGAGGAAAAGCGGATCAAGCTGCTGCGCACCAAGCTCGATTTCGGTCTCGAAGCGGCCGAAAGCGCCGAGCGCGAGGAAGCCGGGGCGGGCCCCGCGGGATCCTGACACCGTGATCGGCGCACCACGCGGCCCGTTTGTCGAAGACGCACCCGCCAAGATCAATCTCAGCCTGCGCGTCGCCGGGCGCCGCAGTGACGGCTATCACGAACTGCAGAGCCTTGTCGTTTTTGCGTCTTGCGGCGACCGCCTCCTTGCCGAAGCGGCGGACGATCTGACATTGGCCGTGCAGGGCCCGTTTGCGGCGGCGCTGGCCGGCGATGCCGACAATCTGGTGCTGCGGGCCGCGCGTCTGCTGCGCGCGCAGACGGGCGTGACAGCGGGCGCAAGGCTGGTGCTGGAAAAGAATCTGCCTGTCGCTTCGGGCATCGGCGGCGGTTCGGCCGATGCGGCGGCGGCCATGCGCGCGCTGATGCGGCTCTGGGCCATCGATCCCGGCCGGGATGCGCTGGCCGGCATGGCGGCGTCGCTCGGCGCCGATGTGCCGGTCTGTCTCGAGGCACGCCCGGCGATGATGTGGGGCACGGGCGAAAAAATCGTCCGTCTCGCGGCGCTGCCGCGTTTCCATCTGGTGCTGGTCAATCCCGGCATGGCGCTGTCGACAGCCGAGGTGTTCCGCGCGCTCGCCGCACCAAGCCTTGAAGGCCTGCCTGCCGCCCCGGCGGTCCCGGCCTTTGCGGCGCTCGACGAATTGGTCGCATGGCTCGGCACCGAAGCCAACGATCTCGAAAAGCCGGCTTGCGGGCTGCAGCCGGAAATCGCGACTGCATTGCAGGCACTGGCATCGACGGCCGGCTGCCGCCTGGCCCGCATGTCGGGTTCAGGCGCGACCTGTTTCGGCATCTATGCCGAGGAAACGGCGGCCACCGCGGCCGCCGCCGCGATCGCGCGGGCGCATACCGGCTGGTGGACGGCTGCCTGCGGCGTCAGTGATTGCGATTGATGCAGAACTCGACCAGATCGGTGAGCGACTGGCGATAGTCGCTCTCGGGGAAGATCGCCAGCGCATCGGTGGCGATGGCGCCATAATGCCGTGCCCGCAATATGGTGTCGGCCAGCGCATCGTGTTTCTGCATCAATTCGATCGCGGATTCGAGATCGCCGTCGCTGCGTTCGCCATTCTGCAGCGTGCGCTGCCAGAAGCCGCGCTCCTCGGCCGAACCGCGGCGATAGGCCAGAACGACGGGGAGGGTGATCTTGCCCTCGCGGAAATCGTCGCCGACATTCTTGCCGAGCGCGGCTGCGCGGCCGCCATAGTCGAGCGCATCGTCGACCAGCTGGAAGGCGATGCCGAGATTGCGGCCGTAGGATTCGAGCGCCGCCGCTTCGTTTCCGTTCTGACCGGCAATGACCGCACCGATTTCGGTGGCCGCGGCGAATAACGCGGCGGTCTTGGCCTGGATGACCCGCAGATAGGCGTCTTCCGTGGTGCCGGTGTCCTTGGCGGCAGCAAGCTGCATGACCTCGCCTTCGGCAATCACCGAGGCTGCGTTGGAAAGGATTTCGAGCGCCCGGAGCGATTTCGTCTCGACCATCAGTTTGAAGGCGCGGCCGAGCAGGAAATCGCCGACCAGAACGCTGGCCTGATTGCCCCAGAGCATCCGCGCCGTCTTGGTGCCGCGCCGCAGGTCGCTCTCGTCGACCACGTCGTCATGCAGCAGCGTTGCCGTGTGCATGAACTCGACGGTCGCGGCCAGCTTGATGTGATCGGTGCCCGTGTAGCCGCACATGCGGGAGGCGGCGATGGTCAGCATGGGCCGCAGGCGCTTGCCGCCCGAATTGATCAGATGGCTGGCAAGCTCGGGTACCATGGGTACATCGGAGGCCATCCGCTCACGGATGAATTCGTCGACGGCTTCCATGTCCTGGGCCACCAGCGCCTGAAGCTGCCTGACGGCGTTCTGGCCGCGCCCGCGCTCTTCCTCGAGGGGAACAACAACGCCCAATATCCGCTCCTCAAAAACCTGTGCGCAGGCTGAATTTCCAGACCCCGCATGTGTTATACTGCCACCGAGGTGAGCATAGGTTGACGGCCGCGGAGCGGCAAGTGCCGGGGCCATTTGTCGCAAAGCAGGCAAATCGCAGCGGAGACGAGATGAAAGAACTGATCAGAACCGGCGACCAGGTCCTTATTTCATATCTGACACACCGTCTGGCGGAGGCCGGCGTCGAAAGCTTCGGCATGGATGCGCATATGCAACGCTCGCTCGGCATCCTGCCCCAGCGTATCATGGTGGCCGACGAGGACTACGACAGGGCACAGCGAATTCTCGACGAAGTAAGGCGGGAAGGATGAGCGGCAGCACGGCAGACGAGATCGAACTTTCGACCACCGACGACGGTTTTCTGGGCAACCGGCTGAAACTGCTGCAGCCCGGAAAGGGCTATCGCGCCGGGCTCGACGCGGTGCTGCTGGCAGCCTCGGTGCCGGCGCGGGATGGCGAGCGCGTGCTGGAAGCCGGCGTCGGCGTCGGCGTTGCAAGCCTCTGTCTTGCGGCGCGCGTGCCCGGCATCGAGGTTGCGGGGCTCGAGCTGCAGCCGACACTCGTCGAACTCGCCGGAAGAAATATCGAGCGCAACGGCATGGCCGGGCGCGTGTCGATTCTCGAAGGCGATATCGGCCTCTCGCCGCGCGACCTCGCGGCGCTGGGCCTTGAGCCCAATGGCTGGCATCACGTCTTCGCCAACCCGCCCTATCACGATCCCGTGAGCAATCCCGCATCGCCCGATGCTGGAAAGGCACAGGCCCATCTGACCCTCGGCTCCGATCTCGATGACTGGGTACGCTTCTGCTGCACCATGGCGCGCCCCAAAGGCACGGTCACCTTCATCCATCGTGCCGATGCACTGGCCGAACTTCTGGCCACCATGACCGGGCACCTCGGTGGTATCGAGATCTTCCCGCTCTGGCCCGCAGCCGGCAAGGCGGCGTCGCGGATCATCGTCCGTGGTCAGCGCGATTCGAAGGCGCCGCTCGTGATCCGTCCGGGCCTGGTGCTGCATGGGCGCGATGGCCGTTTCACCGAGCGCGCCGAAGCGATTCTGCGCGGTGGTGAGGCCTTGCTCCTCGATCAGCCCGCCTAGGCTGAAACAGCCTTGCTGTTGCCGCAAAGTGCCCCTATCTGGAACACCATGAAAAACCTCGTTGCGCCGTTTCTTCCCGCTCCCCTCCGCAAACGCGTCGCGCCCGACTGGGCGCCGCGGCCGGTCGTCGCCGTGGTGCGGCTGGCCGGCATCATCGGCCCGAGTCAGCCGATCCGTGGCGGCCTGAACCTTGCGGCCGTCGCGCCGGCGCTCGAGGCGGCGTTCGCGATGAAGAATGCGAAGGCGGTGGCGCTGGTCATCAACTCGCCCGGCGGTTCGCCTGTGCAATCCTCGCTGATCTACAAGCGCATCCGGCAACTGGCCGAAGAAAAGAGTCTGCCGGTCTATGCCTTCGCCGAGGATGTGGCGGCGTCGGGTGGCTACATGATCGCCTGTGCGGCCGACGAGATCTATGCCGACGAAAGCTCCGTCATCGGTTCGATCGGTGTCGTTTCGGCGGGCTTCGGCTTCACCGGGCTGATCGAAAAGCTCGGCGTCGAGCGCCGTGTGCACACGGCCGGCGAGAGCAAGGCGATGCTCGATCCTTTCCAGCCCGAAAAGCCCGACGAGGTGGCCCGCCTCAAGGCGTTGCAGGAGGAAGTTCACGAGAACTTCAAGGCACTGGTGAAGAAGGCGCGCGGCGAACGCCTGAAAGCCGATGATCCGGCCATCTTTTCGGGCGAGTTCTGGGCCGGCGCGGGCGCGCTGTCGCGCGGCCTCGTCGATGGCCTGGCCGATCTGCGCTCGCATATGCGCGACCTCTATGGCGACAAGGTCAAACTGCGCCTGGTCGTCGCGCGGGTGCCCTGGTGGCGGCCGGGCGGCGGCATTGCCAGCCGGCTCGGGGCCTCTTTTCCGGCCATCGGCGGCGGGTTTGCCGCCGAAATGGGAGCGGGGCTGGCCGACGGACTGATTGCCGCGGCCGAGAGGCGTTCCCTTTGGAGCCGTTTTGGCCTTTAATGCTGTCAGCCGGGGCCGTTCCCCGGCGGATTCGAAAGGGTCCATTCAATGACCAAGATCGTTTTCGCGGCCGTTTTCATTCTGGCCTTCTATGCCGCCTATCGGGCGCTGCAGCGCTCGGTCGAGCGTCAGCGGCAGGCTTTTGCCCGCGCGCAGTCGCGGACGCGCGTGGAACCGCGCGACCTTGGCACGCTGCGCGACCGGGGCGACGGCACCTATGTCCCGGATCACAGCCGCCGCGACATCTGATTTTCTAGCGATTACCGTGACTTGACCGGCGGTTGTCCATTGAGGCCGCGGGCGGTCCGTTTGCTTGACCCTCACCGGGGCCAAGGCTAACTTGCGCGCGCCTTTGAGCGGCGGCGCCCGCCGCCCGCAAGGGGCACGAGGCGCGACACGCGACAGGCCAAAATGACGGCGAAGCCCGACCATTCCTTCCAGTCCCTGATCCTGAAGCTGCAGGCCTTCTGGGCCAGGCAGGGCTGCGTGATCCTGCAGCCCTATGATATGTCGATGGGTGCAGGCACGTTTCACCCGGCGACCACGCTGAGGGCGCTCGGACCGAAGCCCTGGAAGGCGGCCTATGTGCAGCCCTCGCGCCGTCCGACCGATGGGCGCTATGGCGAGAACCCCAACCGTTTCCAGCATTACTACCAGTTTCAGGTGATCCTGAAGCCGAACCCCGACAATCTGCAGGAGCTTTATCTGGAGAGCCTCCGGGAACTCGGCATCGACGCGAAGAGCCACGATATCCGCTTCGTCGAGGACGACTGGGAAAGCCCGACGCTCGGCGCCTGGGGACTGGGCTGGGAAGTCTGGTGCGACGGCATGGAAGTGTCGCAGTTTACTTATTTTCAGCAGGTCGGCGGCTTCGACTGCGCGCCCGTTTCCGGCGAACTGACCTACGGTCTCGAACGCCTCGCCATGTATATTCAGGGCGTCGACAATGGCTATGAGCTCGACTTCAACGGAGCCGAGGGTGCCGACCGCGTCACCTATGGCGACGTCTTCCATCAGGCGGAGGTCGAATATTCCGCGCACAATTTCGAGGCGGCGAACACCGAAATGCTGTTCCGCCATTTCGAGGACGCGGAGAAGGAATGCGCCGCGCTGCTCGATCGCGACAAGCCGCTGCCGTTGCCGGCCTATGACCAGGTCATCAAGGCGAGCCATAATTTCAACCTGCTCGATGCGCGCGGCGTGATCTCGGTCACCGAGCGCCAGGCCTATATCGGCCGTGTCCGTGCATTGGCGAAAGCCTGCGCCGAAGCCTGGCTGAAGACGCCGGCCGGGGGCGCCGAATGAGCGAGCTTCTTCTCGAACTCTTCTCCGAGGAAATTCCGGCGCGGATGCAGAAGCGCGCGGGGGAGGACCTCGTGCGTCTCGTGACCGATGCGCTGAAGGAAGCAGGTGTCGAAGGACAGAACGCGCGCGCCTTCGCGACGCCGCGGCGCCTGACGCTGGTGATCGACGGCCTGCCCGAGAAGACGCCGGATGTGAAAGAGGAACGCAAGGGCCCGAAAGTCGGCGCGCCGCAACAGGCGATCGACGGCTTCTTGCGCGCGGCCGGTCTCGCAAGCATCGATCAGGCAACGGTGCAGGAAGACAAGAAGGGCGCCTTCTATGTCGCCGTTACCGAGAAGAAGGGCCGCGACACCGCCGCGCTGATTGCCGAAATCGTGCCCGCCGTCATCCGCGCCTTCCCCTGGCCGAAATCGATGCGCTGGGGCGCCGGCAGCTTGCGCTGGGTGCGGCCTTTGCATTCGGTGCTCTGCATCCTCGGCGGCAAGACGGTCGCCTTCGAGATCGACGGCATCAAATCCGGCAACATGACGCGCGGCCACCGCTTCATGGCCCCCGATGCTTTCGCTGTGAAGGACTTCGCCGATTGTGAAATGAAGCTGCTCGACGCCAAGGTCGTGCTCGATCCGCAAAAGCGCGCGCATTTCATCCATGCGGGCGCAAAGGCGCTGGCCGAAGCCGAAGGCCTGACGCTGAAGGAAGACGAGGCGCTGCTCCATGAAGTTGCCGGCCTGGTCGAATGGCCGGTGCCGTTGATCGGCCGCATCGACGATGAATTCATGTCGGTACCGCAGGAAGTGCTGACCAGCACCATGCGTGCCAACCAGAAATATTTTGCCTGTCTCGACAAGGCCGGAAATCTCAGCAACCGTTTCATCGTCGTCGCCAATCTCGAAGCGGAAGACGGCGGCAGGGCCATCGTCAACGGCAATGAGCGCGTGCTGCGCGCCCGTTTCGCCGATGCCCGTTTTCTCTGGGATCAGGATTGCCGCCAGACGCTCGAAGGCCGCTTGCCGAAGCTGGAGGAGGTTGTCTTCCATGCAAGGCTTGGCACCGTGCGCCAGAAGGCCGAGCGGATTGCCGATCTCGCGCGCGAACTGGCGACGCTGGTGCCGGGCGTCGATCCGAACAGGGCGGAACGCGCCGGCCGTCTCGCCAAGGCCGATCTGACCAGTGGCATGGTCGGCGAGTTTCCCGAACTGCAGGGTGTGATGGGCGCCTACTACGCCCGCAATGACGGCCTCGGCGACGATATCGCGCAGGCCATTGCCGAACATTATGCGCCGCTCGGACCGGCCGACAATGTGCCTTCGTCGCCGCTGGGCCGGGTCGTGGCGCTTGCCGACAAGATCGACACGCTATGGGGCTTCTGGGCCATCGATGAAAAGCCGACCGGCTCGAAGGATCCCTTTGCGCTGCGCCGCGCGGCGCTGGGGGTCATCCGGATCGTTCTCGAAAGCGGCATCCGCATCAATCTGCTGACGCTGGTCGAGGCGAAGGGGCCGGATCTGCTGGTCTTTTTCGCCGATCGCCTGAAGGTCTATCTGCGTGATCGCGGTGCGCGGCACGATCTGGTCGATGCGGTCTTTGCGCTCAATGAGATGGGACAGGTCCAGGACGATCTTGTTCTGATCGTCAAGCGTGTCGAGGCGCTGTCGGATTTTCTCGGTACCGAGGACGGCACGAACCTGCTGGCCGGCTACAAGCGCGCCAACAACATCCTCAATATCGAGGAGAAGAAGGACGAGGCGACCTATGGCGGCCTGCCCGATCCGGCGTTGTTCACGCAGGACGAGGAGCGCGCGCTGTTCGACCGCATCGAGGAAGCCCGTGCCGAGGCGACGCATGCCATTGCGCGCGAGGATTTCGCCGCCGCCATGTCGGCACTGGCGAAATTGCGCGCACCGGTCGATTCCTTCTTCGACAAGGTCACGGTGAACGCCGATGACGCGGCCACACGCGCGAACCGTTTGAAGCTTCTGGCGCAGATTCGCGCGGCCCTGCACGAGGTCGCGGATTTCTCGAAGGTCGAGGGCTAGTCCCTCATCGATGGCCTCAACAAAGGCAAGTGCGATGACAGAGAAGAAGTGGGTCTATTCCTTCGGCGACGGCAAGGCGGAAGGTGGCGCGAACCTGCGCGACCTGCTGGGCGGCAAGGGCGCCAATCTGGCCGAGATGTCGAATATCGGCCTGCCGGTTCCGCCGGGCTTCACCATCACCACCGAAGTCTGCACCGCCTTCTATGAAAACGACCGTGCCTTTCCGGAAAGCCTGAAGCCGCAGGTCGAGGCGGCGGTTGCCGAGATCGGCCGCGTGATGGGTGCGACCTTCGGCGATGCGAAGAACCCGCTGCTGGTTTCGGTGCGGTCCGGTGCCCGCGCCTCGATGCCGGGCATGATGGACACGGTGCTGAATCTGGGCCTCAATGACGACACGGCGGCGGGGCTGGCCGCGCGCTCCGGCGACGAACGCTTTGCCTATGACAGCTACCGCCGCTTCATCGCCATGTATTCCGACGTGGTGCTGGGCGTCGAGCATCACAATTTCGAGGAGATCCTCGAATATTTCAAGGAAGAGCAGGAATTTTCGCTCGACACGGAACTTTCGGCCGACGACTGGAAGGGCATCGTCACGCTCTACAAGGCGCGCGTCGAGCAGGAGCTCGGGCGGCCCTTCCCGCAGGACGTCAACGAACAGCTCTGGGGAGCGATCTCGGCGGTGTTCGGTTCCTGGCGCAACCGCCGCGCCGAAACCTATCGCCGTCTGCACGGCATTCCCGAAAGCTGGGGCACCGCGGTCAACATCCAGGCCATGGTCTTTGGCAATATGGGCGAGACTTCGGCAACCGGCGTCGCCTTCACGCGCAATCCCTCGACAGGCGCCAAGGACTATTACGGCGAGTTCCTGGTCAATGCGCAGGGCGAGGATGTGGTGGCCGGCATCCGCACGCCGCAAAGCCTGACGAAAGAGGCGCGCGCCGCCGCCAACGACAAGAAGCCCTCGATGGAAGAGGTGATGCCGAAGGCCTTTGCCGAACTCGCCGCCGTCTTCGACCGTCTCGAAAAGCATTATGCCGACATGCAGGATGTCGAGTTCACGGTGCAGGACGGCAAGCTCTGGATGCTGCAGACCCGCGCCGGCAAGCGCACGGCGAAGGCGGCGTTGAAGATCGCTGTCGAAATGGTCGGCGAAGGACTGATCGAGGAAAAGACGGCGATTGCCCGTGTCGATCCCGCCTCGCTCGATCAGCTTCTGCATCCGACACTCGATCCGGAAGCGCCACGCGACGTGCTGGCAACCGGCCTGCCGGCTTCGCCCGGCGCGGCTTCGGGCGAAGTCGTGTTCAATTCGGAGGAGGCGGCATCGCTGCGTCAGATCGGCCGCAATGTCGTGCTGGTGCGCGTCGAGACGAGTCCGGAAGACATCAACGGCATGCATTCGGCCGTCGCGATCCTGACGACGCGCGGCGGCATGACGAGCCATGCCGCAGTCGTGGCGCGCGGCATGGGCCGGCCTTGCGTGTCGGGGGCCGGCACGATCCGCATCGACTACAAGTCGGAAAGCTTCACCGCCGCGGGCGTTACCGTGAAGAAGGGCGATATCATCACGGTCGATGGTTCGACCGGACAGATCCTCAAGGGCGAAATCCCGACATTGCAGCCCGAGCTCTCCGGCGATTTCGCCACGCTGATGGGCTGGGCCGACAAGTATCGCCGCATGGAAGTGCGCACCAATGCAGAGACGCCGCATGACGCGGAAACGGCGCGCAAGTTCGGCGCCGAAGGGATCGGCCTGTGCCGCACCGAGCACATGTTCTTCGACGAGGATCGCATCGTCGCCGTGCGCCAGATGATCCTGGCCGACGATGCCAGGGGTCGGCGCGCGCCGCTCGACAGGATTCTGCCGATGCAGCGCGACGATTTCCGGCAATTGTTCGAGATCATGCACGGCCTGCCGGTCACGATCCGCCTGCTCGACCCGCCGCTGCATGAATTCCTGCCGAAAGGCGAGGCCGAGATCGCGCAGGTATCGGCCGACACCGGCATGCCGGCCGACAAGCTGGTGCGGCGTCTTGCCGAACTGGCTGAAACCAATCCGATGCTCGGTCATCGCGGCTGCCGCCTCGGCATCTCCTTTCCGGAAATCTACGAGATGCAGGCGCGCGCGATTTTCGAAGGCGCATTGCTGGCGGCAAAGGAAACCGGCGCGCCGGTGATCCCCGAAATCATGATTCCGCTGGTCGCGATGAAGACCGAGCTCGACTTCCTGAAGGCGCGCATTCTTGCCGTCGCGGCCGAGGTCGAGAAGGAGCAGGGCGTCAGCCTGCGCTATCACGTCGGCACCATGATCGAACTACCGCGGGCGGCGCTGATGGCGCGCGAGATTGCCGAATCCGCCGAGTTCTTTTCCTTCGGCACCAATGATCTGACACAGACCACCTTCGGTATCAGCCGCGACGATGCCGCCCAGTTCATGAACGACTATCTGGGCAAGAAGATTCTGCTGCAGGATCCCTTTGTCTCGCTGGACCGCGAGGGCGTCGGGGAGCTGGTGCGCATCGCGGCCGAGCGCGGTCGCGCCGCGCGGCCCGACATCAAGCTCGGCATCTGCGGCGAACATGGCGGCGATCCGGCCTCGATCGGCTTTTGCGAGGAGGTGGGCCTGACCTATGTCTCCTGCTCGCCCTACCGGGTGCCGATCGCCCGCCTCGCGGCCGCCCAGGCGGCTCTCCACGCCGGCCCCACGGCCGGCGCCGAAGGCAGCACGGCCTGAAAGATCTGTAAACGGACGGTCCCGTTTCGGGATTCAATCGTGTACGGAAGATTAACGAATGTGACGAAATTGCGTCAGTTTCGTTAAGCTTTGAGTCGCGGCTAGAATGCCTGTCTTAACCGCGATTATGGAATCGGACATGTGCGCACGCATGCGTCGGTGCGATTTGTCGCACCTGAAAACCCGTTTTCTGACAATGACATAGGCGTTTCCGCTAACGATGTGGCAACTATGACATTGTGACCCCGAAATGCCCGTGTTAACTCCCGTCGGCTGATGAGTGTGTAAGGAAATTGCCCAGGTGTCGAAGCGGCATCGGGCTCTGGCACGTATAGCGGTGCTGTCCGTGGATCTTGCAAGGTTCCCGAAACGGAACCGGACCGAAGCCTCCGAAGAGGGGCGCAGTCCCGGGATCTGAATGAACAACAAAGCAGACGGTTTAGAGAACGATGCGTAGACTCTTCGATTGGCTCGATCTGGGCCATGTCTTTTCCGGGGTTGCCTACACCGCTTTCGGTGTTGTGTGCCTGGGCGCCGTATCGGCGACCGTGCTGAACGCCATGACCACCCCCGCACCCGTGATCGAGGCCCGCGCCGATGATGCGCCGATGATGGCCTTCGCGCCGGTCCATGGCCGCGATCTGGCCGGTGCCTTCAGTGAAGAGATGCCGTTTCTCGATGCCGAATTCCAGCAGGCAAGCCTGATCCTGCCGGCCAATGGCCGGCCGATGGATGTCGATACGCCGCTGTTGCAGGTCAAGGCGCGCATGCTCGAGGAAGAGCGCCGCTGCCTGGCCATCGGCATCTATTTCGAGGCGCGCGGCGAGTCGGCTCGCGGCCAGCAGGCGGTGGCCCGGGTGATCCTCAACCGCGTCGGTTCGAAAAACTACCCCGACACCATCTGCGGCGTCGTCTATCAGGGCGCCAGCCGCAACACGGGCTGCCAGTTCTCGTTCACCTGCGATCGGACGCTCAGCAAGGTGCCGAACGAACGCCGCGCCTGGGCCAAGTCGATGCGCACGGCGGAATATGTGACGATGGGCCGTCTCGACGATGCCGATGTCGGTCCGGCGATGTTCTACCACGCCGATTATGTGCAGCCCTATTGGGCGGCCAGCATGATCGAGGTGGCAAAGATCGGCCGTCACATTTTCTACAGCAAGCCAAACCGCGAAAAGCGCTCGTAAGGTTCAGCCTTTCGCTGCGGCTTCCATTTCCTTGAGCAGCGGCGCCAGCGGGCCGGAACCGGCGATCTGGTCGCGCACGAGTTCAGGTGCATTGCCGGCCATCTTGTCGAGCTCGGCGAGTTCCGGCGGCACATACCAGTGCAGCTGGTCAGAGCCATAGGCCTCCCACACGACATTGGCGACCTCGACTGGCGGAATGGCGCGGAACATGCCTTCCTTCGGCGCGTTCTCGACCGTGCCCGGCGGCAGGATCGGCGTGTCGATCAATCCCGGCAGAACGTCGGCGGCGCGTACCCCGATCAGCCGGAATTCGATCGAGAGCGCCTCCGTCAGCCCCTTCACCGCATGCTTGGTCGCCGAATAGACGGCGATGCCCGGCATGCCGTAGGTGGCCGAGGACGACGAGGTGGTGAAGCAGAGCGCGTTCCTGGTCGCTTTCAGCAGCGGCAGCGCCGCGTGAATGCCGTTCAGCACGCCGATGAAATTGACGTTGACCACGGCCATGATGTCCTCGAAGGGCATCTGCTCGAAAAGACCGCCCCTGCCGATGCCGGCATTGTTGAACAGGATGTCCATCTGGCCGCCGGTCGCCTCGCCGAACGTGGCGACGGCATGGTCATAGGCCGACTTGTCGGTCACATCGAGCTTGCGGACGATGCAGTTCTCCGCTCCGAGCTCCTTCTCGAGTGCCACGAGCCCGACGCCGTTGACGTCATAGCCGCCGACGAACCAGCCTTTCGCATGGAAAAGCCGTGCCGTTTCGAGTCCCATGCCCGATGCCGCGCCGGTGATGAAGATGCATTGCCGCCCGTTCGCCTGTCCCATGATGTTTCCCGGTTTGCATTTCGGATTTTTATGGACCGTAGTCCGGTTTCCGGGTCCGGGGAAGCCGCAAAGGGCGCTGCGGTCTAGGAGGCCGTCAGTCGGTCGAAATCGAGGCCGATATCGAGGCAGGGAGCCGAATGCGTGATCCAGCCGCAGGAGATCAGGTCGACACCGGCCGCCGCGATGGCGGGCGCCGTCTCGATCGTGACGCGGCCCGACGCCTCCGCAATGGCGCGGCCGCCGATGCGGCGCACCGCCTCGGCGAGGGTTTCGGGTGTCATGTTGTCGAGCAGCACTGCGTCGACGCCTTCTGCCAATGCGTCGTCAAGCTGGTCGAGCGTGTCGACCTCGACTTCGATCTTGACCATGTGGCCGCTGGCGTTCCTGGCGCGCCGGATGGCGGCGGCGACGCCGCCCGACATGGCGATGTGGTTATCCTTGATCAGCACGGCATCGTCGAGCCCGAAACGATGGTTCATGCCGCCGCCGGCCCGCACCGCATATTTCTCGAAAATCCGCAGGCCGGGCGTCGTCTTGCGCGTACAGCAGACATGCGCCCGGGTCCCCTCGATGACGCGTGCGATCTCGCGCGTCGCCGTCGCGATGCCCGACATGTGGCCGAGGAAGTTCAGCGCCACACGCTCGGCGGTCAGGATGCCGCGTGCCGGCCCTTCGATGGCGGCGATGGTCTCGCCGGGCTCGACATCCGATCCGTCGCCTTTCAGCACAGCCACCTTGAGCGCGGGTTCGACAAGACGAAAGGCCATGCGGGCGCAGTCGAGCCCCGCCACGCGTCCGGGCTGCCGGGCATTGATCAGCACCCGCGCCGTCGCTGCGGTCGGCACCGTCGCCATGGTCGTGATGTCGCCGGCCCGGCCGAGATCCTCGACGAGGGCCGCACGCACCGCAGGCTCGATCATCAGCGCGGGCAGGGGTTCGAGATGAATGTTCATGCGCCAGCCTTTGCGGCCAGCTCGCTGGCAGCAGGGGCCTCGGCGATCGCCGCATCGGCGATGCGCGAGGCTTCCTTGAGCGTGATGAAGGTGCGGTGACGCCAGGGCGCACGGGCGCTCGTGAAGTCGCTGCGGTAATGGCCGCCCCGGCTTTCTTCGCGTGCAAAGGCGGCGGCGGCGATCAGCTTGGCGGTTGTCGCGATGTTGCCGAACAGACTGGCAGGACCGGCCGCACGTTCGAGGCGGGCAATCTCGCCAAGCGCGACGGCCAGTCCCGCGCCGTTGCGCTCGACGCCGACATGCGCGGTCATGATCCGGCGGAGCTGCGCCACCATCGGCGCCTCCAGCGCATGCGCCGAAGCGAGAACGGGCGGCTGAATATGATCGCCGGGCCGGCCCGCCGGCACGGCATCCTCGATATCGGCCGCGATGCGTGCCCCGAAGACGATGGCCTCGAGCAGCGAGTTGCTGGCCAGCCGGTTGGCACCATGCATGCCGGTGGAAGCGACCTCGCCACAGGCCCACAGGCCTTCGATGCTGCTGCGCCCGCGCGCGTCGACGTGAATGCCACCCATATGATAATGCGCGGCCGGCGCGACCGGGATCGGCTGATGCACCGGGTCGATACCAAGCGCAAGACAGCTCTTGTAGACCGTCGGGAAGGCTTCCGGAAACCGCGCGCCCAGTGCCGCGCGCGTGTCGAGGAAGGCGCCGCGGCCGGCCTCGATTTCACGGAAGATGGCGCGCGCCACGATGTCGCGCGGTCCGAGTTCCGCATCGGCGTGAATGGCCGGCATGAAACGGCGGCCGGTCCCATCGACGAGGATTGCCCCTTCGCCGCGCAGGGCTTCGGTGACGAGCGGCGCGGGGTCCTGCGGGCCGGCAATCGCGGTCGGATGGAACTGCACGAATTCGGGATCGGCGATCAGTGCGCCGGCGCGCGCCGCCATGGCGACGCCTTCGCCACGCGCCTGCAGCGGATTGGTGGTAACCGCGAATAGCTGGCCGACACCGCCCGATGCCAGCACCAGCGCGCGTGCCTTGATCAGCAGCGGCTGCGGTGCAACCGCCGCATGCGCGGGGCGCGCAAAAACGCCGACGGCGCGACCGTCCTCGATGGCAAGCTCATAGGCCGACAGGCCTTCCATCACGCGGATCGAGGGTGCTGCGCGCACTGCGGCGACCAGCGCCTGCATGATCGCCTTGCCGGCCTGGTCACCCTTCACATGCACGATGCGGCGGTGACTGTGTGCGGCCTCGCGGCCGACCGCCAGATGCCCTTCGAGATCGCGGTCGAAAGGGACGCCGAGCCGGAGCAGATCCTCGATGCGGATGGCCGCTTCGCGCGCGATCGATAGGGCGGCCTCTTCATCGACGGTGCCGGCCCCGGCCGTGATCGTGTCGGCGGCATGGGATTCCGGTGTATCGCCCGGTTCGATGGCAGCCGCGATTCCACCCTGCGCCCAAGCGCTCGAGGCGCCGTCGCCGATCGGTGCGCCTGCCAGCACCGTCACCGGACGGGGTGCGAGTTTCAATGCCGTGAACAGACCCGCAAGCCCCGCCCCGACGATCAGGACGTCACCCGCATCGACAATGTTGCCGTGAGCCATATGGGCGCTCCCGAAAGGATCAGTTGCCGAGATTGATCATCCGCTCGACCGCAAGGCGCGCCCGCGCCGCGACCGACGGATCGACCGTCACTTCCTCACGCATATAGACAAGGCTCTCGAGAATCTTCGGGAGCGTGATCCGCTTCATATGCGGGCAGAGATTGCAGGGCCGGACGAATTCGACATTTGGATTCTCGACGGCGACATTGTCGCTCATCGAGCATTCCGTCACCATGACGACGCGCTTCGGCTGGTGTTCCTTGACCCAGTTGATCATGCCGGAGGTCGAGCCGGAAAAATCGGCCTCCTCGACCACGTCGGGCGGGCATTCGGGATGCGCAATGATGACCACGTTGGGATCGTCGCGGCGATACTGACGCAGCTCCTCCGCTGTGAAGCGTTCATGCACCTCGCAATGACCCTTCCAGGTCAGCACCTTGACCTTGGTCTGCTTCGCGATGTTCATGGCCAGAAACTCGTCGGGGATGCAGAGCACCCGGTCGGTGCCGAAGCTTTCGACGATCTTCAGCGCGTTGGAGGAGGTGCAGCAGATGTCGCTTTCGGCCTTCACCTCGGCCGAGGTGTTGACATAGGTGACGATCGGTACGCCCGGATAGGTTTCGCGCAGAAGCCGGACATCGGCACCGGTAATCGAATCGGCCAGCGAGCAACCGGCTCTGGAATCGGGAATGAGAACCGTCTTTTCAGGATTGAGCAGCTTCGAGGTCTCGGCCATGAAGTGCACGCCGCACTGCACGATCACATCGGCATCGACCTTGGCCGCTTCCTTGGCAAGTTGCAGGCTGTCGCCGGCGATGTCGGAGACGCAGTGGAAGATTTCGGGGGTCTGATAGTTATGCGCCAGAACAACCGCATTCCGTTCCTTCTTGAGCCTGTTGATGGCGTGGATATAGGGCGCGAAGAAGGGCCATTCGATCGACGGAATGACGTTCTTCACCTTCTCGTAGAGCGGCGCCATTTCCTTGGCCAGGCCCGGCGTGTACTCGAGTTCGGGCATCTCAAGCGGCTTGAAACCGTGTGCCGCTGTCCGGCTCGCGCCCGACTTCCTGATGTCGCCTGCAAGGGCCATGTCGGCCTCCATCCTGCTGCAATATATACTCATAATGAGCATATATTGGGTACCAAAAACACCGGCTTCCATCTTCTCGTCTGAAGGGATGCCGGGCCCTCAATCGAGGTTATGCTACGACTGAGCATTAGATACGTCAACAGCCATTTATAATGGTGCCGAAGCCTGCGATTTCAATCGGAAAGAGGAGATCGGTGGTCCGGGGCCACGCTTCAGCTGTTCGCCCGGCTCCGCGACGGGGCGAGCTTGAGGCCCGGCGCAGGGCGCTCATTGAGCACCTCGCGGCGGAAGCGAAACTGCTCGGCCGGCCGTCCCCCGGTTCGCGTCGACATGCGCCCGGTGCGCTCCACAAGGCCGGCATTCTCGACCAGACGACGAAAATTCTGCTTGTGGACATGCAGGCCGAGCAGCGCCTCGACCGTCTTCTGCAATTCGTAAAGCGTGAAGCTTGGCGGCATCAGTTCGAATGCCACCGGCCGGTATTTGGTCTTGGCGCGCAGCCGGCCCATGGCGGTGGCGAGAATGCGCCGGTGGTCGAACTGCATCGGGCGCCCGAGATTGGGCGCATGTTTGCCCGTCAAGCCGCGCGCATTGGGACGGCCGTCGCGCGCGGCTTCCTGCAGCAACCCGGCGCTGTAGAGAAGCTCATAACGTTCAAGCGTCTTTTCATCGTCCCAGGCAACGCCATCCACGCCGAAACAGAGTCGCATGCGGTCACGGCGCTTGCCGCGGGCAAGCTCTTCCGGCGGTGCCTCCGATTGCCGTCCTGCCCATTCGCGCAGGAGCGGCACGATCGCCTGATCGATGATCGGCGGTTTGCCCTCGCGCCAGTCCTCCCAGGGGAAATACTGATACCAGTCGCGCCACGCCGCGCCCTTTAGTGTTTCGTCATATCCGCGCGTCAGAGCGAGATAACCGACCGAGACGACATGTTCTCCGGACATATCGGTGTCGAGCGAGTGACGTCCCCGGTCGCCGAACGTGTAGAGCTGTTCGACATAACCGAGTTCAAGCTGCGTTTGCTCTTGCACCCAGGACCGCAGGCCGATCTCGAGCGTACGGTGCCGCATCGGACTGAACGGCCCGAAGGGCAGGGCGTCCCAGCCGCTGGCCCCATCGGTTTCCTCGTGCGGCACAACAAGAATTTTCGGATGATCGTCCGACACGGTGACGATGGCCGCATTGAGGCCGATCACCACCGCCTTGTCGGCGCGCATCTCGGCCTCGGCGCCAGATTGGGAGGACCCTGTTCCCGGTACTCTTGCCATGTCCCGGTCCATCAATCCGTATACGGACGAATTGGCACTGAGAATATCTCGCCTTCCCAGACGGCACGTCCCGGCCCCAACGCCTCGACCGCCGCCGACATCCGCCCCTGCCGCGCCAGCAATTCATCGGCGACTTGAACCATCAGCCGGTTGGGATGCGCATGTGCGCCGCGCGCGCGAACCAGCCGGGCCAGATCGGCTTCAGGATGATCTTCATTGAGCGTGCAGAGCGCAATGAAGGCCGCTGCCGACGACCGGCTGATCCCGGCCCAGCAATGAACCAGAAGCGGATTCTGCTGGTCCCAGCCGCGCACGAATTCGATCAGGGCCGAAACATGCGCGATGCCCGGTGGAACGAGATCGTCAAGCGGCGCGGCGATGTCGTTGACGCCGAGGCGCAGATGTCGCGCAGGTTCGATGCCGCGCGGTGTGCCGATCATGGTTTCGGGATCGAGCAGGCTGACAAGATGCGAGGGCCGCACGGATTCGATCGCATCCGCGACGGCGCTGAGGGGACTGACATAGATCATCGCTGGCGTGTCCGCTGACGAAAAAGGCCTGAATCGATCATGCGTCCTGAATAACACAATTTTGTGCAAAGTCGGCCCGAAATCGAGGCAGCGCAGGCGTTTAGGCGTTCAATCGCCATCTGTCAGCTGGCGAAACCGGGCCATGAACCGGGCCTGCGCCTTGCGCGTCGGCAGGGGGATGATCGGGATCGGGGTCAAGCCGCGCGGCCGCCCGAAAATCTGCGCAGCCTCCTCGTCCGAAAAGCCGGCAATCTGGGTCGCCTCGAGAAAGGCCGATGCTCCGTCGGCGCGCTTGATCAATTCCTCGACATTTTGCGGTAGTTCTTTCGGCAGGCCGAAACGCATGTGAATCGCAGCCGCAAGGCGATGCTCGAACGCCTTGTAGTCGATGCCGAGCGCGGCCTTGAACGGACTGATCATGTCGCCGATTACATATTCCGGCGCGTCATGCAGCAACGCCGCGAGGCGCCACTTTGCCGGCCAGCCGGGCCGGAAGCGGGCGCAGATGTCGTCCACCAGCACGCAATGCTCGGCGACCGTAAATGCATGGTCGCCGCCGGTCTGCCCGTTCCAGCGGGCAACGCGCGCCAGTCCGTGCGCGATATCCTCGATCTCGACATCGAGCGGCGAAGGATCGAGCAGGTCGAGCCGGCGCCCGCTGAGCATCCTTTGCCATGCGCGCGGCGTATTGCGGGGGCCGGCCTTTCCGGAACGGGTTCTCGGCATCGCCATGACGGCCTCGCATTGGGATTGGGGAGGCGAAACTTAGGGCGCGCCGCCCGGCTTGTCGACATCCGCTAGGCCGGGAACGGGCGCATCTGCCGCACCCGACTTCGGTGATGCAAGCTTGTACCGCGTGGGGCTTTGTCCATGATCCAACTGCGGATATGCTGAAAGAGCGCCGCGCGGCGACAAAAGACGCGGCAGGGAAGAAGACAGAAGTATGGCAGTCGATCCCGTCCCGGCGGACCTCCTCTATCGCGCCTGCGATCTCGCCCAGTTTGACTTTGCGACCACGGCCGAGCTGGAGGATCACGGCGGCCTTGTCGGCCAGGAGCGCGTGCTGGAAGCGCTGCGCTTCGGCGCGAGCATCCGCCGGCAGGGCTACAATCTCTTCGTACTCGGCCCCGACGGCGCCGGCAAGCACGAGGCCGTCTTGCGCTTTCTGTCTGGTGTGGCGCTGCGTCAGCGTGCGCCATCCGACTGGGTCTATGTCAACAATTTCGACACGGCGCACAAACCGGTAGCGCTGGAACTCGGCGCCGGCACCGGGCGGACGCTGAAGGAGGGCATGGCCCACCTCGTCGACGATCTCAAGGCAACCATGCCGGCGATCATCGAAAGCGAGGAATATCAGAACCGTCGCCAGTCGATCGATGAAGAGTATCAGGAACAGCAGGAGCGGGCTTTCGAGGATCTGCGAACCCACGCGGAAGCGGAGGAGATTGCGCTCCTGCGGACGCCGGCCGGTTTTGCGCTGGCACCGGTGCATGACGGCAATGTGCTGAAGCCGGATGAGTTCAACAAGCTGCCTGAGGACGAGCGCAAGCGTATTGAGGGCGTGATCCAGTCCCTCCAGAAGGAGCTCGCCGACACCGTCGAGCAGATTCCGGGCTGGCAGAAGGAACACCGCCAGCGCATCCAGGCGCTCAATCGCGAGGTTGCCGAGCGCGAGGTCGAACGCGCCATGCGCGAGCTTCGCACCTTTTTTGATGGCGTGGCGCCGGTCAAGAAATGGCTCGACGCAGTGAAAGCCGATCTGATCGAGAATATCGGCATGTTTGCCGGCGGTGAGTCCACTCAGGCACCTCAGGCAATGCTGGCCCTCCAGGCGCTGACGCAGGGGCAGGGCGGCGGCCTGCCGTCGAGCGATCCCTTTCGCCGCTACGATGTCAACATCGTGGTCGAAAACAGCGAAAGCGCCCGCCAGCACGGCTCTGCGACGCTCAAGGCGCAGGATCTGGCCGATGCGGGCGGCTATATCGGCGGCGGCGCGCCGATCCTCTATGAAGATCACCCCACCATGGCCAATCTGCTCGGCCGTGTCGAACACATGCCCCAGATGGGGGCGCTGGTCACCGATTTCATGCTGATCAAGTCGGGGTCTCTCCATCGTGCCAATGGCGGATACCTGCTGATCGATGCACTGAAGCTGCTGCGTGAGCCCTTGGCGTGGGAAGCATTGAAGCGAGCCATCCGTCGCCGCAAGGTGGTCATCGAAAGTGCGGGCGAGTATCTGAGCCTGATCAGCACCGTGACGCTGGAGCCCGATCCGATTCCGCTCGACATAAAGATCGTGCTGCTCGGCGATCGTTATCTCTATTACATGCTGAGCAATCTCGATCCGGATTTCGGTGAGCTGTTCAAGGTCGCCGCCGATTTCGAGGACGAAATCGACCGTGAACCGGACAATGAGTTGCTCTACGCACGTTTGCTGGCGGGCTTTTGCCGCGAGGAAAACCTGTTGCCGCTCGACCGTTCGGGCGTCGGCCGCGTCGTTGAACGTTCGGCGCGAATGGCCGAAGATGCCGAGAAGCTGACCACGGTTTTGCGGCCCATCGTCGATCTTTTGCGCGAGGCCGACCACATCGCTCGCAGCGAGGGCGCGATTGCGATGTCGGCATCCCATGTCGACAGTGCCGTCGACGCGCAGATCGGCCGTGCCGATCGCCTGCGCGAACGCAGTCTCGAAATGATCACCCGCGACATCATCATGATCGATACGGAGGGCGAACGTATCGGGCAGGTCAACGGGCTCTCGGTTTTGTCGATGGGCAGCGTATCGTTCGGCCGTCCAAGCCGGATCACGGCACGTGTCCGGATGGGTCTTGGCAGCGCCCGCGTCATGGATATCGAGCGCGAGGTTGCGCTGGGCGGTCCGATCCACACCAAGGGCGTTCTGATCCTGTCGGGATACCTCTCGGGTCAGTTCCTGCCGGAAATTCCGCTGTCGATGAGCGCCAGCATCGTCTTCGAACAATCCTATGGCGGTGTTGACGGCGACAGCGCTTCGTCCGCCGAACTCTATGCGCTGATCTCTGCGCTGGCCGAGGCGCCGATAGCGCAAGGTCTTGCCGTCACCGGTTCGGTCAACCAGCTGGGTGAAGTGCAGGCGATCGGCGGCGTCAACGACAAGATCGAAGGTTTCTTCGATATCTGCATGCGCCGCGGCCTGACCGGCGATCAGGGCGTGCTGATTCCGGCCGCCAATGTGAAGCACCTGATGGTCCGGCAGGACGTCGTGGATGCGGTGGAGCGCGGCATGTTCGCAATCTATCCCATCGAGCATGTGGAAGAGGGAGTCGAGTTGCTGATGGGGGCGCCGGCCGGTGTGCGCGGTCCGGACGGGCACTTTCCGCCGGGCACCATCTATGCTCGCACCGAAGACCGATTGGCGGCCTTTGCCGACAATCAACGCCGTTTCGCCCAGCGATCCGACGACAATGGCAAGAGGGGGGCATGATGGCCGCCCGCGAGCAAAATCAAGCAAGCGCGCTGGCACAGATGGAAGGTGCGGCCGAAACGCGCGTTGTCATAGGGCTCGATACGTCGTTCCTGACCCGCGATGCCTTGTCGCTGGCCGCACGGTTGGCGGCCTCCATGGATGCGCGTCTCAAGGGCATTTTCGTCGAGGACGAAAATCTGCTGGCACTTTCGAGCCTGCCTTTTGCGCGCGAGGTTTCGTTTTCGGGTCAGGTGCGTGAACTCGATCCCGAACGGATGCTGCGCGCCATGCGCGCCCAGGCCGAGAGCGCGCGCCGCGTGCTGGCCCGTGTTGCCGCGGAGGCCCATGTCGACTGGAGTTTCGATGTGAGGCGTGGCCGGCCGCTCTCCTCGATCGCTGCCGGCGCAAGGGCAGACGATACGCTTGTGATCCGTTCGGCCTCGGCCCCATCGGGGGAGGTCGGCCGCACCGTGCGCGCCGCGACGCTGGATGCGCATGCCGATGTCCTGCTGGTCGCGCGCGGGGTCGGCCTGAAGGGCGCCTTCGCGGCTGCTTCCGCGCCGGCAGGCATCGCCCGCCGCTGCATCGCTTCAGTGGATGAGGGCACGAGCCCCGGCGAGAGCTGCACCGCCTTTGCCGAAACGCTGGCCGCCCGCATCGGCGTGCCGTTCCGCCGCCTTGATGCACGGGGACGCAGTCCGGCCGACATTGCGGCCGCGGCAAAGGCTGCCGGCATCGGCCTGCTGATTGTAAATGCGGCATGGCTGGGCGACGATGAGGATGCGGCACGTCTTTCGGCAGCCGCCGGTTGTCCAATGCTTCTTCTCGGTGCCGAGCGTGAGCCGCGCCCCGCATCTTCACCCGCGAAACAGGGAGACTGATCATGTCCGTGAAGAAAATTCTGGTGCCGCTTGCCGGCCGGCCGTCGGACAATGAGGTGCTCGGCACGGCACTTTCGATGGCGGGCGCCTTCAGCGCGCAGATCGTCGCGCTGTTCGCGCGGCCGGATCCGACCGAAGCCCTGCCCTATCTCGGCGACGGCGTATCGGGTCAGGTGATCGAGGATCTGCTGCAGGCTGCGCGCGAGGGTGCCGACGAAGCCTCGGCCCGTGTTCGCCAGATGCTGACAGACGCGGCGGCGAAGGCGGGCTTTCCGCTGGTCGGCAAGGGTGCAGAGCCGCCGCTGCCCTCGGTTCGTTTCCTCGATGTCACCGGCCGCCGCGACGAGGTTGTCGCCGCACACAGCCGGTTGTCCGACCTGATTGTCTTCGGCGAAAGTGCCACCGGCATTGCCGGCGGCACCGCACTGGAAGCGGCGATGATGAGTGCGGGCCGTCCTGTGCTGATCGCGCCGAAGGCAACCCACGCACCGGTCGGCGGCGCCGTGGCCATTGCCTGGGACGAGAGCGCCGAGGCCGCACGGGCGGTGACGGCAGCCATCCCCTTCCTCGAAAAGGCGCGCAAGGTGACGATTCTTTGCGTCGGCAGCAAGGAGCTCGATCCGGGCCCCGGCTCGACGCTGGCCGACTACCTGGCGCTGCATGGCGTGGTGGCGGATGTGCACCTGGTCGATGCGCAGGGGCGCGCGGCCGGCGAGGTTCTGCTCGAAACCGCCGAAAAATCAAAGACCGATCTTCTGGTGATGGGTGGCTATAGTCACAGCCGTCTGCTTGAATTCATCATCGGCGGTGTGACGCAACACATCCGCTCGCACGCCACCATCCCCGTGCTGATGGCGCATTGACGCGCATCGCCGGAACGCAGGAAAGAAAAACGGAAGCCCCATGACCCTTTATCGCGTCCACATGACTCTCGCCCGCAACGAAGAATATCCCAACGGCTCGCCGGCGCATGGTTACGACCTTGTCGTGCCGCTCGATGCATCGATGAAGCTCGATCCGGATGCCTGGAAGGCGCATGCGAAGGAATGCGTCGTACGCCGCTTCTGGCAGGGCGAGCCCGATCAGAAGGGTCAGTTGCGTCATATCGGCCGCGGCTGGGCGATCGACTACGACCTCTCGACGCCGGAGGCGGACGAACCCTTCTTCAAGCTCGACCGCCACGAATTCAAATCGGGCGAATATCTCTCCGTCACCGAGCAGGACGGCGAGATGCAGACCTTCCGCATCGTCACCGTCGAGCCGCTGAAGGCCTGAGCCTCACGCGCGCTTGCGCACCAGGACGTTGCCGGCGGAATAGCCGGCACCGAAGCTGCAGATCAGACCGAGATCGCCGGGCTTCAGATCCTCGCTGAACTTGTTGAAAGCGATGATCGAGCCTGCCGAACTCGTATTGGCATA
This sequence comes from uncultured Parvibaculum sp., assembly GCF_963975745.1. NCBI lineage: Bacteria > Pseudomonadati > Pseudomonadota > Alphaproteobacteria > Hyphomicrobiales > Parvibaculaceae > Parvibaculum > uncultured Parvibaculum sp. The sequence goes on along the minus strand of NZ_CAXBIB010000010.1, from coordinate 22,530 downwards.
TTCCTGCAGGATGTTGGGCTGCTCGCCCGGTTCCGGGTCGCGGCCCAGCACCTTGCGGCCGATCATGTCGTTCATGTTCTTGTTGGCCTGATGCAGCCACATGCGCTTCAGGTCCTTCGGGTCGAGCCCGGCATCGGCCATGTGCTCCAGGATGAGGGCCGACACCATCGGCACCACTTCCTTGAAGACCTTGCGGCCCTCCTGCACGAAGAGCTTGTCCTTCGCGCCGACGCCTTCCGGTGTCGCGCGGTTGAGGAAGCCGAAATTGTTGCGGATGTTGTTGGAGAACCTGGTCAGCAGCCGCGTGCCGATGATTTCCCACGCGCCCGCGGCCGTGCAGGTTTCCTCGCGTTCGAGAATGATCGCCGTGCAGACGTCGCCGAAGATGAAATGACTGTCGCGGTCGCGGAAATTGAGATGGCCCGAGCAGATCTCGGGATCGACGATCAATACGCAATCGACCGAACCCGAGCGCAGCATGTCATAGGCAGCCTGGATGCCGAATGTGGCCGACGAACAGGCGACGTTCATGTCGAAGCCGAAGCCCTCGATCCCGAGCAGGTCCTGGACCTCGACGGCAATGGCCGGGTAGGGGCGTTCGAGATTGGAGCAGGCGACGATCACCGCGTCGATATCGGCCGCCGTCTTGTTGGCGCGCTTCATTGCCTTGTTCGCCGCATCGACGGCCATCTCGGCAAGGATCGAGGGCTCGTCGTTGGAACGCTGCCGCAGCCGCGGCGCCATGATCTCCGGATCGACAATGCCCGACTTGTCCATCACATAGCGCGACTCGATGCCCGACGCCTTGACGATGAACTCGACGCTCGATTCCGCCAGCGGCTCGATCTCCCCCCGCGCGATCGCATCGGCGTTCCGCTCGTTGTGACGGCGCACGAAGGTGTTGAATGTTTCGACGAGCTCAGCGTTGCTGACGGATTGGGACGGAGTGAAAACGCCGGTCCCGCTGATGACGACTTTGGTCAATGTCCACCCGATTCTTCTTGATCTGTTTTCCGGCCCGCATTCCGGGATGTTTCTTGCACTGGGCATCTCGGACAATCGTGTTCCGAAGAAGCATGCGGCCTTCCCCCTGCCGCCGGGTTAAATTAGAGCAGGCTGTCCGGCGTTTCTACTGCCGAGCGCCCGATTGAACGGATTGGAGACCGATATGGCTGACGACCAGGCCCCGGCGCAGGCGGCCCTTCTGCCCTTTGAGGGCGCGGCGCTGCAGGCCCTGACGCTCGACGACATGATGGTGCTGGCCGTTGACCTGCTGGCCGATGGCGCGGCAAATGCAGGCTCGCCGCTGCGTAAACCGGTGCTGGCCACCGTCGCCCTGGATGGTGCGCCGGCGGCCAGAACGGTGATTCTGCGCAATTTCGACGAGACGGAGCGCGTTCTGGAGCTGTTCACCGATGCGCGGTCGGCCAAGGTGGCCGAGCTGGAGCGCGAGCTGCGCGCCGCGATGCTTTTTTACGATCCGCGGCGCGATGTGCAACTGCGCCTGACCGGCCGCGCCGTGCCGCTGACGGGGGCGGCGGCCGCAGCGGCATGGGCGGCCGCCGGACTGCCCTCCCGGCGCGCCTATCTGGCCGTCGCGGCGCCCGGCACGCCGAGCCCGGCCCCGACATCCGGCCTGCCGGCCGAGGTCGAAGGCATCATCCCTGCGCCCGAAAGACTCGAGGAGGGCCGTGCCAATTTCGCGGTGATCCGTTTCGCCTTCGACGAAGCCGATCTGGTGGTGCTGAGCCGCAGCGGCCATCGCCGCGCACGCATCCGCTGGCGGGCGGACGGCGTGGCGGCCGAATGGCTGGTGCCCTGACCGGCGTCAGGCCATCGAGCTCGAGCGCGGGCTGCTGCTCTCGATCTTGCCGTCGGACTTGTTCTCGCCATTGTCGGCCGGCTTCAGGGCCGGGCGCGCCGCCTGCTTGGCGTCTTCGGCCTGGATTTCGCCGCTGACCTGGCCACCCTGTTCGACGCGCAACTCGCCATAACGAACCGTGCCGGTAATGCGGCCGGTCGCGTTGATGGTCAGGCATTTGCGGACCACCAGCGTGCCGTCGAACTTGCCGTTGATTTCGGCCTCGTCCACCGTCGCGTCGCCGCGCACCTCGCCGGTCTCGGTGATGGTCAGCGTGCCGCTTTCGATCGTCGCCTGCACATCGCCCTCGATCACCAGCGCATCGCAGGACTGGATCTTGCCTTCAAGCTTGAGCCCGCGGCCGACATGGAGATTGGCGGCGGCGGTGGATGGCGAAGCGGACTGCGGTCCGGATGTCTGGAGCTGGCGCACGGCTGGTTTCCTTGCTTGGTAGGATGGTGTCACGACACGCGTTCCGCTCTTGCCGTCGTCATCGGCAATGGCGGAACGGTGTGAGCTTGCTGAATTGTTGCTGGAACGGGTGGCGCTGCCTTGCGCCTCCGGGTCGGGGTCGGACACACCCTTGGGGCGCTTGAACATGTTGATTTCCCTCCGCTGAATCAATCGAAGCGGAGGCTAGGCGCGCAACATGGCTCGCATGTGCCGACAATGTGGCGGAACATTGTTCGTGTCGGGATGAATGCGCGTAACGGTGTTGAATTATCTTTTCGGCGCGTGTGCCAGTGTCGCGCATGCGGCATGTCGCGGACAGGTGACGAGATGATCGTTGACCATGCCGACCGCCTGCGCGAAAGCATAGACGATCGTCGGCCCGCAGAACTTGAAGCCGCGTGCCTTGAGCGCCTTCGACATCGCGACGCTCATCGGCGTTTCGGCCGGAACGTCGCCGATGCGTTTCCATTTGTTCTGTTTCGGTACGCCGCCGGCGATGTCCCACAGGAAACCCGAGAAGCCGCCATCCTCCTCCATGATGTCGAGCCAGGCGCGCGCATTGCCGATCGTCGCCTCGATCTTGCCGCGATGCCGGATGATGCCGGGATTCTGGAGAAGTTTCTCGATCTTCGCGGGCCTGTAGCGGACGATACGCTCCGGTTCGAAGCCGTCGAAGGCCGCGCGGAAGCTCTCGCGCTTTCTGAGGATCGTGATCCAGGAAAGCCCGGCCTGAAAGCCGTCCAGCACCAGCTTCTCGAACAGCGCCCGGTCGTCATATTCGGGCACGCCCCATTCCTCGTCGTGATAGGCGACATAGAACGGGTCTTCGCCCGGCCAGGGGCAGCGCTTCGCTTCAGCCGTCATCGTCCTGTCCTTCTGCCGGCACCTCGGCGCGCATCCAGCCGGGAATGTCGGGCACGAGGCCCGAAGGGCCCGCTTCGAGCGTGGCATCCTTGATCAGGTCGAGCCGCAGCAGCGCCAGCACACGCGCCGTCTCCCTGTCGCCTGAAAAGACCATGCCCACCTCGCGCATGATCGCCTTGATCGGCGTGCCGGGCGGCGGCAGGTCACCTTCGACATTGCAGGGCACCAGCCGCTTGCGCACGCTGCCGCGCCGTTTGGTGCGCGACGTCACTTCCTGTCCGACAAAGCAACCCTTGTGGAAATCGATGCCATTGAGAAGATCGAGATTGACCTCCAGGGGAAAGCTCCGGTCGGGTTCGAAATCCGCGGCCGCGTCGCCGACGCCGAGGCCGATCCGGTGCCGGTGCCATTCGGCCGCCTTGCCGTCAATTGCCGAAAGCCGGTTCCGCGGCAGGATCGCACGGGCGCCCATCGCGGCAAGGCGCGGGTCGGCGCGCTGCGTGACCGTCGCCGCCACTGCCGCGCCGTCCGCGTGCCAGGAGACGGCCACGCCCTGCGTCGCGCTGATATCCTCGATTTCGACCTTGGCCCGCAGCTTGTACATGGTCAGGCGTTTGACGAGATCGGCCATCCGGGCGCCGTCGCAATCGAGCAACAGGGCCGCGTTGTCGGCAGGATCGGCCGATATGAAGAAATCGAACAGGAATTTGCCCTGCGGCGTCAGCAGCGCGGCATAGACCGCGCGGTCTTGCTGTGCCAGGTCGATATTGTTGGTGACGAGCCCCTGCAGGAAGCTCCGGGCATCCGGCCCGCCCACCCGCAGCACCCCGCGCTCGCTGAGCGCACAGGTCTTGACCCCGTTCATGGTTTCTGGCCCCGGTTCATGGTGCCACCAGATGTAGGCCTGCGGCCCGGCGCCGGCAAGCGTCCGGCTTGGCTTTCACGGCCCGGGCACCTATAACCCGCGGAGACGTGGGGCCCGGCGGAGCGCGATGCGTATTCTCTTCATCACCTCAAATCGCCTCGGCGACGCGGTTTTGTCGACCGGCATTCTGGCCGGCCTGGCCGAGCGCCATCCGGGCGCCGAATTCTGGGTCGCCTGCGGCCCGCTGGCGACGCCGGTCTTCCGCCACGCGCCGGGTGTTACCCGAATCATCGAGATGAAAAAGGCGCCGCGCGCCGGCCATTGGCGCAAGCTGCTGGCCGCCGTCATGCTGCGGCGCTGGGATGTGGTGGTCGATCTGCGCGGCTCGGCAACGGCCTGGCTGCTCTGGACCGGAAAGCGTCACATCCTGAAGCCCGATCACCGGCTGCATCGTGTCGCGCACAATGCGACCGTCGCGGATTTCGATCCGCCGCCCGATCCGCGCGTCTGGCCGGGTGCGATCAACCGCACCCGCGCCCGTGTCCTGATCCCCGACGGCCTGACCGTGCTGGCGATCGGCCCCACGGCCGCCTGGCCCTACAAGATGTGGCCGATGGAGCGTTTTGCCGAGCTGGCGCGCCGTCTGACCGCGCCGGGTGCGCCGATGGCGGGCGCGCATCTGCTGGTGTCCGGCGGTCCGGGCGAGCGCGACATCTGCCAGCCGCTCTTCGACGCCGTGCCGCCCGAGCGCCGGATCGATCTCGTCGGCGCCGCAATCGACGAAACCGCGGCCTGTCTGGAGCGGGTCCGTCTCTATGTCGGCAATGATTCGGGATTGATGCATCTGGCCGCCGCGGCCGGCGCGCCCACCATCGGGCTGTTCGGCCCGACCGCCGATGCGATCTATGCGCCCTGGGGCCCGAAATCGGTCACGGTGCGGGTGCCCCGTTCGCTGGAACAGCTGGTCGCCGAGGAAGGCGAGAATTATCTGTCGAGCGGCCGCAACTACATGCTCGAACTGACCGTCGAAACGGTCGAAAAGGCCGCCACGGATCTGCTGGCGCGAACGGCCGGGAGCGGCGACAATATTGCTCCCCAGTCCGAGCGGAGCCCGGTGTGAGCCAGACATGTGATCTCGTTTTCCGCGGCGGCACGGTCGTGAACCATGACGGAACCGGTCGCGCCGATATTGCCATCCGCGACGGCCGCATCGCCGCCATTGGCGATCTGTCGCGCATCGCTGCGGCCGAAACGGTCGATGTGACGGGGCTTCATCTGCTGCCCGGCGTCATCGACAGCCAGGTTCACCTGCGCGAGCCCGGCAACGAACACAAGGAAGACCTCGAATCCGGCGGCCGCGCCGCGGCGCTGGGTGGCGTCACCGCCGTCTTCGAAATGCCCAACACCAGACCGCCGACGACGACGCCCGATGCGCTGGCCGACAAGGTCGCCCGCGCCCGCCACCGCATGTATTGCGACTTCGCCTTTTACGGCGGCGCGACGACGGAGAATGTCGACATCCTCGCCGACATCGAGCGCGAACCCGGCTGCTGCGGCATCAAGATCTTCATGGGTTCTTCCACCGGCACCCTGCTGGTCGAGAAGGACGAGGATGTGCTGCGCGTGCTGAAGGCGATCCGCCGCCGCGCTGCCGTTCATTCGGAAGACGAGTTTCGTCTGCGCGAGCGCCGCGATCTGGCCCTGCTGGGCCATGTCGATACGCATCATGTCTGGCGCGATGCCGAAGCCGCCGTACTCTGTACCACCCGTCTGCTGCGTCTGGCGCGCGAGGCCGGCAAGCGCATTCATGTGCTGCATGTCTCGACCGCCGACGAAATGCCGGTCCTGGGCGCACACAAGGACATTGCGACGGTGGAAGTGACGCCGCAGCACCTGACGCTGGCAGCGCCCGAATGCTACGAGTCGCTCGGCACACTGGCGCAGATGAACCCGCCGATCCGCGGTCACGAACATCGCGACGGGCTCTGGGCCGGCCTCGCCGCCGGCATCGTCGATGTACTGGGTTCGGATCACGCACCGCACACGATCGAGGAAAAGGAACAGACCTATCCGAAATCGCCGTCGGGCATGCCGGGCGTGCAGACGCTGGTGCCGGTGATGCTGAACCATGTCAACGAAGGCCGTCTGACGCTGCAACGCTTCGTCGATCTCACTTCCGCAGGTCCGCAGCGCATTTTCGGCATGGCCCGCAAGGGCCGCCTTGCGGTCGGCTACGACGCCGACATCACCATCGTCGACATGCGTGCGACGCGCGTGATCGAAGACAGCTGGATCGCTTCGAAATGCGGCTGGACGCCCTACAACGGCATGAAGGTCAAGGGCTGGCCCGTTGGCACCGTGGTACGTGGCCACCGCGTCATGTGGGAGGATGAGTTGCAGGGCTCGGCGCCGGGCGAGCCGATCCTCTTCGTCGAAAATCTGCCGGGGCACTGAGCCCCGGCGGTCAGTGGATCGTCGCCACGAAATCCGCGCGGACGAATTCTGACGGATGGATCACCCGCCTTGTCCCGACCGTGACCGAATGGATCGGCCCGTCGAGCTCGCGGTTCCAGAAATCGAGGAACTTGCCGAGCACCGGGTATTTCGGCGCCATGTCGAAATCCTGCCAGATATAGCTCTGCAGCAGCTTCGGATGATCGGGCATCCGGTAGAGAATTTCGGCTGTCACAAGTCGATAGCCGTCGAGCAACTTCTTGAAATCGGAAACCTGCCTCACGCGACACCTCCGGATAACGAAGCAATACAACGGAATCCTAGGGAGCAAATTTTCGCGCGTCGAGATTGACAAATTCGCTACAAGCCGATTCTTTCAATGGAATCATGAGCTTGGCACTCGCAGCGGCAGGTGAGTGCCAGCGGACCGGCATGCGCTTGACCCGGCCCCCGATTTGGGCTCGTTTGTCGCCGCAAGAGGCTGGAAACCGACAGAAATCAGCCCGCAAGAAATCGCATCTTCCCAGGGAAGGATTCCGCCAGATGACCGACAAGTTCCGCGCCCTCCGCGTATCGAAAACCGATCAGGGTCCGAAGTCCGAATTCGTGACCCTCACCGAGGCCGATCTGATGGACGGCGATGTGACGGTCGCGGTCGAATATTCGACGGTCAACTACAAGGACGGCCTGGCGCTGACCGGCAGGGCGCCGATCATCCGTTCCTGGCCGCTCATTCCCGGCATCGACTTCTCCGGCAAGGTCGAGAAATCGGATCACAAGGAATTCAAGCCCGGCGACCGCGTCGTCCTCAACGGCTTCGGCGTCGGCGAGGGCCACAATGGCGGCTACGCCCAGAAGGCGCGCGTCAAGGGCGACTGGCTGGTCAAGCTGCCCGACGCGATTTCGAACGAACAGGCCATGGCGATCGGTACGGCCGGATACACGGCCATGCTCTGCGTGCTGGCGCTCGAGAAGAACGGCGTGACGCCGGACAAGGGCGATGTGCTGGTGACGGGGGCGGCGGGCGGCGTCGGCTCGGTCGCGATCGCGCTCTTGTCGAAACTCGGCCACCGCGTCATTGCCTCCACAGGCCGCGCGGCCGAGGCGGACTATCTGAAAGGCCTCGGCGCGGCCGAGATCATCGATCGCAACGAGCTTTCCGCGCCCGGCAAGCCGCTCGGCAAGGAGCGCTGGGCCGGCGCGGTCGACGCGGTCGGCAGCCACACGCTGGCCAATGTCCTTGCCATGACGAAATATGGCGGGACGGTCGCCGCCTGCGGTCTGGCGCAGGGCCTCGACCTGCCGGCCTCCGTTGCCCCCTTCATCCTGCGCGGCATCACGCTCTGCGGCATCGACAGCGTGATGGCGCCGAAGTCCGTCCGCATTGAGGCCTACAAGCGCCTCGCCGCCGATCTCGACATGAAGAAGCTCGCAGCGATGAGCGTCCGCGCGAAGCTCGACGATGTGCCGCATCTGGCAAACGACATTGTCGCGGGCAAGGTCCGTGGCCGCGTCATCGTCGACGTCAACGCCTGAGCCGCGGGAACCGAAGACGTGGACATCAACCTGCCGCCCTTCCGCGACGCCCGTTATGTCGAGCCGAAAGTCGAGGTCGAACGCCGCCCCGATGGTTCGATCGTCTTGCGCAATCCGCATCCCTTGCGGCCGACGCCTGCCAATCTGATCGAGCCGATCCGCAAATGGGCGGCCGAGGCGCCCGATCGCATCTGGCTCGGCAAGCGCCGGCCTGCGACGGAAGGTTTCGGCGACTGGGATTTGCTGACCTATGCCGAGGCCCATCGCAAGGTCAATGCGATCGCGCAGGCGCTTCTCGATCGCGGTCTCGGGCAGCAGGCGCCGGTGATGATCCTTTCCGGCAATTCGATCGAACATGCGCTGATGACCTATGGGGCGATTCTCGCGGGCGTGCCCGTCGCGCCGGTCTCGCCCTCCTACAGCACCATGAGTTCCGATTTCGAGAAGCTGCGCTATGTCGTCGATCTGATCGAACCGAAGCTGATCTTCATGCAGGAGAGCGCTTCCTTCGCGCGCGGTCTGGCGGCACTGAATCTCGATGGCGTCGAACTGGTGACGGTCGATGCCTCGCGCGGCACCGCCTTTGCCGACCTGACGGACACCACGCCCGGGCCCGCCGTCGAGGAGAGCTATGCGCGGCTCGCGCCCGACATGGTCGCCAAATATCTCTTCACCTCCGGCTCCACCGGCATGCCGAAGGCCGTCATCACGACGCAGCGCATGATGTGCGTCAATTCGGTGATGCCGCGCAGCGTGACCGTCGAGCAGGACGATGACGAGCCGCCGGTACTGCTCAACTGGCTGCCCTGGAACCATTGCTTCGGCGGCAATGCGATCCTGAACAACCTGCTGGTCGCGGGCGGCACGCTCTATATCGATGGCGGCCGTCCGGTGCCGGGCGGTTTCGCCGAAACCGTGGCGAATCTGCGGGAGATCGCGCCCACCGCCTATTCCAACGTGCCGGCGGCCTACACCATGCTGGCCGACGAACTCGAGCGCGACGAGGCGCTGGCGAAGAATTTCTTCTCGCGCCTGCGGACGCTCGCCTATGGCGGCGCCGCACTGAGCCAGGATCTCTACGAACGTATCCAGCGCGTGGCGATCGCCGCGTCCGGCGAGCGCATCGCCTTTTCCTCGGGCTATGGCGCCACCGAGACCGCGCCCACCATCTGCAACGTCCATTGGCCGACCGAACGTATGGGCCTGCTGGGCCTGCCGCTGCCGGGCGTCGAACTGAAGCTGGCGCCGGTTGGACAGAAGATGGAAGTGCGTGTCCGCGGTGCCTGCATCACGCCGGGCTATTACAGGAACCCGGAGAAAACCCGCGACGCCTATGACGAGGAGGGCTTCTACCGCCTCGGCGACGGCGCGCGTTTCGTCAATCCGGAAAACCCGCTCGAAGGCCTCGTCTTCGACGGCCGCGTGGCGGAAGATTTCAAGCTCTCGACCGGGACCTGGGTCAGTGCCGGCAAACTGCGCGTTGATGCGGTCGCCGCCTCGAACGGCGTGTTGTCCGATGCGCTGATTGCCGGTCTCGACCGCGAATATATCGGCCTGCTCGGCTTCCCCAACATTCCCGCCTGCCGCAACATCGCCGGCGATCAAAGCCTTGCGGCCGAGGACATCGTCCATCATCCGGCGGTGCTGGCGCGTCTGGCCGAGGGCATGCGCGCCCACAACAAGGGTCATCCCGGATCGAGCACGCGCGTTGTCCGTGCGCTGCTGATGGTCGAGCCGCCAAGCGTCGATGCCGGCGAACTGACCGACAAGGGTTATATCAATCAATCGGTGGCGCTTGGCCGCCGTGCCGACCTTGTTGAAAAGCTCTATGCCGATCCGCCCGGCAACGACATTGTCGTTGTCTGAACCGCGAGAACGGAACCTGGAATGATCGATCTCGGTCTGGTGGTGAATGGCGTTGCGATCGGACTGGCGGTTGCCGCACCCATCGGTCCGGTCAATCTGATCGTTATTCGCCGCACCTTGCGCTATGGCCCGGTCAACGGCTTTCTGTCGGGGGGCGGGGCCGCCGCAGGCGATGCGCTCTTTGCCGTCATTGCCGCTTTCGGCATCACCCAGGCGATCGATTTCGTCATCCGTATCGAAACTCTGTTGCAGATCGTCGGCGGCTGCTTCCTGCTCGGCCTCGGCCTGCGCACCTGGTTTTCGAAGCCGCATGCGTCGCCGGCGGACGGCGACGGCAACGCGAATGTTTCGGCCGCCATGGCCGCGGCCATGGCCAGGGTCTTCGTCACGACATTCGTGCTGACCATCACCAATCCGGCCACCATGCTGGGATTCATCGCGATATTCGGCGGCGTGGCAGGTCTTGCCTCGGCCGGCGACGACTACATCCATGCCGCGACGGTCGTCGTCGCGGTTGCGGTCGGCTCGCTGATCTGGTGGGCCAGCGTTTCGGGTTTTGTCAGTCTTTTCCGTCACCGCATGAACGACCGCCTGCTGGGCATGGTCAATCATGTCTCGGGCGGGCTGATCGTGATCTTCGGTGTCGTGGTGCTGATCCGCGTGGCGGTGACGCATCTCCTCTGATGGTCTAGATTGCAGGAAAACGAACTCAGGGAGAGCGGTCAATGAACGGCGCGGAAAGTCTGGTACGGACGCTGGTGGACTCGGGCGTGGAGGTCTGTTTCTCCAATCCGGGCACCTCGGAAATGCATTTCGTGGCCGCGCTCGACAAGGTCGAGGGCATGCGTGCGATCCTTGGTCTCTTCGAGGGAGCCGTCACCGGCATGGCCGACGGCTATGGCCGCATGGCAGAGAAGCCGGCGGCAACGCTGCTCCATCTGGGGCCGGGCCTGGCCAATGGTCTGGCCAATCTCCACAATGCGCGCCGCGCCTCGACGCCCATCGTCAACATCGTCGGCGACCACGCAACCTATCACGCGCAATATGATGCGCCGCTGGCCTCCGACATTGTCGGCTTCGCGCGCCCCGTCTCGGGCTGGGTCCATTCATCGACCAGCCCGAAGACCGTCGCCGCAGATGGCGCGCGTGCGGTCCATGCCGCAATGCAGCCGCCCGGCCAGATCGCGACACTGATCCTGCCGGCCGACACCGCATGGCTCGAAGCCGAGCATCCGGCACCGAAGCTGCCCTTGACCGCGCCGGCGGCTGTCTCCTCCTCGGCTGTCGACGCCGCCGCGAAGGCGCTGAAGAACGGCAGGAAGACGGCGATCCTTGTGCGCGGCGCGGCTTTGAAGGAACAAGGCCTGATCGCTGCCGGTCGCATCGCTGCCGCTTCCGGCGCACGCATCATGTGCGACACCTTCGCGCCGCGTCTCCAGCGCGGCGCGGGCCGGGTCGTGATCGAGCGCATCCCCTATTTCGCCGAACAGATGGTCGAGACGCTGGCCGATGTCGAACAGCTGATTCTGGTCGGTTCGAAGCCGCCGGTCTCGTTCTTTGCCTATCCGGGCAAGCCGAGCTGGTGCACGCCGGACAGTGCCGACATTCTCTATCTGGCGCATCCGCATGAGGATGGCGTCGCCGCGCTTGAAGCCGTCGCTTCGGCGATCGGCGCGCCGAAGGACCCGGCCAATGTCGCGCCGCTGCAGAAGCCCGATCTCCCGAAAGGCAATCTCGACCAGTTCACGGCCGGCCAGATCGTCGCGCATTATCTGCCCGACAATGCGACCATCTCTGACGAGGCGGCGACCTCGGGCATCGGTTCGGCAATCGCGACCGCGACGGCCGCGCCACACGATCATCTGTCGCTGACGGGCGGTGCCATCGGCCAGGGCTTGCCGCTGGCGACCGGCGCCGCGGTCGCCTGTCCCGATCGCAAGACGGTCTGCCTGCATGGCGACGGCGGCGCGATGTACACGCTGCAGGCGCTCTGGACGCAGGCGCGCGAAAAGCTCGACGTGACCAATGTGATCTTCGCCAACCGCTCCTATGCGATTCTCAACATCGAACTGATGCGCGTCGGTGCCGAAAATCCGGGGCCCAAGGCGCTCTCGATGCTCGACCTGCACAATCCGGAACTGAACTGGGTACAGCTGGGGCAGGGCATGGGCGTCGAATCGGTCCGCGTCGAAACGGCAGAAGAATTCGCCGAGGCCTTTGCATCGGCAATGAAGCAGAAGGGCCCGCGCCTGATCGAAGTGATGCTCTGAACGCGGCGCTGAAAACCGGAAAGGCGGGCCTCATGGCCCGCCTTTTCTGTTTCGGCTTTCGCCGGAACTCAGTTCATCACGCGATTGAGCGTGAACTCGCCTTGCCGCACCCGATCGACCAGGCCGCCGGCCATGTCGGCCACGGCTTCCTCGCCATAGGCTTCGACCATGTCGGACAGTGCGGCGAAAATCGCCGTCGTCGCCAGGATGTCGGCATCGACGCCTTCGCCCAGCGCTTCGTCCCAGGCATCCAGAATGTGCTGCAGCGCGACGCGGCGCTGTTCGGACTCGGACAGCGACGAGCTTTCATGCCCGTCCTCGTCGAGGGAGCGGAAGGTTGCGTCGCCAGGAAAATCTTCGGCCATTATATCCTCGATCCGGCGGCTCGCGCGGTCTCGGACCGCTGGCAAACCCGCCTCACGCGGTTGATGTCCTGACCTTTGTAACATACCTGTGCCGAAAGTCTCCCGATTCATGAAACGGAGGTTAACGGCCGCGCCGGCGGCCGAAACGGCTGTCTCGCAACGGGTCACAGGGCCGCGTGATCGGGCCGAGGCACCGCGGTCTCAGCGCGCCGGGCGGCCATATCCCTTGACGGCCAGTTCCTGCGCGATGCGCTGGCCTTCCTCGAACAGCTTGTCCGATTGTGCCGCGGCGGTGCGCGAGCAGGTCGTGTAGCGGCCGCGCATGCCGTGAAAGGCATCGTTGAAGCGCGCGATCAGCTCCTGCCGTTCGATATCCGTCGGGCGGGTGGCGCCGAGCATCTCGATCATCTTGTTGCGCCACAGCTGTCCCTCGCGGGTGCCGCAAACGGTCCGCAGGTGATGAACGGCGCCCAGCACCTCGGCCAGCCGGAACATTTCGGCCGGCACGGTCTGCGCGGCGGCGTGCGCCGGCGGCAGCGTCAACAGCATGGCCAGCAGCGCCGCGCCGGCGCCGCGTTTCCATCCATCCCGCGCTTTTGTCCCGAATCCGGACATTCAACGTCCCGTTCCGCGCCGGAATTGGCGCCTGGACCCGCCTTTCGGGCGGGTCGCAGGCTGCGCTGCAGGAAGCGGGCCCGGAAGAAGGCGCTTTTTCTCAGCCGAATTTCTTGAGGCGCGCCAGCACTTCTTCGGCTTCCGCCATCGTCTTCTCGACAATCTCGGCCGCGCTCAGCACCTCGTGAATGCCGCCGGCGCCCTGACCCATCGCAAAGCAGGAACGGTCGCGCTCCAGCCCCTCGATCTGGCCGCCGATACCGCCCATCACATTCGCCTTGGTCGAAAGGATCGCCTGCTGCGGGAAGGGCTGGATGTCGCCAGGACGGCTCTCCCAGTCCTGCACGTAAGGATTGTTGAAGACGCGCATCGTCTTGCCCGAATAGCAGCGCGTGACGATCGTGTCGGTGTCCTTGGCATCGACGATCACCTGGCGGTACATGTCGCCGGCATGCGCTTCCTTCGAGGCGATGAAGCGCGTGCCCATCCAGACGCCTTGCGCGCCGAAGGCGAGCGCCGCGGCCAGGCCGCGCCCGTCGATGATCGAACCGGCCGCGATCACCGGAATGCTCTTGACCGCATCGACCACCTGCGGGATCAGCGCCATGCCGGCGACCTTGCCGGTATGTCCGCCGCCTTCGGTGCCCTGCGCGATCACCGCATCGAGCCCGGCCTGTTCGCCCGACACCGCATGTTTGACCGTGCCGCAGACATTCATCACCTTCATGCCGGCATCGTGCAGCTTCTTGAGAATGTTGTTGGGGACGCCGAGCCCCGAAATGAAGGCGGTCGCGCCTTCCTCGATCATCACATCGGCGGTGCGCTCCAGCGATTCCGGCACCGCGGCCAGCAGGTCGACGCCGAACGGCTTGTCGGTGAGGTCGCGCACCTTCTTCATCTGCTCGCGGATCTGCTCCGGCTGCAGCCCGGCCATGCCCAGCGTGCCGAAGCCGCCGGCATTGGAAACGGCAGCGGCGAGTTCGGCATAGGAAACCCCGCCCATGCCGGCCAGCATGATCGGATACTTGATGCCGAGAAGGTCGCAAAGCGGCGTGCGGATGGTCATGATTGCATTTCCTCTGGGACGGGGGAGGGGCGTGGCCCCGGTCAGTTAGTTCGGTTACCTAACTAAAAAACATGGGACCCGCCCTGTCAAGAAGCCTGCCCGCATCGCGGGGCTTGTCCGCGCCGCCCGAGGCCCTAGCTTGATGGGCAACCCGCCCCGAAATCCGCCGAAAGGACCCCGGAACCGATGCGCAGCGCCGCCGCCCTCCTTCTCGCCGCAAGCCTTTATGCCGCAGCCCCCGCCCAGGCCGGCCAGATCCATGCGACCGGGGCGGCCTCCATCCGGGTCGAGACCGTCGCCTCGGGCCTGCACCATCCCTGGGGCCTCGCCTTCCTGCCCGATGGCCGCATGCTGGTGACCGAACGCAAGGGCCTGCTGCGCGTGGTGACGCCGGACGGCGAAGTCTCCGGCGCCATCTATGGCGTGCCCGAAGTCGAAGCGCGCGGGCAGGGCGGCCTGCTCGATGTCGCCCTCGATCCGGCCTTCGCCGAAAACCGCCTCGTCTATCTGAGCTATGCCGAAGCCGGCGAGGGCCGCCTCAACGGCACCGCGGTCGCCCGTGGCCGCCTCGAAGGCGACAGCGCGTTCCAGCTGAAGGATGTCGAGGTGATCTTCCGCCAGCAGCCGAAAAAGGACAGCCATCTGCATTTCGGTTCGCGCCTGGTCTTCGACAAGGATGGGCATCTCTTCATCGCGCTGGGCGAGCGTTCGCGTGTCGGCATGCGCGAAGAGGCGCAGGCGCTCGATTCCCATCTCGGCAAGGTGGTGCGCATCTTTCCCGACGGTTCGGTACCGGAGGACAATCCGTTCATCGGCCAGGACGGCGCACAGCCCGAAATCTGGTCATACGGCCACCGCAACCAGCAGGGCGCGGCGCTGCATCCCGAAACCGGCCAGCTCTGGACCAACGAACACGGGCCGCGCGGCGGCGACGAACTGAACATCGCGCATGCCGGCCGGAACTATGGCTGGCCGCTGGTCTCCCACGGCGTCAATTACGATCTCACGCCGGTCGGCACCGGCGAGAAATCGGCGCCCGGCATCGAAGACCCGATCCATCACTGGACGCCCTCGATCGGCGTCTCCGGCATGGCTTTCTACACGGCCGACGCGATCCCCGGCTGGACGGGCAATCTCTTCGTCGGCGGCCTGGCCCGCCCCGGCCTCTACCGCCTGACGCTGGACGGCGACAGGGTGACGGGCGAGGAAAGGCTTCTCGCCGATCTCGGCAAGCGCATCCGTGACGTGCGGCAAGGTCCCGACGGCGCGCTCTACCTGCTGACGGATGCGCCCAACGGCGAAATCCTGCGCATCATCAGGGCGGAGTAGGGCTTTCTCCCGCCCGCGCAACAGGCCGGACGATGCCGGGAAAAGCTGTCACTCCGGCGCAGGCTGGTGTTGCACTTCGTTTGTGAACTCAGGGGGCCCATGGGTGACAAACAAACGGCCAGATGTATAATATTTGACAAAAAGAATAATATTATACAGTCTTGACGCATGGACGCTGCCCAAACCCTCACCCCGGCCGACTGTCGTGCCGCCCGCGCGCGCTTGCGCCTGACCCAGGCCGAGCTTGCCCGCCGCGCCGGGGTCTCGCGGGCGACCCTCGTGAATTTCGAGAAGGGCAGGGGCGCGCCTCTCCGCGCCAGCCTTCAGGCACTCCAGTCCGTGCTGACGGATCGCCCTCGGCACAAGAGCCGCCTTGCCCATGTACTCCGTACACTGCAGAAAGCGCGACCCGAACTTGAGGCGCGTGGCGTCCGCCATCTCGCCGTCTTCGGCTCCGTCGCCCGCATGGAGGATCGTCCCGATAGCGACCTCGACGTGGTGGTCGACATCGATCCCGCGCGCCGCATCGACATTGTCGATCTTGCGGGCATCGGCGGCATGGTCGAACGTCTCGTCGGAATGAAAACCGACATCGTCCGCCGCCGTCCCGACATGAAGCCGGAACTCATGTCCCATCTCGCGGAAGACGAAATCTATGTCTTCTAGCGACCCTCAAAAGCGCATCGCCGACATGCTCGATCAGGCCTCGCGGATCGAGGGTCATGTCCAGGGCATGGACGAAGCGGCTTTTCGCGCAAGTCCGTTGGCGCAGGACGCCGTCGAACGGTGTCTTGAACGCATATGCGAGGCCGCACGCAAGATCGGCGACATGCTGGACAGCCGCTATCCCGAAGTCGATTTTCCGAACTTGCGCAGGTTCGGCTCCATCCTGCGTCACGACTACGGCGACGTGGACGCCGAAATCGTCTGGCAGGTCATCGCGGTTCGCCTTCCGCTCTTGAAAGCCGCGGCCCGCGCCGAACTCGGCCTCTAGCGCCTCATGCCGTTCCAAGCCGCCGCGCGAAGAACGCCAAAATCTCGTCGCGGGCGGCAATTGTCGGCTGTCCCGCCTCGTCGATCAGGTGTTGCGTCACCACGCTGTGCGGATAGTTGACGTGTTTCGCGAAGAATGGCGCGACATCCATATTCGCCGCCTCGTTCGGCAGCGTCCGTCCGATGAAGCGGTCGCCGAGCTTTTCCGCATAAGCCGCAAACCGTTCCGCCCGGCAGATACTGTCGCCGGCAAAGCGATAGGCGAGCACGGTCAGGTCGTCGCGGTCGAGCCGCGCCCTGACGGCCGCGATTTCCTCAGGCGCGATTTCGAGCCCCGCCGGTTCGTTGAGCGGCAGCGAGGGCTGCGACAGCACCGGCGCCAGCACGGCGGGCTCGAGCATCATCGTCAGCGCGAAATTGCCGGTAAAGCACATGCCGATCGCGCCGACGCCGGGCCCGCCGCATTCCTCATGCGCCAGCCGCGCCAACGCCATCAGCCATTGCGTCACCGGGCTCGATGCGTTGGCGGCAAAAGCACGAAATTCGGCGCTGACGCAAACACGCTGGAAAACCGCCGCGCCTTCATCGGCCATCGGCACGGCGCCGTCACGGCCGAACAGCGACGGCATGTAGACCGTGAAGCCCGCCTCGCGCACCCAACGCGCGAACCGCGCCACATGCGGGCTGATGCCGGGCATCTCGGTCATCACGATCACGGCCGGGCCGGCGCCCGCCACGTAAACCTGCTTCGCAACGCCGTTGAGCGTGACCGCGCGGCGCGCGAAATCCTCCAGCGGATCGTCCTGTTCGAGATCGCGCATCGCCTTCGCCCCTCTATCTGAATCCAGTTTGTGGACTTTGATGCGGGCATCCTGACAGGCTGGATACGGATATGCAACTCAGATAGGCTGGCGTCATGACGGAAAAGAACAAGAAGTACATGCCCCCGGTCCGCCGTTCGCCGGTCGCCGCCGCCGACTGCAACCTGTCGCGCAGCTTCGAGCTGATCGGCGATCGCTGGACCCTGATGATCCTGCGCTCGGCGCTTTACGGCATCCGCCGCTTCGACGATTTCCAGGCCGATCTCGACATTCCACGCACCGTGCTTAGCAACAGGCTGGCCGGTCTTGTCGAAAGCGGCATCATGAAGCGCCGCACCTACCGGGAGGCGGGCCAGCGCGCCCGCGCCGAATATCCGCTGACCGAAATGGGGCAGGCGCTGGCGCTGCCTTTCATGGCGATGACGCAATGGGGCGACAAATATCTCGGTGAGAAAAAGCTGCCGCTGACGCTGCGCTCGAAATCGGCCGGTGGAAAAATAGCCGTCGCTTATGTCGATGGAAAGGGCCGGCGCGTGACGGCGTCCGATGTCGAAGCGGTTGTCGATCCGGCCTTCCGCCAGCCGGACCTCCGCAGCGATTAATCCGCAATCGTCTCGCGTCCGATCTCCGAGACTTTCGTGTGTCCGGTCAGCGCCATCGCGACATGCATTTCCTGCCGCATCGTGCCGAGCATCGCCCGGACACCCGCCTCGCCGCGCGCCGCCAGCGCAAAGGCCCAGGCGCGTCCCAGGAGGCAGGCATCGGCCCCCTGCGCCACCGCCTTGACCACGTCGAGCCCGCTGCGGATGCCGCCATCGAGCAGCACGGTCGTCTTGTCGCCCACCGCCTCGCGGATCGCCGGCAGCGCGTCGAGCGTCGCCGGCGCGCCGTCGAGTTGCCGTCCGCCATGATTGGAAACGACGATCCCCTCCGGCGCCACTTCGGCCATCGCCAGCCGCGCATCTTCCGGGTCCATCACCCCCTTGATGACGATCTTGCCGGGCCAGTTGGCGCGCACCCATTCGAGGTCTTTCCAGGTCATGCCGGGATCGAGATTGCGCGCGACCCACATGCCGAATTCGCCGAAGCCCTTGGCGTCGGGCACCGCTTCGCGCAGATTTCCGAAATCGAGCGGCTTGCCGCCAAGCGCCACGTCGCGGATCCAGCCCGGCCGCCGCGCGAAATCCAGCGCCACCTTGAGGCGTTTGCCGAGCGGCATCGCCGTGTTCATCCCGTTGCGGATGTCGCGATAGCGCGAGCCCAGCACCGCCAGATCGACCGTGAACACGAGCACCGGACAGCCCGCCTCATGCGCGCGTTGCATCAGCGCGCGGGCATAGCCGCGATCCTTGATCACATAGAGCTGGAACCAGAAGGGCTGGGCGCTCGCCTTTGCCACTTCCTCGATCGAACAGATGCCGACGGTCGAGAGCGAGAAGGGCACGCCGAAACCGGCCGCCGCCTTTGCCGCCTGCGCCTCGCCGCGCCGCGCATACATGCCGGCGAAACCGACCGGCCCGAGGGCCGCCGGCAACGTCCAGCGCTGCCCGAAGATCTCGACGCCGGTATCGATTGCCGAGACGTCGCGCAGCACCCGCTGCCGGAGCTTCAGCCGTTCGAAGGCCGCCACATTGTCGCCGAGCGTCGCCTCGGCATAGGAGCCGCCATCGATATAGTCGAAGAGCTGCGTCGGCAGCCGCTTGCGCGCCAGTGCGCGGTAATCGGCCACCGAAACCGGATTGAGATCGAGGCTCATTGATTCATCTCCCCCTCTGCATGCTGTGGCGCCCCCTCACCCTTCCGCCGTCTGACGACGGCTCCCTCCCTCTCCCCGCAGGGGAGAGGGAAGGGGCCCACCGATGCGGCGGAAGCCGCGTCGGTGGGAAGGGTGAGGGGGTGCCACAACCACAACCCTCTCACTCCTCCACCTCCAGCGGCGCGCCGTCGCGCTGGGCGTCGATGATATAGGCAAGCTCCGAAAACGCATCGAGCATGGCCTCGGCATCGCCTTCATCGAGCAGCGAGGGCAGGTAGCGCGCCAGCGCCTCCTCGAATTCGCGATGCTTGGCGAGCCCCTTCCTGGTCAGCGTCAGCCGCACGCTGCGCCCGTCATCCTTGTCGGGCGCCCGTGCGATCAGCCCGCGCCTTTCCATGTCGGCAATGAGGCCCGACGCGGTCGGCTTGCGGATCGCGGCTTCCACCGCCAGCTCGCCCGCCCGCTTCGGCCCGCGCTTGAGAAACAGCAGGAAGCGGTATTGCGGAATGGTGATGTC
This sequence comes from uncultured Parvibaculum sp., assembly GCF_963975745.1. Taxonomy (NCBI): domain Bacteria; kingdom Pseudomonadati; phylum Pseudomonadota; class Alphaproteobacteria; order Hyphomicrobiales; family Parvibaculaceae; genus Parvibaculum; species uncultured Parvibaculum sp. The sequence continues at coordinate 2,899 of NZ_CAXBIB010000010.1, read as the reverse complement.
CATCTCCCGCGCGATCCGTTCGAACTGGCGGAACAGCACGACGACCGTGCGCGCCATCAGAATGAGGCGCCGGTCGATATCGGCGGTCGCGCCGCCCGCTGTGCCGTTCCGCTTGTCGGTCATCTGCCCTCAGAAGATCGCGTAGCCGCCATCGACCACGAATGTGTCGCCCGAATGATAGGACGAAGCATCCGAGGTGAGGTAGACCGCGACGCCGCCGAAATCGGCCGGCTCGCCCCAGCGCCGGGCCGGCACGCGCGGAATGACCTTTTCGGCGAAGGCCGGCGCGGCCTGCGCCTGCGCCGTCATGTCGGTGGCGATCCAGCCCGGCAATATCGCGTTGGCCCGCATCCCGTAACGCGCATGTTCGACCGCAACGCTCTTGATCATCGAGATCACGCCGCCCTTGGTCGCCGCATAGGCCTCGTTGCGCGCCGCGCCCTCGATCGCCGCCAGGCTGGCCACGCCGACCAGCGAACCGCCGGCATCGCCCGACTTGGCGCGATCGACCATGTGCCGCGCCGCCTCGCGCAGCGTGAAGAACACGCCGTCGAGATTGACCGCCAGCGTCTTGCGATAGGTTTCGGTCGTCATGCCGATGAAGGATGGCGCGCCGAAGCCGACGCCGGCATTGGCGAACACCGCGTCGATGCGCCCGAGTTCCTTCACCGTCGCGCCGATCCCGTCGACGACTTGGCTTTCGTCCGACACGTCGACCTTGCGCGCATGGACCTTGACGCCATGCGCGGCCAGCTGCGCGGCGGCGCGCTTGTTCTTCTCCTCATTGGTGCCCCAGATCGCCACATCGGCGCCCGACTGCGCGATGGCGTCCGCCATGCCGAGGCCGATGCCGCCATTGCCGCCGGTGATCAGCGCGACCTTGCCCGAGAGGTCGAAAGGTTTGTAGGCCATGAAGTGTCTCCTCTGGATGTTCCTGTTTGGCGATGCGAATACGGAAGCCCGGCGCGGCGCCGGTCAATGACCCGATCGGGGCGGTTGCGCCCGCCCTTCGGGTGCGCGCGGCAACTCGTTGAGTTCGGCGCAGACGAAATAGGGCTTGAAGTCGAGATTTTCGGGATCGGGCGGAATCTGGCACGAGAACACCGAGGCGCCCTTCTGCAGGATCAGCGCCGTGCCCAGATTGCCGCGAATGCGGTAGCCGTCGCCCACCAGATCGCTCAGCGATTTCGCCGTCGCGACGAAGGGGCCGGAACGCGTGCCGGGTTCGAACTTGGCCGATTGCGCCAGCGCCGGCGCGGCGCCGGTCAGAAGGGCGAGCGCCAGCAGGGCGCTGAATGGGGTCCGGCGGATCATGATGGCGCGTGCTCCGGGGTTGCGCGGGCGGGATCGGCCGCGAGTGTAGACGATGGCGGCAAAGCTTCAACGCAAGGCTATTTTCCGCAGCGGGCGCAAAGGCCCGAAATCTCGACCACCTTGCGCTCGGGCCGGAAATGCGCCCGGGCGGCCGCCGCCGCCAGCGCCGCTTCGAGCTTCGCATCGACGATTTCCTCGGTCGCCCCGCATTGCCGGCAGATCAGGAACTGGCCCGAATGCGGGGCGCCTGCCTCGATGCAGCCGAGATAGGCGTTCAGCGATTCGATCTTGTGGATCAGGCCCTCGGCCATCAGGAAGTCGAGCGCCCGGTAGACGGTGGGCGGCCGCGCCGATTTATGCGTCTGCGCCAGCTCGTCCAGCACCTCATAGGCGCCGACCGGCTTGTGGCTCTTCCAGACGATCTGCAGCACCTTCTCGCGCAACGGCGTCAGCTGCACCCCGCGCTCGGCGCACAGCGCCCGCGCGGTTGCCAGCGCATCCTCGATGCAGGCCCGGTGATTATGCGATGTATGGGCGTGAACCGCCGCGCGCGCCGCCATGTCGTCTCCCTGGTTGAGGGAAATGATACAACGTAACAACCGCGCTTGTCCTGTCTGTGCTATCCTTGATACATGTGCGGACGCTACATGATCACCACCAATCCCGAGGCGATGCGGCAGCTTTTCGATTATTTCGAGAAGCCGAATTTCCCGCCGCGCCACAACATCGCGCCGACCCAGCCGGTCCCCATCGTCTTCCGCGACGGCGCGCAGCGGCATTTCCTGCTGGTCCGCTGGGGCCTCGTGCCGTCCTGGACGAAGGAAATGCCGCAATCGCTGCTGATCAACGCCCGCGCTGAAACCATCGCCGACAAGCCCTCCTTCCGCGGCGCCTTCCGCCACCGCCGCGCCCTGATGCCGGCCGACGGCTTCTATGAATGGAAGGCGGAGGGAAAAGGTCCGAAGCAGCCCTATGTGATCCGCCGCCGCGCCGAAAACGGCGAACGCCAGCCCTTCGCCATGGCCGCGCTCTGGGAAACCTGGGCCAGTGCCGAAGGCAGCGAAATCGATTCCTGCGCCGTCGTCACCTGCGAAGCCAACGAGACGCTGGCCCCGATCCATCATCGCATGCCGGTGATCCTGGACGAGAAGGACTGGGATACCTGGCTCGACCCCGCCACCCCGCTGAAGGAAGCCCAGGCCCTGCTGCGCCCGGCCCCCGGCGATCTGCTCGACGCGACACCCATCAGCACACGGATCAACAACGTCGCCAACGACGACCCCTCGCTGCTCGAGCGCGAAGTGATCGACCCCGCCCCCGAAAAACCCGCCCGCACGAAGAAGCCCGACACGAAACAGCTGGGCCTGTTCTGAGGGAGCGCTCTAGCGCAATCCCCTAACCCGTCATTGCGAGCGGAGCGAAGCAATCCAGAAGCGGCAGACTCAGTGCGTGTTGCCGTCTTCTTATTCAATCAGAAATAGAAGTGTCATCCCGGGGCTTGTGTGTCTCGGCATTCGCCCCACCCACAGATGTCACCCCGGCGAAAGCCGGGGTGTGGATTCACATTTGAAGTGCAACAGTTGGG
>NZ_CAXBIB010000009.1:0-145478 GCF_963975745.1 uncultured Parvibaculum sp. | reverse complement strand
GGTGTAACCTATGTCCCCGAACAGGTGTCAACCATGTCCCCGGTCCATACACCCTTGAGGGAGGGTCGACAAAATTCGAGCGCAGCGAAGAATTTTTCGGGGAGGGGTAAGCGGGGAACTTCAGCGCATAATCGACAGCGCGCCATTTGCCGAGAGCGGCGCACCCCTCCCCAAACGGGCTTCGCCCGTTTGACCCTCCCACAGGGGGGAGGGTGGTCGCTAACATGAACGCAGAAATACAAACGATAAAAACAACGTACCGAAAACAGGGAGAACATCATGGGACGTCTCGACGGCAAGGTCGCCATCATCACCGGCGGCACCAGCGGCATCGGCCGCGGCACGGTCGATCTCTTTCTGCAGGAAGGCGCGAAGGTCGTCTGCGCCGATCTGCAGGACCACAAGGGCGAGGCGATGGAGCGCGAGCTGGGCGCGAATTTCGCCTATTGCCGCACCAATGTCGCCCATGAAGACGAGGTGAAGAATCTGGTCGATCACACGGTCGGGAAATTCGGCCGCCTCGACGTGCTCTTCAACAATGCCGGCTATGGCGGCGTCGGCGGCGAACTGCACGAGATCGACATGGCGGGTTTCGATGAAACCGTCGGCGTGCTGCTGAAAGGCGTTGTGCTCGGCTACAAATATGCGGTGCCGCACATGACGGCGCAGAAATCGGGCTCGATCATTTCCACGGCCTCGGTCGCCGGCCTGCAGGCGGGCTACGGACCGCTGGTCTATTCGGCCTGCAAGGCCGCCGTGCATCACTTCGCGCGTTGCGCTGCGCTGCAGCTGGCGCCGCATTTCGTCCGTTCGAATGCGATCTGCCCCGGCGGCATCGCCACCTCGATCTTCGGTTCGGGCCTCGGCCTCGGCACCCAGGTCGCCGACCAGTTCGCCGAGGTAATGAAGACCCATCTGGCGAAGATCCAGCCGACCCCGCGTTCGGGCCTGCCCTCCGACATCGCCGAAACCGCGCTCTTTCTGGCCAGCGACGCCTCGAGCTTCGTCACCGGCCAGACCATTGCGGTCGATGGCGGCCTGACCGCCGGCCCGATGGCGACGCTCGGCAAGCGCATCGACTTCGAGAAGGTGATTTCGGATTTCATGGCCGGCCTGCCCGAAGAGGCGAAAAAGCCGGCCTGACAGGCCTGCCACAAGCGTACCATAAATATGTACGTCCGATTGACAAGCGTACAATATTCAGGTACGCTTGGCCATGATCAGGAGCTTTCGCGACAAGCGCACGGCGGCGCTCGCCGAGGGAAGGCCCGCAAAGGGCGTTCCTGCCGACGTTCTCCGCCGCGCCGTCGCGAAACTCTTCATGCTCGACACGGTGACCCGTGTCGAAGACCTGCGCGTCCCGCCCGGCAACGAACTCGAAAAGCTTCGCGGCGACAGGGCAGGCCAGCATTCGATCCGCGTCAATCGCCAGTGGCGCATCTGCTTCGTCTGGCGCGACGGCGACGCTTACGATGTCGAGTTCGTCGATTATCACAATTGAGGTTCGAGGAAGACACCATGCCCCGCAGAGTTCCGCTTCCCCATCCCGGTTCGATCCTGAAGTCCGAGTTTCTGGAGCCGATGGAGATGTCGGTCTATGCGCTGTCGAAGGCCATCGGCGTCCCGCGCAGCCGCATGAACGAAATCTGCAATGGCAGGCAGGGCATCAGCGCGAGCATCGCCCTGCGGCTCGGGCGCTTCTTCGAAGTCGATCCGCAATGGTTCATGAACATGCAGGCGAAATATGACCTGCATGTCGCCAACAAGAAGCTCTCGGCCACATTGTCGAAGATCGCGCCGCACCGGCAGGCCGCCTGACTACTCCCCGAGACTCCGGCCCGGCTTGCCGACGCGCAAGACCGTGTCGGTTTCGCAATCGAACGCGGCGGCATGCCTGTCCGCCGCCGCGCGCGCCAGCGCATTGGCATCGGCATTGGCGCGCGCATCGACAGTGGCGACATGACAGGCCTCGGCACCGATCTTCGATACCACCAGCACCTGTCCGTCGTAATAGGTGCCGTCGCCGCCGTCAGGTTGCGTGTGATAGCGCACGATGGTGGCAAACGCCTTGCCGTCCGCACCAAGCCGCCATTCGAGCACCTTGCCCAGCCGGTTGAACGGCGCGAGCGTCTGCCCCGATAGCTGCTTTTCGCGCTGCGGATCGTCGATCTGCAGATAGAAGCGCAGATCGCCCTCCAGCATCACGACCTCGTGTCCGCGAAAATCCGGACAGGCAAACCACACCGAACCGGATTCTTCATCCTGCTGTGTCACCTCGCAGACATCGGGATCGATCGATGAATAATCCGACACCGGCGCGGCGCGGGCTGCGCCGGCGGCAAGACCTGCGGCAAATGCCAGCCCTGCGAATGAAATCCGCATCATCTCTCCCCTCCGCCGTTTCGCCAGCCGCCGCTCAGGCCGGATCGGCCTCGATCTCCACCTTGTCCGGATAGAAGGCCACATGATCCTTGATGCCGGCAACCTCGGTAAAGGGATCTTCATAGGACCAGACGGCGTCATGGATATCCCGATCCCCCGCTGCCACCGCCCAATAGCGGGCCTCGCCCTTGAACGGGCACCAGCTGCGGCTTGCCGTCGGCTTCAGCAGCGCCATCTTCACATCCTTGCGCGGCAGATAGAAGACCGGCGCATAGCTGCCCTCGAAAAGCGCCAGCGCCTCTGAGCTGTCGGCCAGCGTTGCGCCGTTGCAGCGCACGTGCACGCGCCGCCCGGCGGGCAGCACCCGCAACAGATGCGCCGGATGGCTCTCATAGCCGGATTTGTGTCGCTTGCCGGAAACGAGCTGTCCCATGCCGGGCCTCCCTTTGCCTGTTGCCGCCTCTGCCTGTCGAACAGACATGGGACCCCGGCAACGCTTTGGCAACCTTGGCCCCCTAGCCTTGGCCCATGACCGAGCCCGCGCAGATCCCTCCGCCCGCAGCGGGCGCCGAACGCCGCCGTTTCCGGCGCATCGGCGCGCGCCTCGAAGGCCGCCTGGTCTTTGCCGGCGTCGACACCGAATGCCTCATCCACGACATGTCGGTAACGGGCGCGGTCGTCGAGGTTTCGCCGCTGCCCGCGCTCGGCGCCGAACTGGCGCTGGAGGTCCCCGGCGTCGGCTTCGCCCGCGGCCGCGCCATGCGCTATCCCGAAGACGGCCTTGTCGGCATTGCCCTCGATGTGCCGGAAGCGCGCCGCGACCGCATCGCCGACCGCCTGATCCTGGCCGCCTTCCGTTCGCCGCCCCTGCCCGACTGACCGGCCGTCGGAACAAGCCTTCTGACGCGATCATGGGTTGGGCGCGCGCGCCCCGCCCGCTACACTCGCCGCCAACCAGAAACGGCGGGAGGCTGAAATGGCATTGAAGGACAAGGTTGCGATCGTCACCGGCTCGGCCACGGGCCTCGGCGCGGCGGTCGCGCTCAGGCTGGCGGATCAGGGCTGCAACGTCGTCATCAACTACACGAAAAGCGAGGCTGAAGCGAAGGAGACGCAGGCCGCCTGTCAGGCGAAAGGCGTCGAGGCCATCCTCGGCCAGGGCGATGTCGGCGAGGACGCCGATTGCCGCCGCATCGTGCAGCAGGCGGTCGACAAATGGGGCCGCGTCGACGTGCTGGTCAACAATGCCGGCGGCACGAAATTCGCCGACCACGCAAAGCTCGACGAACTGAACGCCGAGGATTTCCTCTGGATCTACAAGGTCAATGTCGTCGGCGCCTATCAGATGATCCGTGCCTGCGAACCGCACATGAAGAAGGCCGGCAAGGGCTCGGTCGTCAACATCTCCTCGATCGCCGGCGTCACCGGCATCGGCTCCTCGGTCGCCTATGCGGCCTCCAAGGGCGCGCTGAACACGATGACGCTCTCGCTGGCCCGTTCGCTGGCGCCGGTGATCCGCGTCAACGCGGTCTGTCCGGGCTTCATCGGCACGCGCTGGTTTTCCGATCGCTTCGGCACCCAGACCTTCGAAGGCATCAAGCGCCAGCAGGAGGAAACGACGCCGCTCCGCCGCGCCGGCACGCCCGAAGACATCGCCGCCGCCGTCGTCTTCTTCTGCGGCGAAGGCTCCGATCACATCACCGGCGAAACCCTGATCACCGACGCCGGCCTCCATCTCGGCTTCGCCCCGCTGACGGCGCGGTAGAAACACAAATAAGATAACCGTCATGGCCCGCCCACCTTGATTATTAAGGAGGGCCGGGTCATGACGAACATTTTGACTGAGGAACGGCGCCGGAACCTCACCCCTCGAGAAACTTCAGCACCGCCTCCTTGTAGGCCGGATCGCCGACCGTCTTCATGTGGTCGCGCTTCGGCACCGTGACGGCGCGCGCGCCCGGGATCAGTGCCGCCAGCGGCCCCGGCGCGCCGGCCTGTTCGTCGGCCTCGCCGGCAACGACCAGCACCGGCCGCACGATCCCGCCCAGCCCCGCGACCGGGAAGGGCTGCCGGATCGCCTCGAAACAGGCGGCCAGCGCCAGCAGGTCCTGGCCCATCCGCTCGGCGAAGAGACGGAAGCCCAGCGCTTCCTTGTTGGCGATCCCGGCCGGATCGTCGGCCAGCAGCGCCGCCACCACTGGTCCCGGATCGCGGTCGTCATCGAGCAGCCGCGCGCCGACACCGGCCGCGACCACCCGATCGAACCGCGTCGGATGCGCCATCGCGGCGGCGAGCGCCACCATCGCCCCCATCGAATAGCCCATGATGTCGGCGCCCGCTTCGCCCAGACGATCGAGCAGCGCCACCAGATCGTCGGCCATCGTGCCCAGCGCATAATCGTCGGCGTGATAGCAGGCCTCGCTGGCCCCGTGCCCGCGCATGTCGGGCAGGATCACGCGGAACCCGGCATCGGTCAGCGCCCGGCTCCAGCCGGTCTCGATCCAGTTGACCCGGTGCGTCGAGGCAAACCCGTGCACCAGCACGATCGGATCGCCCTCGCCCTCGACGCGATAGGCAAGCTTCAGCCCGTCCGAATTGAAATATTCCACCTTTGACCTCCGCTGCCACCGCTCCGCTCACAATATCCAGCCGCGCCCCGCCGCGCGAGCCGCAAGAAAGGTTTTTTGCGCGCAGAGGCGCAGAGACGCAGAGGTGCTGCGATGCGGAGCAAGCGCATCAGGCTTTCACAGGCGCTGTTTTCTTTCTTGCCGGGCTTTGCCCGGCAAAAGCAATCGCGGGCGAATGGAAACGGGTGCCGGCCGCGCATACAGGCACCTCTGCGTCTCTGCGCCTCTGCGTGAATCCCTTCTTGCCTTCTTCCCTGCTTCGCGTCTTCGCGCCTTCGCGTGCAAAAACCTTCCCTTCTCCGCGCCTCCGCGTCTCCGCGTGAGTCCTTCTTTCCTTTCTTCCCTTCCCCGCCCCGGTGGAAAACCCGCTCAAAGCGGGCTAGGCTCACCCCCAAACGGGGAGAGAGAAGAATGACCGACGCCGCCGCGCTGAAACGCGAAACCTGCGCCATGATCGACGCGATGTCGGCCGAGCTTCTGGCCGTCAGCCACGAGATCCATGCAAGGCCCGAACTGGCCTTCCACGAACACGAGGCCGCCCGCATTCTGACTGCCGCGCTCGACCGCGCCGACCTCCCCGTCACGCGCGGCGCCTTCGGCCTCGACACCGCCTATGCCGCGAGCTTCGGCACCGGCGGCCCCGAAGTCGCGATCCTTTCGGAATATGACGCGCTCCCCGGCATCGGCCATGCCTGCGGCCACAACATCATCGCGACGACCGGCCTCGGCGCCGCGCTGGCGCTGGCGAAACTGAACGGCCGCCTCCCCGGCCGCGTCCGCTATCTCGGTACCCCCGCCGAGGAACAGGGCGGCGGCAAGGAACTGATGGCGCAGGACGGCGCCTTCGACGGCGTCGATGCCGCCATGATGGTCCATCCGGCCGGCGTCGATCTGGTCACCATGCCCTGCATCTGCGTTTCCGAAGTCGCGGTCACCTATCGCGGCCGCTCGGCCCATGCCTCGGCCATGCCGCATGCCGGCCTCAACGCGCTCGACGCGCTGATCACCGCCTATCAGGCGATCGCGCAATTGCGCCAGCACATCCGCCCGACCGAACGCATCCACGGCATCATTAAAAAGGGCGGCGACGCCCCCAACATCGTCCCCGACGAAACCTCGGGCCTGTTCTATGTCCGCGCCGCCTCGGCCGAGGATCTGGCGCCCCTGAAGGCGCGCGTCCAGGCCTGTTTCGAGGCCGGCGCGCTGGCGACCGGCTGCAAGGCCGAGATCGTCTGGGCAAAGGCCGACTATCTCGACCTGAAGACCAGCATGCCGATCGCGGATGCCTATGAGGCCAATGCCCGTTCGCTCGGCCGCGACTTCTTCCCGCTCTCGAAAATGCCCTCGGGCTCGGCCGGCAGCACCGACATGGGCAATGTCAGCCACCGCGTCCCCTCGATCCACCCGATGATCGCCTGCGCGCCCTCCCATGTCGTGATCCACAATCCGGAATTCGCCAGATGGGCGGCCTCCGACCGCGGCGACAAGGCCTGCCTCGACGGCGCCAAGGCGCTGGCCATGACCGCCATCGACTTCATGACCGACGCGGCGATGCGCGAAAAGGCGAAGGCCGACTTCGCCGTCACCGCCGAAAGCTCCGCCCGCTCCGTCGCCGCCGCCTACAACCCCGAAGGCACCGCCCATATCGGCGGCTGCGGCTGCATGTAGGCGCAACGCGCTGACGCCCCGGCCTCTCGCAAGAAAGATTTTGCACGCAGAGGCGCAGAGACGCAGAGGTGCTGCGATGTGGCGCCAACGCATCGGGTTACAAGACGTGCTGTTTTTCTTCTTGCCGGGCTTCGCCCGGCAAAACAATCGGGCGCCTGGAAACGGGAACCGGCCACGCATTCATTCCCCTCTGCGTCTCTGCGCCTCTGCGTGAGTCCTTCTTCCCCTCACCTCACCACTTGTCGAGCCGCCGATGATCCCGGTTCAGAACCGGCATCGCCGGAACCCGATCCACGCTGCGGCACGCGGCGAGGTGAAGGTTTTGCACGCGGAGACGCGGAGAAGAGAAGAAGAACAGATTTTTGCACGCGAAGCCGCGAAGACGCGAAGAGCAAAGAAATGGCTATTGGCGCTTCGCGCCGAACTGTTCTTCGCGCCGAAGGCGCAATCTATCTTCTTCCTTCGCGTCTTCGCGTGAGCATTTCTTCCCTTCTCTTCTCCGCGCCTCCGCGCCTCCGCGTGAACCCCTTCTTCCCTTCCTTCCGCCTCACGGCAGATTGGGCGGCCGCTCGGTCTGTTCGACTTCCTCGGTGAAACGCTCGTCGAGCTGGCGCCGCAGCTCCGACTGTTCCCTGAGCCCGATCGGATAGCCCCACATCACCAGCGCGACCAGCGCGTTGCAGAGCACCGGCGCGGCGACGAAGACGATGGAAAGCCCGGTGACGGCGCCGGGCGCGTTCTCGCCCTGCGGGTTGAAGCCGATCAGCGCCAGCGTCCAGAACACAACGCCGACGGCCACCGCGCCGCCGGTCTTCTGCGTCAGCGTCAGCAGCGCATAGAACAGCCCGGTCCGCTTCTGCGTCGTTTCGAGTTCGTCGATATCGGCGACATCGGCCATCATCGAGCGGTAAAGCGTCGTCGTGGTGCCGACATTGACGCCGAGAAACACCAGCACCGCCGCCGCCGCCCAGACATTGCCATGCGGAATGAGGAAGATCACCGGCGCGAAACAGACATTGAACAGCGCCGCCAGCACCACGGTGCGGTGCTTGCCCAGGCGGTAGCTGATCTTGAGGATCACCGGAATGAAGCCGATGCCGCCGAAGAAATAGAGCAGCAGCAACAGGCTCGCCCAGCTCCCCACGCCCCACACCAGCGTCGCCTCGTAGATATACATCGAGGCCAGCGATGCGCCGGCAAAGCCCGACAGGAAATCGGCCGCCAGCAGCCGCCTGAGCGGCGTGTTGCGGAACAGCGGCACCACCTGCTTGAGAAAGCTGACATGCGGCTGCGGCTTGGCCTTGCGCTCGGGCACCAGCCAGAGATTGAGCGCGATGGCAATCGGCAGCACGATGATGATGAACCAGCCCATCGAGGCGACGCGCGCGGCGTCCATGTTCTCCGGCCCCATCCATTCGATCGCCGCCGGCAGCAGCAGCACCAGCGGCACGCCGAGCAGCTGGAAGGCCTCGCGATAGCCCTGGATGCGCGAACGCTCGTTGTAGTCGTCGGAAAGTTCGGCCGCCCAGGCCATGTGCGACAGCGTCAGCAGCGTCCAGCCGATATAGAGGAAGAACATCCAGGCCAGCAGGTAATAGGGACCGATCGGCGCGGTCGGCGAAAACACCATATAGGCCGACAGCATCAGGATCGGCACCGACAGCACCAGCCAGTGCCGCCGCCGCCCCCAGCGCGAGGGATAGCGGTCCGACAGCACCCCCATCGCCGGATCGGTGAACACGTCCCAGAACCGCGCCAGCATGAAGATCGTGCCGACGGCAGCGAGCCCCAGCCCCATCGGCCCGGCATAGAAATGCGGCAGATAGACGCCGATCGGCAGCCCCAGCGCCCCGATCGGAATGGCGGGTCCGGAGAAGGCGGCAAGACGCAACGGCGACAGACGGTGAGCGGTCATAAAAAAATACCTCGCACAGGATCAAGCATGCGTCTCGGGCGGCGTTCTGGATTCGCAGGCGATCTGGAAAAACATGTCATCCCCGGATGAGCCCAATCCACGCTGCGGCAAGCGGAGAAGTGAATATTTTTGCACGCGGAGACGCGGAGCCGCGGAGAAGAGAAGATTTTTTGCGCCTGCGGCGCGAAGAACTCTTCGGCGCGAAGCGCCAAAATATCTTCCCTTCTTCTTTCCTTCTCCGCGCCTCCGCGTCTCCGCGTGAACCCCTTCTTCCTTCCCTTCTCCTGAAGCTGCAAGATAGCGTAGGGAGAAAGCCGGGACGACACTTCTGGGTTTGATACGCGCACAACTTCCTCGGCGAGAAAAGGTTTTTTGCACGCAGAGGCGCAGAGACGCAGAGGGGAATGTATGTGCGGCCGGATCCCGTTTCCTGTCGCCGGATACCTTCGCCGGGCGAAGCCCGGCAAGAAGAAAAATAGCGCATCCAGCAGCCCGATACATCTGCGCCACATCGCAGCACCTCTGCGTCTCTGCGCCGGCGCCTGTCCTCGGGATCGCCGAAGGCGATACCCGTGGGCGTGAACCCCTTCTTGCTTCCCTTCTTCGCGCCTTCGCGTCTTCGCGTGGAAAAATCTTCCCTTCCTTCTCCTCTTCTCCGCGACTCCGCGTGAGTCCTTCTTCTCTTCACCCCGCCCTCACGTGATCCCGGCGAGGAAATCCATCACCGCGCCCTTGAACATCGGATTGGCCAGCGCGAACATGTGATCCGTGCCCGGAATGATTTCGGCCCGCGCCCCGGCGATGCGGGCGGCAAACGGCCCCGGATCGCCGGCCAGATCGTCGCGCGCCCCGGCGATCACCATGACCTCGTTGCGGATCAGGCCGAGATCGGCGCCGCGGTCGGGCCCGCGCGGTGCCCGCGCACAGGCCGCCAGCGCCTTGAGGTCCTGGCCGAGCCCTTCGGCATAGAGCCGGAAGCCGCGCGCCAGCGGATCGGCGATGCCCTCGGCGCTGTCGGCTTCGAGCGCCGCTGCCACCTGGCCGGTGCCCGCCGCGCCGCTCAGCGACTTCTCGCCGACCCCGCCCAGGATCACCACGCCGAAGCGGTCGCCGTGATGCGCGGCCAGATGCGCGGCGATCCCCGCCCCCATCGAATAGCCCATCAGGCTGGCCCGTTCGATACCGAGATGATCCATCAGCGCCAGCGCGTCGCCGGCCATCTTCTCGACCGTGTAGTCGGCGGGGTCGTAGAGCTTCGTGCTGGCGCCGTGGCCGCGCAGGTCGAAGGTCACGACCTGCCGCCGCGCCCGTGTCAGCGCCGCGACCCAGCCCGTGCGGCCCCAGTTGTCCTCGGCCGTCGCGGCGAAGCCGTGTATCAGCAGCATCGGATGGCCGTCGCCGGCCGTTTCATGGGCGATCGAGACGCCCGCATGGTCGAAATGCAGCATCGCTCAATCCGCCGGCACGCCGGAGGATTGCGCGTCGGAGGGATGCCCCGTCCGCGCCGCGATGGCGGTCGCCGCCGCCTCGATGCCGCGCTGTTCGAGAATCTCGCGATTCTCGCGCTGCTTCTTCTCGTCGATCGGGTAGAACCAGAGAATGCCGGCCACCGCGGCACTGATGATACAGGCCGGCCAGACATAGACCGCCCTGAGCGCGTCGAGCACCTCGGGCGCATTCTCGCCGCGCGGCGTGAAGCCGATCATGTCGAGCATCGTGTAGCCGCCGAAAATGGCGACGGCGACGCCGATCTTGTTGGTCATGGTCAGCATCGAATAGAAAAGCCCCGTCCGCTGCTGCCCGGTCCGCACCGTGTCGTGATCGGCGACATCGGCCATGATCGAGCGGAACAGGAACGGCCCGGCCGCCATGTTGACGCCGAGCAGGATCCACACCGCCAGCGCCACCGGCGCGTTGCCCACCGGCACCAGCAGGATCAGCGGCACCGAGGCGGCGTTGAACAGCGCCGAATAGGCGGCCGTCCGGTGCTTGCCGAATTTGCGGCTGAGCCACAGCATCACCGGAATGAACGAAACGCCCGAAATGAAATAGCCGAGCAGCATCAGGCTCGAATATTTGCCGAGCTGCAGCGCGTCTTCGGCGAGAAACAGGAACATCGAGGCGACAAGCCCGCCCGAAATGCCCGAAATCAGATCGGCTGCCAGCACGTTCTGCAGCGGCTTGCTCTGCACCAGCGCCGCAATGGCCTCCTTCATCGGCACATGCTGCGGCCGGGGCGTCGGCCGCTCCGGCACGAAGCGCACGGCGAGGAAGACCGCAATCGGCAGCAGGATGAGGACGAACCAGCCCATCGAGGCGACGCGCGCGGCGGCGACGTCTTCGGGCCCGGTCATTTCGATCAGGATCGGCAGCGTCAGCACGAAGACCATGCCGAGGATCAGCGCGATTTCGCGCGCGCCCTGCACGCGCGACCGCTCGTGATAATCGGGCGTCAGTTCGGCACCCCACGACATGTGCGAGATGGTCAGCAGCGTCCAGCCGACATAAAGCACGAACAGCCAGCCGACGAGATAGAGCGGCGTCACCGCGACCGGCGGCATGAAGATCATGAAGACCGAGAGCAGCATGATCGGCACCGAGATCACGATCCAGTGCCGACGCCGCCCCCAGCGCGTTTCGTATTTGTCCGACACGATGCCGAGCACCGGATCGGTGAACACGTCCCAGAAGCGCGCGAACATGAAGATCGTGCCGACCACCGTCAGCCCAAGCCCCAGCGAACCCGCATAGAAGGGCGGCAGATGGACCGCCAGCGGCAGCCCCATGGCCGAAATCGGCGCCGCCGGCAGCGCGAAGGCAAACAATGTCCAGCGCGTCAGCGGCTTTCGGCCCGTCTGGGTCGTCATGATGGGGGCTCCCTCCTGTTGGCCTCATGCGCGGTGCCCGGGTCTTCTGCCCGCGCTTCCGCAGCGTTCCCGCATTATCCCCGAAGCGGGCCCGGAACCAAGACCCTTTCGGCGCTGCCGGCTCACAATCGTGTCAGTTCGTCATGGCCATCCGGAAGCCACTCAACGCCGCAAAACCAGGATTCCGTCGCGCAGGCCTTCGCGGCGCGCACAATGACATTGAATAATAAGAGTGTCGCCTTGAAGACCTTCTTCGAGCCCGATCTTGACCGGGTCCCGCCCCGGGTCTCGTCCCGCAGCCGCCAACCCTCCCACCCGGGAACCTCGCGAAGGACGAACCGTCGACGCCGCGCCCGACGCGCCGGCCATCGCCGCCGGGACAACCGCATGAACGCCATCCTCCTCGCGGCCGCGACGGACGATGCATGGGCAGACCGCCCTCCATCACTTCGGACGTACACGGAACAAATAATGCCGATTCTTTCCCGCCCGGCGCGCGCCCCTCACATCCGACTCCGTTCCGCCAGACCGCCGTCAAGTGGGGATATCTCGTCCCCCCGGGGATAAACCCGACTTGTCCCCGGGTCCGGTGAAATGGAAGGAATAACAGACCCGGCCCGTGAAAAGCCGCCAGCCCCGTCCGGCAAGAATTTGCGAATGACTCTCAACAAGACCTCCGGCGCCCAAGTGACCCGTCATTCAGTAACGGTCCACGCACCCGATTCCGTTCCGGCAAATTTCCGTCAAGGGGGGATATCTCGTCCCCCCGGGGACAACTCCGACTTGTCCCCGGCTCCGGTGAAATGCGGCGAACAACAGTCGGCCGCCGTGAAATGAGCCGGAATCCGCCCCGAAAACCGTTTGTGACAGTTCCGTGACAGAGGGGGGGGTCGGCGCTGCCGCCGCCGCTGCCGTTTCGGCCGGAAATGCAAGCCGGATCAATCGCTTAGGGCGGTCTTTCCCCGCCCCGGCGCAGCGACAGTCGCCGCTGCGGCTCTGAGCGCCCCGCCTGCGCCTCAATCCTCCGTAGACGGAGCGATCCCGGCCGGGCCGGATCCGGCCGCCCGCCCCTTGCCGGAACCCCGCTTCCCCTCTAGTTTCGGCTCGAATCTGACCAGCGGGAGCAAGGCGAAATGAGCGGCGGCGCAGTTCCGAAATTTTCCAATCAGGTCGGCGCGCGCGAAATCGCGATCGGCGTGCGCGAATTCACCTGCATCGGCGCCAACCCGCCCTTCGACCACCCGCATGTCTATCTCGACATGGGCCGCGAGAGCGAAATCGTCTGCCCCTATTGCTCGACGCTCTACCGCTTCGATGCAGGCCTGACGCCGGAGGAAAGCCGCCCGGCGGCCGCTCTCTGGCACGAGAAGCAGAGCGCCTGACGCAGCGCCGGCGATGACCTCCGGCCTGACGCTTGACGGCATGGCGGCGCTGTTCGGCGCCATGGCGCTGCTGGCCGCCGTCCCTTCCGTCAGTGTGCTGATCGTTTCCGCGCGCGCCGCCGCCGCCGGCTTTGCCCATGGCGCGCTTGCGGCCGCCGGCATCGTCGCGGCCGACATCCTCTTCATCTTGCTGGCGCTTTTCGGCCTGGCGCTGGCGGCCGAAGCGATGGGCGAGGCCTTCCACTGGCTGCGCTATGCCGCCGCCCTCTGGCTTCTCTGGCTCGCCATCGGCCTTCTGCGCGCCGATGCCGCCCGCCCCGCCGAAGCCGCGCCGCCGCGGCCGACCATGCTGTCGAGCTTCATGGCCGGCTTCCTGCTGACGCTGGGCGACCAGAAGGCGATCCTCTTCTATCTCGGCTTCCTGCCGGCCTTTCTCGACCTCGCCGCGATCACCGCGCGCGACGCGCTGATCGTCGTGCTGATCGCGGTCGTCGCGGTCGGCGGCGTCAAGCTGGCCTGGGCCTTCGCCGCCGCAAGGGCGGGCGGCTTTGCCGGCCCCCGCCTCGCCCGCGGTCTCAACCGCGCCGCCGCCGCCCTGCTCGCCGCCGTCGCGCTGTGGCTCGCCGTCGCCGGCAGTGCTAGCCTCTGACGCGATCCTGCGCGCCGAAGGCCGTAAGGTCGCCGCTGATCGATGCCACGGGACATCGCGCCCCCTTCACGGAGAACAACGACGTGCAAAGCGAAAAGATCACCTTTGCCGGCGCCCTCGGGGACGAGCTGGCTGCGCGGCTCGACAGGCCCGAAGGCCCGGTCCGGGCCGCCGCGATCCTCGTCCATTGCTTCACCTGTTCCAAGGACATCGCCGCCGCGCGCCGCATCGCCGGCCGGCTGGCGGCGCGCGGCATCGCGGTGCTGCGCTTCGACTTCACCGGCCTCGGACATTCGGCGGGCGAGTTCGCCAGCACGAATTTCACCTCCAACGTTGGCGACCTGCTCGCCGCCGCCGCCTGGATGGAAGCCCATGACATGCCGCCGCAGCTTCTGATCGGCCATTCGCTGGGCGGCGCGGCGGCGCTGAAAGCCGCGCCGCAGATCGCCTCGCTGCGCGCCGTCGTCACCATCGCGGCGCCGATGGACCCCTCGCATGTGACACATAATTTCGGCGCGAAGCTCGACGAGATCCATGCAAAGGGGTCGGCCGAAGTGGACCTCGGCGGACGGCCCTTCGAAATCCGCAAGCAGTTTCTCGACGACATCGCCGAAGCATCGCTGGCCGATGCCTTGCCGCGTCTGGGGGCGGCACTTCTGGTGCTGCATGCGCCGCGCGACGAGATCGTCGGCATCGACAATGCGGCGAAGATCTTCATCGCCGCGCGCCATCCCAAGAGTTTCGTTTCGCTCGACGATGCCGACCATCTGATCAGCCGCGAAGCGGATGCCGAATATGTCGCCGGTCTGATTGAGTCCTGGTCGGCGCGCTATCTCGACCTGGCCCCCGAGCCGGCGCGGCCCGAAACGCCCGAAGGCGTGGTGCGCGTCGCCGAGGCGGAGGCCTCGGGCTTTCGCCAGGACATCAGCATCGGCGGCCGGCATCAGCTCGTCGCCGACGAACCGGTCGCGATGGGCGGCACCGATCTCGGCCCAAGCCCCTATCAGCTTCTGTCGGCGGCACTGGGCGCCTGCACGACGATGACGATCCGTCTCTACGCCCGCCGCAAGACCATTGCGCTGACCCATGTCGTCTGCGACGTCACCCACGACAAGGCGCACAGGGAAGACTGCGAAGACTGCGAGAAGTCCGGACCAAAGATCGACGTCTTCCGCCGCCGGATCAGGCTCGAGGGCGACATGACGGAGGACGAGCGCGCCTCGCTTCTGGCCATCGCCGACAAGTGCCCCGTCCACCGCACCCTGCACGGGCAGGCGGTCATCGAAACCGAACTCGTCTGATACGGGGCCGGGGATGAACGGGCGTAAGCCACCCGAAGCCCGCGAGAGGCTACAAATGCTTTTTGGCAAACGCCCGGCCGGAGCCGCTTTTCAGATACTTCTCGAAAGCAAAAGCCTGATCTTCATCCGAAAAAGCGACATAGGTCTTGAGTTCCCACGGCGCATATTTCGACGTATGGGAAACAGCTTTGGCATTGTGCTTTGCCAGACGGGATTCAACGTCGCTGGTTACGCCGGTGTAGTACCGGTCTGCGCAAGAAATACTGCGTAGAATGTAAACGTATTTCATGGCGTCAGAGCATAGTCCGCCTACGTTGCAGAGCAACTTCGGCGCGACAGCCTCCGCTGGTCTGCTCCCTTTGGCTCGCCGAGCCGAAGCTCGCAGAGCGGAGGCTGGTGGCCCCTGCGGGACTCGAACCCGCACTCCCTTTCGAGAAGCAGATTTTAAGTCTGCTGCGTATACCAGTTTCGCCAAGGGGCCCCAGTCTTCTAGCTATGCCTTCTCGAACGCTTGGGCGCAAAAGGAAAACGGCGGCCCCGAGGGACCGCCGTTTCGTGAATTCCGGATGCCTTGGAAGGCTTAGCCGGCAAGGCCCTGCCAGACCGGCCAGCAATTGTTGCCGGCGCTCGCGGCGAGCTTGGCCTGGGCTTCCTTGGCGTTGGCGCCGTCGGCCGACTGGACGCTGTCCGCGCCGCCCGTGCACCACACATAGAACTGATGCGTACCAGCCTTCGACTGCGCGCCGAAGCTGGAGTCGAGGGCCGAAGCCGCGCCGGCCAGCATGAACGCCGCGCCTGCAACCAGGCCCACAAATCCGATGGTCTTTTTCATTTCGTCTCTCCCTCCGGGTAACCTGACCCTAAAAACTCGTTCCCAGGCCATTGTTTGGACGTCTGGCCTGTTTCCCCCGTTCCGCCGTTCTCCGCCCCGCGGACGAGCCCGGCAGACCCTTCATGGGGGCAATTCTAGCCGGTTCGCTGCCGATTGTATCGCGCCGGAACCCGCAGAAATGCTGAAACTTTCGTAATGTTGCGCATCCTGTTGCAGATAAGCGACAAAAACCCTGCCATTCCGGGCTTTTGCGCCGTTTCAGGCCGGATCGCCGGTCTGCGGCTCGACCCCGAATTCGCGCATCAGCGCCGCCACATCGGCCGCCACGCGCTCCAGCGCGCTCGAATCGACGCCCCGCATCACGATGCTGGTGCCGAAGCTCTTGCCCCGGTAATAGGGATAGCTGCCGATGCCGATATCGGGGTGGCGGGCCTGCAATTCCCCCAGTTTTTCGGCGATCGTCCCCTCCCCGATCTGCCCGGTCACGGTCAGGCTCCGCATCGTCGCCCCGCCCTTCAGCCGGCCGGACAGGCTGTCCAGCATCACCTGCATCACCATCGGCACGCCGGCCATCACGAAGACATTGCCGATCTGGAAGCCGGGCGCCTTGCTCAGCGGGTTCTCGATCATTGTCGCGCCCTCAGGCAGCCGCGCCATCCGCATGCGAGCCGCCGTAAACTCGCCGCCTGTGGCCTTGTAGTGATCGCCGAGTATCCTGACGGCTTCCGGGTGATGATCGATCCCCACGCCGAAAGCCTTGGCCACGGCATCGGCCGTGATGTCGTCATGAGTCGGACCGATGCCGCCGGTAGTGAACACATAGTCGTAGCGCGCCCGCACCTCGTTGAGCACCGCGACGATCGTCGCCTCGACATCGGGAATGACCCGGGCCTCGCGCACCTGGATGCCGATCTTGTTGAGGTGATTGGCGATATAGGCGAGGTTCGAATCCCGTGTGCGCCCCGACAGGATCTCGTCGCCGATCAGCAGAACGCAGGCCGTCACGACAGGCGGTTGGGCGGCATCGGCCATCGGGCATTCCTCGCATCGTCTCGATTTCAGGCGTCGCGCGCAGGATAACGCCGCGCGCCCATCCCGATCAAATGGGCCGGAAACGGCGGAAAACCAATCGAAATCGGCAGCAGGGCTAGGATCGGCCCGGCCGAACGACTATGTTATATCTTCAAATCCCGTCGCCGAACCCGCGAGACCCGATGAGCTATCAGGACGCCACCGAAAGCCCTGCCATCAACAGCGGCCGCATCAAGATTCACGATGCCGACGCCTGGCCGGGCATGCGTGCGGCCGGCAAGCTTGCCGCCGAATGTCTCGACATGCTGGCCGACGAAGTGAAGCCGGGCGTCACAACGCTGGCGCTCGACAAGCTGGTCTTCGATTTTGCGATGGACCATGGCTCGATGCCGGCGACGCTCAACTATCGCGGCTATCGCCATTCCTGCTGCACCTCGATCAACCATGTCGTCTGCCACGGCATTCCCGGCGACCGCACGCTGCGCGAGGGCGACGCGGTCAATATCGACGTGACGCTGATCGTCGACGGCTGGCACGGCGACACCAACCGCATGTATTTTGCCGGCGAGGCGCCGCGCAAGGCACAGCGCCTGGTCGAGGTCACCTATGAAGCGATGATGCGCGGCATCGCCGCCATCAAGCCGGGCGCCACGCTCGGCGACATCGGCGCCGCGATCCAGGAATTTGCCGAGGGCCAGCGCTGCTCGGTGGTGCGCGAATTCTGCGGCCATGGCATCGGCCGCGTCTTCCACGACATGCCGAATGTGCTCCACTACGGCAAGCGCGGCCAGGGCGCGGTGCTCCGCCCCGGCATGTTCTTCACCGTCGAGCCGATGATCAATGCCGGCAAGCCCGGCGTGAAGATCCTTTCCGACGGCTGGACGGCGGTCACGCGCGATCGCTCGCTGTCGGCGCAGTTCGAACACACGGTCGGCGTCACCGAAACCGGCGTCGAGATCTTCACCAGATCGCCGGCGGGCCGGGACTGCCCGCCCTACGCCTGAGCGGACGCACGCGCATGGGGGCCGGCGCGGAGAAGAAGCCGAAGCCCCATTATCACGGCCATCGCGAGCGCTTGCGCCAACGCTTCCTGAAAGCGCCCGACAGCCTCGCCGACTACGAAGTGCTGGAGATGTTGCTCTTCAACGCCATTCCCCAGCGCGACACCAAGCCGCTCGCGAAAGAACTGATCGAAAAATTCGGCGGCTTGTCCGAAGTGCTGAACGCCGAGGAAGCGCGGCTGCGCGAGGTCAAAGGCATCAAGGATCGCGCCGTCGTCGAACTGCGCCTCGCGCGCGAAGCGGGCCTGCGCCTGTCGCAGGCAAAGGTCATGAAAAAGGACGTGATCGGCTCGTGGGCCGCCCTGCTCGACTACTGCACCAAGGCGATGGCACACAACCCCACCGAACAATTCCGCATCCTGTTTCTCGACCGCAAGAACAAGCTGATCGCGGACGAAGTGCAGCAGAAGGGCACGATCGATCACACACCCGTCTATCCGCGCGAAGTCGTCAAACGCGCCCTCGACCTCAACGCCTCGGCGCTGATCCTGGTCCACAATCACCCCTCCGGCGACCCCACCCCCTCGAACGCCGATATCGAGATGACAAAACGCATCGTCGAAACCGCCAGACCCCTCGGCATCGAGGTGCACGACCATCTCGTCGTCGGCAAGGGCCGGCATGCGAGTTTCCGAACACTGGGATTGATTTGAGAACAGACGATCCGACGGCAGATATCTCCACCTGGACGGAACTTCCCGGAGCCGAAGCCCGCCACGGGCGGGACGAATGCCCCCCGCGGCCTTGTCCTACCCCGCAAAGACCGGCGCGACCTTGTCCGCCCAGGGACGGGCCTGTTCGAGTTCGAAGGCGAGTTCGAAGAGAACTTTTTCGCCACCCAAGGGCGCGGCGAATTGCGAGCCAATGGGCAGGCCCTTGTCGTTCCACGACAACGGCACCGACATGGCCGGCGTGCCGGCGACATTGTGGAGCGGCGTGTAGGCGACATAGCGGATGGTGCGCTCATACAGCGTGTCGAAGGGGACGCGCGGGTCCTGCTCGCCAAGCTTTGGCGGCGCCGAGGCCAGCATCGGCGTCAGCCAGACGTCGTAGCCGGACATGAAGGCATTGACCTGGGCCGTCGCCGCCGCGAACGCCGCCAATGCCTTTTCCATCGCATCGCCGGGTTTGGCGTCGTAATAGACGGCAAGGCCGTTGGTCCAGGGCTCGAGCACTTCTTCCGGGTCGAGGCCGTTTTCCTTCGCCAGCGCAACCAGGTGCGACGGACCGGAAGCCCAGACGGTCAGGAAGGCCTCGATGAAGGGCTCGCCCTCGACCGGATTGCGGGCCGGAACGATTTCGTGGCCGAGATCGGCGCAGAGCTTCGCCGTCTCCTCAAGCGCCGCCTTGACGTCGGCATCGGGCTCGGTGCCGTAATAGCTCATCGTGTCGAAGGCAATCTTCAGCCGCTTCTTCCCCGGTCCCGTCACGCGGCCGACCGGTGCGAAAACGGCATCCTCACCCGCCATCTCGGTAACAGAAAATAGCGTGGCGCTGTCGCGCACCGAACGGCTGACACAATGCTGGACGCCGATATCGCCCGGCAGCGTGTCGCCACCGAGGAAGATGCGGCCGCGTGACGGCTTCAAACCGAAGACGCCGCAGCAGGAAGCCGGAATGCGGATCGAACCGCCGCCATCGGTCGCGTGAGCGAGCGGCACCATGCCCGAAGCAACCGCCGCCGCCGCGCCGCCCGACGAGCCGCCGGTCGAATGTTCGAGATTCCACGGATTGCGTGAAGGCTTCAGCAAGAGCGGCTCGGTCGTCCCCAGCAGACCGAATTCGGGCGTATTGGACTTGCCGACCATAATGAAACCGGCTGCCTCGTTGGCGGTAATCAAGGGGTCCGTCGCCGCCGCGATATTGTCGGCAAAGAGGCGCGAGCCGGACGTCGTGCGCGCGCCGGCTAGATTGTCGAGATCCTTGACGAGATTGGGAACGCCGGTGAAGGGGCCCTCGGGGAGTTCGCCACGCGCTGCCTCCCGCCCGCGCTCGAAGAGTTCGGTGACGACCGCATTGACCTGCGGATTGACCTCTTCGATTCGGGCAATCGCCGCGTCGACCAGTTCCTGCGCCGTCGCCTCGCCCCTGGCGACAAGCTCAGCCTGACCCAGCGCATCGAGCCGCGCGAGATCAGGCGCGGCCAGCGCCGGGCGGAAACCCGCTCCATAGGCGCTCGCAACAACGGCCGTCGCCGCCGTCGATTTCAGAAAATGCCTGCGTGAAAGCGCCCTGCCCATCGCCCGATCCTCCCTTATGTTGGCTGCCGCCTGCCGCGGCTTGGCGGTCAAGGTAACGCAGCGGCGACCGGATTTGGAAGGAAATCCGCCAGTTGCGGCGGCCTATTGAGCGCCCGGGATGCAGGTGCTACACCCTGCCTCATTCCTGCAAGCCCGCCCCGCCAACACTCGAGAGGCGCCGATGATCCCCCGTTATTCGCGGCCCGAAATGGTCGCCATCTGGGAACCCGAGACGAAGTTCCGCATCTGGTTCGAAATCGAGGCGCATGCCTGCACGGCGCTGGCGGAACTGGGCGTGATCCCGAAGGAAGCGGCAAAGAATATCCGGGCGCGCGGCGACAAGGCGGTCTTCGACGTTGCGAAGATCGACGAGATCGAACGGGAAGTGAAGCACGACGTCATTGCCTTCCTGACGCATCTGGCCGAATTCATCGGCGAGGATTCGCGCTTCGTCCATCAGGGCATGACCTCGTCGGACGTACTCGACACCTGCTTCAATGTGCAGCTGGTGCGCGCGACCGACATTCTGCTGGCCGACATGGACGCGCTGCTGGCCGCCCTCAAGCGCCGCGCCTTCGAACACAAGGACACGGTCTCGATCGGCCGCAGCCATGGCATCCATGCCGAGCCGGTGACCTTCGGCCTCAAAATGGCGCAGGCCTATGCCGAGTTCGAACGCTGCCGCGAGCGGCTGGTGAACGCACGCAAGGAAGTCGCGACATGCGCCATCTCGGGCGCGGTCGGCACCTTCGCCAATATCGACCCGCGTGTGGAAGAACATGTCGCAAAGGCGCTGGGGCTTGAGCCCGAGCCCGTCTCGACGCAGGTGATCCCGCGCGACCGCCACGCGATGTATTTCGCGACACTGGGTGTCGTCGCGTCGTCGATCGAACGTCTGGCCACCGAAATCCGCCATCTGCAGCGCACCGAAGTGCTCGAAGCCGAGGAGTTTTTCTCCGAAGGCCAGAAGGGATCGTCGGCAATGCCGCACAAGCGCAACCCGGTGCTGACCGAAAACCTGACCGGGCTGGCCCGTCTCGTGCGCGGCATGGCGATCCCGGCGATGGAGAATGTGGCGCTCTGGCATGAGCGCGATATTTCGCACTCCTCGGTCGAACGCATGATCGGCCCGGATGCGACCGTAACGCTCGACTTCGCCCTCGTCCGCCTCACCGGCGTCATCGACAAGCTGCTGGTCTATCCCGAGCAGATGCAGAAGAACCTCGACAGGCTGGGCGGCCTCGTCCATTCGCAGCGTGTACTGCTGGCGCTGACGCAGAAGGGCGCGAGCCGCGAGGACGCCTATCGCCTGGTGCAGCGCAACGCCATGCCGGTCTGGCGTGGGGAAGGCAATTTCCTCGAACTGTTGAAGGCCGACAAGGACGTGTCGGCAAAGCTCTCGGCCGCCGAACTCGAAGCCCTGTTCGACCTCGGCTACCACACCAAGCAGGTCGACACGATCTTCGCCCGGGTGTTCGGCAAGGAAGCAATGGCGGCAGCAAGCAAGGGCAAGGCGGCGGAGTAAGGCTTCACCCTGCCGTCACAATCCGCTCTATACTGCGCGGCACTGCAATTCCGGGGATTTCCGATGCTTCGTACCGCCTTCGACGGCGCACGCCGCCGCCGCATCTATCTGTTTCGCCATGGCGATGTTTCCTATGTCGACGACAAGGGCAACCGCGTGGCCGATTCGGCCGCCGTGCCGCTGACCGACTGGGGCCGCGAACAGGCGGCGCTGACCGGCAAGGCGCTGGCCAATATCCCCTTCGACCGCGTGGTGGCGTCGCGCTTCCCGCGTGCGGTCGAGACCGCCGAACTGCTGATGGCCGGACGCGGCCTTGCCGTCGAACGCCACGACGCCTTTGTCGAGCTGCAGAGCGACACCAATTTCCGTGCCCAGATTTCCGATCTCGGCGAGATTGCCTATGCCTTCCGCGACGCCCACAAGCCCGGCGCGCGCTATACCGGCGGCGACAGCTTCGAGGAAGTGAATACGCGCGTGGTGACGGGGCTCGAGGCGCTGATCGCCGAGCCCGAATGGGACACGCTGGCGCTGGTCGCACATGGCGGCATCAATCGTCTGGTGCTCGGCTGGGCCTTCGGCACCGGACTTTCGACCTTCGCCGCCATCGATCAGAACACCTGCTGCTTCAACGTCATCGATTTCGACGAGCATCCCGAGACGCGCGCGATCGTGCGCAAGTCGGTGCGCGCGATGAACATCGCTGTCTATGATGTGGTCAAGGAAGGCAACCACCTGCAATCGTTGGAACAGATCGCGATGCGGCTGAAGGCCAAAACCGTCGTCTGAACGCTACTTCCTGCCCTTGACGAACTTGTCGCTCTCTTCCTGCGCCGAGCGGAAATTGGTCGAGAGCTGGCTCTGATCGGCATCGGCATAGCTGGTCGCCTTGTGCAGCGCATAGGCGGTCGCGTTGACCGCTTCCTTGACCATGCGCACGGCCGGCGCCGGCATCGACGCGGCGGCGGCGGCAAGTTCCATCGCCTTCTCGACCACATGACCGTCCTCGGCAACCTCTTCGACGAGCCCCCAGTCGAGTGCGTGATCGGCGCTCATGCGCTCGCAGAGAATGCAGATGCGCTTGGCACGCGCCGGCCCCACCAGCGTGATCAGGCGCGGCAGCGCGCCCCATTGCAGATTGATGCCGATTTTCACTTCCGGCACATAGAGGAAGGCGCCCTTGCCCATCACCCGCCAGTCGAGTGCCAATGGCAGCGCGACGCCGGCGCCGACCGCCATGCCCTCGATGGCGGCAACTGTGATCTGCGGCATGTCCTCCCAGGCCTGACAGAGGCGGACGCCGCGATAATAGGTCTGGCGCAGCTCGAGATCGGTGCCGGCCGTCACCGCGCGGGTTGCACGTTCCTTGAGATCGATACCACCCGAGAAAGCCTCGCGCGTACCGGTCAGCACGACGGCCTGGGTCTCGAGATCGTCCTGGAAGCGGCGAGCGACATCGGTGAGTTCGAGAATGGTTTCCTGATTGAAGGCGTTACGTGCGCCCTTGCGGTCGAAGCGTACCAGCGCCACCGCGCCTTTTTTCTCGATGGTGACGTTACTGTAGACGGTCATGACCCGTGCCTCCCCTGTTTTGCTTTTCTGACGCAATACTGCGGGGAGGCACGGGACAAAGACAAGCGGATTGCTGGCTATTCCGGCAACGCGAAGGCCACGACGGAATCGCCAAGTTTCGTACCCGCGCGCGAATGGCCGCCGGCCGCGATGACGACATATTGCCGGCCGTCCCATTCATAGGTCATGGGCGTCGCCTGCCCGCCGGCCGGCAGGCGGCCCTTCCAGAGCTCTTCGCCACTCGCGGCATCGAAGGCACGCAGGTAGTCGTCCATCGCCGCGCCAATGAAAACGACGCCGCCCGCCGTGACGATGGGACCGCCGAGATTGGGCGTGCCGAGTTTCCACGGCAGCGGCACCGGCGCGAGATCGCGCACCGTGCCGAGCACGCTTTCCCAGGCGATCGTGCCGTCGGAAAGATCGACCGCCGTCAGCATGCCCCAGGGCGGCGGATTGCAGGGCAGGTCGAGGGGCGACAGAACGAGTTCGCGCTTCACCGCCCAGCGCGCCGGCGCCTGCGGCGAGATTTCCTCGTTCGGTTGGGCGGCCTTCGCCGCCTCGAAGTCTTCCGACGGGATCAGCGTGATCAGATGCGCGGTGCGGCTGGTGTTGATGTACATGAGCTGGCTCGCCGGATCGAAGGCCATGCCGCCCCAATTGGCGCCGCCGCCAGTGAAGGGATACATAATCGTGCCCTGCGCCGAAGGCGGCGTGTAGATGCCTTCGGAGCGCGCACCGGCAATCTTCTCGCGACAGGCCTTGCGGTCCCAGTAAGTCAGGCCCCAGGCATCGTCGGCCGACAGCGTCTGCGGCACCAGCGGCGGCGGTACGACCGGAAAAGGCTGCGTCGGCGACAGGAACTCGCCCGCCGCGCCGCCCTGCGGCACGGGGCGCTCCTCGATTTCGAAGACGGGCTTGCCGGTGTCGCGGTCGAAGACGAAAACGAAGCCCTGCTTCGTCACCTGCACGACGGCGTCGAGCGGTTTGCCGTCGCGCTGCAAGGTCACGAGGCTCGGCTGCGCCGGCAGGTCGTAGTCCCAGACGTCGTGATGCACGGTCTGGAAATGCCAGCGGACATTTCCCGTTGTCGCCTCCAGCGCGACGACGGAATTCGAATAGCGATTGTCGCCCGAGCGCAAGCCACCGAAGAAATCGGGGCTCGGCGATGACGTCGGCAGGAAGAAAAGTCCACGCCCCTCGTCGGCCGACATCGGCGCCCAGACATTGGCGTGACCGGTGCGCGCCGCGACGCCGCGCGGCCAGTCCTCCGGAAAGTCCTCGGCGCCGCGCACCACCGGATCGAATGCCCAGAGCGGCTTGCCGCTGCGCGCATCGAAGGCGCGCACGCTGCCCTTCGGCGCGTCGGCGCGGCGATTGTCGCTGATCGACGAACCGATGACGACGACGCCCTTGGCCACGGCGGGGGGCGAGGTGATCTGGAATTCGCCGGGCCATTGGAGATCCATGCCGGGATCGATGCGGACCTCGCCATCCATACCGAAACCGAGACAGGGCTGCCCGGTCGGCGCGTCGAGCGCGATCAGCCGCGAGTCGACCGTGCCCATGAAGAGCCGCGTCGCGCAGAGATCGCCCGGCGCGGCTTCCGCATCGCTCCATTGGGTGACGCCCCGGCAGACGAATTGATTGCCCGGCCGGTAGCCGGTCGTCACTTTCGGGTCGTAGCGCCATTTCTCGGCGCCTGTACCCGGATCGAGCGCAATGACCTCATTGAAGGGCGAACAGAAGATCAACAAACCGCCAACGAGAATCGGCGTCCCTTCGAAGGCACTGTGCTTCATGTCGTCGGCACGCGCCTCCATGTCGCCGGTCCGGTAGGTCCAGACAGGTTTCAGCCTGCCGACATTGGCGGGCGTGATCTCTGCCGCCGCCGAATGGCGCTGGCCGCCGGCGTCGCCGCCGTAATGCCTCCAGTCCGCGGCCAAGGCCGGAACCGCAACAAGAAGGGACGTCAGAACACCCAACGCAAAATACCGACGGGACATCGGAAACCCTCTTGATAAATGAATCATTCATTCATATAACAAAAACAGATGGCAGATGCAAGCGGCTTGACGAAATTGGCATCGCCCGGCCTTTTGGGGCAGCGGCGCAAAGGGAGAGAGATGAGACGCAAGGCCGAGAATCGACTGGACGACATCGCCGAGGCGGCGGTGACCTGTTTCACCGACATGGGCATCAAGCGCACCCAGATGGCCGACGTGGCGCGGACGGCAGGCGTTTCCGCCGGGACGCTCTATCTCTATGTCACCAGCAAGGAGGCGCTGTTTCACCTCGCCGTCCTCAAGGTCTGCGGCCGTCCGCTCGACAGGCTCGCCCTGCCCCTCGCCGATCCCGGGATCGAGAAAACGGTGGCTGTCTATGCCGCCCGCGTCGCGGAAGTTGCCGAATGGCCGGCGCTTCAAGAGGCGCTGAACCCCGGTGCAAAGCCCGATCGCACAACGCTGGCGACCATCGGCGGCGAGCTTTACGACATACTGCACGAGGCGCGCCGCGCCGTCTGGCTGCTCGATCATTGCGCCCGCGAGGTTCCGGAGTTCGATGCCCTGCTCTCGACCGACATGCGTAGTCACTACCGCGACGACATCGCCGCCGTGGCGCTGAAAGTGGCAGGTCGGCCCGGCGCTCCCGGCCCGGCGATACGGCTGTCAGCACGCCTCGCCATCGAGATCATTGCCTGGGCGGCCATGCATCGGATGAAGGAGACACCGGCAAACCTGATTGACGGGCTCGACGAGGCCGGAGCCCGGAAAACCGCGACCAAAGGCTTTGCCGCGATCCTGCTGGCAGCCGCCGACCATCGATATTAGGTCCGCATAGAATAACTTAAGGGCTTTTTATCGCTTTGCGGGCGACTTTGAGGACGTCGCCGCCAGAAACGGAAGCGCCGCACATGTTCGCCACATATCGAAAGCAGGATGAAGCGGGTCTGCCACCGGCGGACGCGGTTCGCATCGAAATCGATGTGACGCCAATCGCGACGCCGCAGCATCCGCAATCGCTGGCGCTACTCGAATTCTGGACAAGCCACCGCAGGGGCGACCGCCTGCTGAGCCGCGCCGCCCTGCCCTGCCGCGAGATGGGACCGATCCTGCCCAGTATCTTCGTGCTGGAACCGCTGGATGCGGAAGGCAGCGACTGGCGGCTGCGGCTGATCGGTACGCAACTGACCGGCTGGCTGGGCTTCGACCCGACCGGCCAGGCGATTTCGGAGCTCTATCAGCCCGATTGCGTGGCCGGCAACGCCGAGGTCTACCGCCAGGTCACGACCGAACGCGCCATCCATGCGACGCAAGGCCGTCTCTGCGGCTTCAACCGCGATTTCCTGGAACTGGAAATCCTGCATCTGCCGATCGAGGGCACGAGTCCGCAGGACCTGCTGCTGCTGGGCAGCATCTCGATTTTCCAGACATTAAGGCGTCCGCCTCAGCCCTGAAGCTGGCGGATCGCCTCGTCCATCAGCTCGTCCATGGTACGGCGAAGCTGATGGTCGGATTGCGCGACGCCCGCGGCATCGAAATCGGCCCGGACCTTGTCGAAAACGTCCTGATCGCCGGCGGCCTTGAGGTCCGAGGCGACGACCTCCTGCGCATAGGCGTCGGCATCGGCGCCGGACTTGCCCAGCAGACCGGCGGCCCAGAGCCCCAGCAGCTTGTTGCGGCGCGCATTGGCCTTGAAGCGCAACTCCTCGTCATGGACGAACTTCTTCTCGAAACCGTCTTCGCGCTTGTCGAAGGTGGACATGGGACCGGGTCACTCCGTTCAATGGTCAGGCGCCGGCGGCCGGCGCCGCAGCACAGAAACTGGCCCTAGGCATAGCCGTCCGGCCCATTCAAATCAACCGCGATCGGCGCCCCGGCGCGGCGCTGCGACGAAATAGCTAAGGTGCTGATTTTCCGGGCATTTCATGCCGCGTTGCGCTGCGGCAAAAGCACACTATACATACATTGTATCGCCCCCGGCCTTGCGTTAACTTGCGCACGCCGAAGGACCGATTCCGCAGACCGTCTTTCGCGCTCCCTCCGCCCCGCGGACATCCGACAAGGCACCGCATTCCGGGCCAACCGATTGGAATCACGACATGAGCCGGCGCAGACGCGTTTACGAAGGCAAGGCCAAGGTGCTCTATGAAGGCCCCGAGCCCGGCACGCTCGTCCAGCATTTCAAGGACGACGCCACTGCCTTCAACAACCAGAAGCGCGCCGTCATCGAGGGCAAGGGTGTCCTCAACAACCGGATTTCGGAGTTCATCTTCACGCGCCTCAACGAGATCGGCGTACCGACGCATTTCATCCGCTCAATCAACATGCGCGAGCAGCTGATCCGCGAGGTCGAGATCATTCCCTGTGAAGTGGTAGTCCGCAACGTTGCCGCCGGATCGCTTTCGAAACGCCTCGGCATCGAGGAAGGCACCGCGCTGCCACGCTCGATCATCGAGTTCTACTACAAGAGCGACGAACTCGGCGATCCGATGGTCTCGGAAGAGCACATCACCGCCTTCGGCTGGGCGACGCCGCAGGAAATCGACGACATGATGGCGCTGGCGCTCCGGATCAACGATTTCATGACCGGGCTCTTTCTCGGCATCGGCATTCGTCTCGTCGATTTCAAGGTCGAGTTCGGACGCTTGTACGAAGGCGACATGGTGCGCGTGGTGCTGGCCGACGAGATCAGCCCCGATTCCTGCCGGTTGTGGGACATCCGCTCCAACGACAAGCTCGACAAGGACCGGTTTCGCCGCGACATGGGCGGGCTGATCGAAGCCTATCAGGAAGTGGCCCGCCGCCTCGGCATTCTGTTCGAGAACGAACCGAAGCGCAGCGGCCCGAAGCTGGTGAAGTGAGGAACGACGACGCATGAAGGCCCGTATCAAAGTCACGCTGAAGAACGGCGTTCTCGACCCGCAGGGAAAGGCGATCGAAGGCGCACTGGGCGCGCTGGGCTTTTCCGGTGTCGAAAGCGTGCGGCAGGGAAAATACATCGAGGTCGAACTGGCCGAGAAGGATCGCGCCAAGGCAGCCGCCGTCATCGACGAAATGTGCAAGAAATTGCTCGCCAACACCGTGATCGAGAACTACGCGGTGGAGCTCGACGAGAAGTGAGCATGAAGTCCGCCGTCGTCGTATTCCCCGGATCGAACCGCGAGCGCGACATGCTCTATGCGCTCGAACTGATCACCGGCGTCAAGCCGCATGCCATCTGGCACACCGAACGCGAACTGCCCGATGTCGACCTCGTCGTCCTGCCGGGCGGTTTCTCCTATGGCGACTATCTCAGGACCGGCGCGATCGCCGCGCGCGGCAACATCATGCCGGCGGTGGCGAGAGCCGCCGACCGGGGTGTGCGCGTGCTCGGCGTCTGCAACGGGTTCCAGATTCTCTGCGAGGCAGGCCTGCTGCCCGGCGTGCTGATGCGCAATGCCGGCCTCAAATTCGTCTGCCGGCATGTCAAGCTGCAGGTCGTCAATGCCGAGACCGACTTCACCCGCAAATACCGGCCCGGCGAAATCTGGAACTGCCCGGTGGCGCATGGCGACGGCAACTATTTCACCGATGTTGAAACGCTGGCGCGGCTCGAGGGTGAAGGCCGCATCGGCCTGCGCTATGCCGCGGGCACCAATCCCAACGGCTCGCTCAACGACATTGCCGGCATTCTCAACGAGCGCGGCAATGTGTTCGGCCTGATGCCGCATCCCGAGAACATGATCGAACCGCTGAACGGCGCGACCGACGGGCGCGCGCTTTTCGAAAGCGTGCTGGAGGCCGTGGCGTGATTCCCAACGACGTACGCATCACCCCGGAACTGATCGCCGAGCACGGCCTGAAGCCGGACGAGTATCAACGCATTCTCGATCTGATCGGCCGCGAGCCGACTCTGACCGAACTCGGCATCTTCTCGGCGATGTGGAACGAGCATTGTTCCTACAAGTCGTCGAAGAAATGGCTGCGCACCCTGCCGACCACCGGTCCGCGCGTCATCTGCGGCCCGGGCGAGAACGCCGGCGTCGTCGATATCGGTGACGGCCAGGCGATCATCTTCAAGATGGAAAGTCACAACCACCCTTCCTACATCGAACCGCATGAAGGCGCGGCGACCGGCGTGGGCGGCATTCTGCGCGACGTCTTCACCATGGGCGCACGGCCGGTGGCGGCACTGAACGCGCTGCGCTTCGGGGCGCCCGAGCATCCCCGCACCCGCCATATCGTTTCGGGCGTCGTCGCCGGCATCGGCGGCTACGGCAATTCCTTCGGCGTGCCGACCATCGGCGGCGAGGTCAATTTCGATCCGAGCTACAATGGCAACTGCCTGGTCAACGCCTTCGCGGCGGGCCTCGCCGATGCCGACAAGATCTTCTATTCCGAAGCCAAGGGTGTCGGCCTGCCGATCGTCTATCTGGGTTCAAAGACCGGCCGCGACGGCATTCATGGCGCAACCATGGCATCGGCCGAATTCGGCGCGGACTCCGAAGAAAAGCGCCCGACCGTGCAGATCGGCGATCCCTTTTCGGAAAAGCTGCTGCTCGAAGCCTGCCTCGAACTGATGGCAACTGGCGCGGTGATCGCCATTCAGGACATGGGCGCGGCCGGCCTGACCTGCTCGGCCGTCGAGATGGGCGCGAAAGGCGATCTCGGCGTCGAGCTCGATCTCGACAAGGTGCCCTGCCGCGAGGAGGGCATGAGCGCCTATGAAATGATGCTGTCGGAGAGCCAGGAGCGCATGCTGATGGTACTCGACCCGGCGCGCGAGAAGGACGCCGAGGCGATCTTCGTCAAATGGGGCCTCGACTTCGCGATCATCGGCAAGACCACCGACGATCTGCGCTTCCGCGTCAGCCGCCATGGCGAGGTGATGGCCGATCTGCCGATCAAGGAACTGGGCGACCAGGCGCCGGAATATGATCGCCCCTGGGTCACGGCCGAGAAACCCGCCCTGCTGGCGCCAGCCGAAACGCCGGCACCCAACGATGTCGGCGAAGCGCTGGCCCGGCTGGTTGCCCTACCGGACATGTGCTCGCGCCGCTGGATCTGGGAGCAATACGACCATCTGATCCAGGGCAACACGGCGGTCGGCCCCGGCGGCGACGCCGCGGTGATCCGCGTCGAACGGCAGAAGAAGGGTCTCGCCTTCACGCTCGACGTGACACCGCGCTATTGCGCCGCCGATCCGGTCGAAGGTGGCAGACAGGCGGTCGCCGAATGCTGGCGCAACCTGACCGCTGTCGGCGCCGAGCCGCTGGCGATCACCGACAATCTCAATTTCGGCAATCCCGAAAAGCCCGACATCATGGGACAGTTCGTCGGCTGCATCCAGGGCATCGGCGAAGCCTGCCGCGCGCTCGACTTCCCGGTCGTCTCAGGAAATGTCTCGCTCTACAACGAGACCAACGGCAAGGGCATCCTGCCGACACCGGCGATCGGCGGCGTCGGTCTGCTGCCCGATGTGGCCATGCGCGCAACCATTCCCTTCAAGGCCGAGGGCGAGGCGGTCGTGCTGGTCGGCGAGACCAGGGGCCATCTCGGCCAGAGCATATATCTGCGCGACATTGCCGGCCGGAAGGACGACCGCAGTGCCCCGCCGCCGGTCGACCTCGCCGTCGAACGCCGCAATGGCGACTTCATCCGCGGCGAGATTCGCGCCGGCCATGTCACCGCCGTGCACGATCTGTCCGATGGCGGCGTGCTGGTGGCGCTGGCCGAAATGGCGATGGCCAGCGGCATCGGTGCGCGCATCCGGCCCGATACCGAGCTGCCGCTGCATGCCTGGGCCTTTGGCGAGGATCAGGCCCGTTACCTGGTGACGATGCCCGAAAAGGACGCAGAAAGCCTCATCGCTCGCGCCGCAAAGGCAGGTGTGCCCGCCGCCCGCATCGGCACCACAGGCGGCAGCGAATTGACACTGGCAGGTGCCACTCCCATATCATTGGTCGAGCTTGGGGTCGCACATGAGGGCTGGCTGCCGGCCTATATGGCCGAAGGCCCCGAGCTTTGACCGCCGTCGGCAATCGGGAGACAGACTGACATGGCCATGACCGCCTCGGACATCGAACGCCTGATCAAGGAGGCGCTTCCCGACGCGATCGTCGACATCCGCGACCTGGCCGGGGACGGCGACCATTATGCGGCCAATGTCGTCTCCGCCGCCTTCAGGGGCAAGACACGGGTGCAGCAGCACCAGATGGTCTACAGCGCGCTGAAAGGCGGCATGGGCAACGAACTTCACGCATTGGCGCTGCAGACCAGCGCGCCGCAGGATTGACACGAAACGCCGGCAACAGACGCCGCGAAAGGACGAATGAGATGAGCGACAACCCGGTCTTCGACCGCATCAAGGCGGAAGTGAACGAGAGCGATGTCGTGCTCTTCATGAAGGGCACGCCGGTCTTTCCGCAATGCGGTTTCTCGAACGCCGTCGTGCAGGTGCTGACCTATCTCGGCGTGCCCTTCAAGGGCATCGACGTACTCGCCGACGACGACATCCGCCAGGGCATCAAGGAATTCTCCGACTGGCCGACCATTCCGCAGCTCTATGTGAAGGGCGAATTCGTCGGCGGCTGCGATATCGTCCGCGAAATGTTCGAACAGGGCGAATTGCGCGATTATCTCGCCGCCAAGGGCATCGAGACCCAGGCCGCCTGATCCGTCCGGCAGCCGACAGCAAAAAGGCCGCTCTTTCGAGCGGCCTTTTCGTTTGTCCGGCGCGCGGCAACTAGCTGCGCGAGTAGAACTCGACGACCAGATTCGGTTCCATATGCGCCGCATAGGGTACATCGGCGAAAGCCGGAACGCGGACGAATTTCGCGGTCATCTTGTCGTGGTCGACTTCGAGATAGTCCGGCGTATCGCGCTCGGCCGACTGCGCGGCTTCGAGCACCAGCGCCATCTGCTTCGACTTCTCGCGCACCTCGACCACATCGCCCTCGCGCACACGGTAGCTCGGCACATTGACGCGCTTGCCGTTGACCAGCACATGACCATGGCTGACGAACTGGCGTGCGGCGAACACGGTCGGCACGAACTTGGCGCGGTAGACGACGGCGTCGAGACGGCGCTCCAGGAGGCCGATCAGCAGCTCGCCGGTGTCGCCGCGCAGACGGTCGGCATCCTTGTAGATGCCGCGGAACTGCTTTTCGGAAATATTGCCGTAGAAGCCCTTGAGCTTCTGTTTGGCGCGCAGCTGCACGCCGTAGTCCGAGAGCTTGCCCTTGCGGCGCTGGCCATGCTGGCCGGGGCCGTATTCGCGGCGGTTGACCGGGCTCTTCGGACGACCCCAGATGTTTTCGCCCATCCGGCGGTCGATCTTGTACTTGGACTCCTGGCGCTTTGTCATCGCGGTTTCCTTGGGTCAGACGTTAAGGAAACGCGCCCTCCTTTGTCCCTGCGGGACCGACAGGGACCGGCTACAAGCGTCGCCGGACCCGCGGGTGCGTAACTCTTCAATGAAAACCGGGCCCCCAAAGCCGGGAGCCCGTTTCGAGGCGGGTTTTAGCGCGGGGGACCCGCCCTGTCAAACCACTCAAAACGCTCGAAAAAATCGGCCCGCCCAGGCCCTATTTGTCCTCGGGCCCCTCGCCCTTCGGCACCCGCCTTGTCAGCGCCGCCACAACACCCCTGAGCGTGCGGACCTCCTGCTCGGTCAGGCCCGCCCGCTGGAACATGTTGCGCAGATTGCGCACCATGGAGGGGCGTTTTTCCGGCGGCTTCAGGAAGCCGAAACGGTCGAGTTCACTCTCGAGATGGGTGAAGAAGCCGACAAGCTCCGCCTTGCTGGCCGGCCGCGTCTGCTGGTAGTCGATCCGCGTCGGCGCGGTCGCGTCGCCCGCCTTGTGCCATTCATACGACATCAGCAGCACGCATTGAGCAAGATTGAGCGAGGCGAAGGCCGGATTGACCGGCACCATCATCAGCGCATCGGCAAGCGCCAGGTCATCGTTTTCGAGGCCGGTGCGCTCCGGCCCGAAAAGCAGCCCCGCCTGCCCGCCGCCGATTGCCTGCCGCAATGCGCCCGCCGCCATAGCCGGTGTGTGGATCGGCTTGACCATGTCGCGCGCGCGCGCCGTCGTCGCAATGACATAATCGAGATCGGCGACGGCATCGGCCGTCGTGTCGAACACCCGCGCACCGTCGATCACGACATCGGCACCCGACGCCGCCGCACGGGCCCGCTCATTGGGCCAGCCGTCGCGCGGCCGCACCAGCCGGAGATCGGTCAGGCCGAAATTGAGCATGGCGCGCGCCGCCGTGCCGATATTCTCGCCAAGCTGGGGCGCCACCAGAATCACGGCAGGACCCGCCTCGCGCGGGGCTTCGTCTCGCCTGGTCTGATCGGTTCCGGCCATGGGCAGATGGTTTCCGTTAGGGAAGTCGGCGAGCGTCAATAAGCGATTGCCTGCCTTTAATCAATCGGCCTGCAATGTTATACGGAAGAGGCTCGTTCTGCGCCGGCGCCACGCACGCCTGCCCCCCGCCCGTTACACGTCTCGAAGGACCCCCCATGCCGAAGATCAAAGTCGCAAACCCCGTGGTCGATCTCGATGGCGATGAGATGACCCGGATCATCTGGCAGATGATCAAGGACAAGCTGATCTTCCCCTATCTCGATCTCGATCTCGACTATTACGACCTCGGCATGGAGCATCGCGACGACACCGACGACCGGGTGACAGTCGAATCTGCCGAGGCAATCAAGCGCCACGGGGTTGGCGTCAAATGCGCGACCATCACGCCCGACGAGGCGCGCGTCGACGAGTTCAAACTGAAGAAGATGTGGCGGTCGCCCAACGGCACGATCCGCAACATTCTCGGCGGCACGGTGTTTCGCGAGCCGATCATCTGCCGCAACATCCCGCGCCTTGTGCCGGGCTGGACCGAACCGATCGTGATCGGCCGTCATGCCTTCGGCGACCAGTACCGCGCCACCGACATGCTGATCCCAGGCAAGGGAAAGCTGACGATGAAGTGGGTGTCGGACGATGGCAAGGACACGATCGAGGAAGAGATCTTCGACTTCCCCTCATCCGGCGTCGCCATGGGCATGTACAATCTCGACGACAGCATCCGCGACTTCGCCCGCGCCTGCATGAAGTTCGGTCTCGACCGCAAATATCCGGTCTACCTGTCCACCAAGAACACGATCCTCAAGACCTATGACGGCCGCTTCAAGAATCTCTTCCAGGAGATTTACGAGAAGGAATTCAAGGCCGATTTCGAAGCGGCAAAGATCACCTATGAGCATCGTCTGATCGACGACATGGTGGCCTCGTCGATGAAATGGTCGGGTGGCTATGTCTGGGCCTGCAAGAATTACGATGGCGACGTGCAGTCGGACTCGGTCGCACAGGGCTTCGGTTCGCTCGGCCTGATGACTTCGGTGCTGCTGACGCCGGATGGCAAGATCATGGAAGCCGAAGCCGCGCACGGCACCGTGACGCGCCATTACCGCGCCCATCAGCGCGGCGAGGAAACCTCGACCAACTCGATCGCCTCGATCTTCGCCTGGACACGCGGTCTCTCGCATCGCGCCAAGCTCGACGGCAATGACGCCCTGGCGAAATTCGCCGCAACGCTCGAAAAGGTCTGCGTCTCGACCGTCGAGAGCGGTTACATGACCAAGGACCTGGCGCTGCTGGTCGGCTCCGAACAATCCTGGCTGTCGACGGAAGGCTTCCTCGACAAGGTGGCAGAGAACCTCAACAAGGCGCTGACAAAACAGGGTCTCGTCTAGGCGGCGCCCGCAAGCCCTTCGACCGTCGCTCGCACTGCGTCGAGTGCGGCTGCAGCCTTCGCACCCTCCGGACCGCCGGCCTGCGCCATATCGGGTCGCCCCCCGCCGCCCGCGCCGCCCATGGCGGCCGCGCCGGCCTTGACCAGTTCGACGGCATTGAAGCGGGCCACAAGATCCGCCGTGACGCCAATTGCAATGGCGCCCTTGCCGTCCTCGCTGACAGCCACCAGCGCAACGACGCCGGATCCGACCTGCTTCTTGGCCTCGTCGACCAGTCCACGCAGATCCTTCGGATTGACCCCGTCGAGCTTGCGCGCGACCAGTTTGATGCCGCCGATCTCCTCGACGGGTGATTCCGACGCCGTCCCGGCAGTGCCGCCACCCATGGCGAGCCTCTTCTTCGCCTCGGCCAGTTCGCGCTCGAGTCGCTTGCGCTCATCCATCAGCGAGACGACGCGCGCCGGCAGATCCTCCGGTGCAATCTTCAGAGCGGCAGCCGCGTCCTTCGCGATACGTTCCTGTTCGACCAGATAACGCCGCGCGCCCTCGCCCGTCAGTGCCTCGATACGCCGGATGCCCGAGGCAACCGCACTCTCGCTGACGATCTTGAAGATCGCGATATCGCCGACACGACGCACATGTGTGCCGCCGCAGAGTTCGACCGAATAGACGCCATTGTCCTTTTCGGCATCGACGCCCATGGCCAGGACGCGCACCTCGGCACCATATTTCTCGCCGAACAGGGCCAGCGCACCGGCATCGATCGCCTGTTCGGGCGTCATCAGCCGCGTCGACACTTCGGTGTTCTGTCGGATAATGCGATTGACGATCACCTCCACTTCGGCGATCTCGGCTGCCGTCATCGGCTTCGGATGCGAAAAGTCGAAACGCAGCCGCTCCGGTCCAACCATCGAACCTTTCTGCGTAACGTGCGGACCCAGGACACGACGCAGCGCCTCATGCACCAGATGCGTCGCCGAGTGATTGGCCCGCGTCGCGCTGCGCACCCCGCCATCGACCTTCATCTCGACGATATCGCCGACCCTGAGATTGCCGCGCGCGAGCCTGCCGATATGCACATGCATGTCGCCAAGCTTCTTCACGGTGTCGCTGACCGGAAATTCGGCGCCCGCCGGTGTGAAGAGAACGCCGCTGTCGCCGACCTGCCCGCCCGATTCGGCGTAGAAGGGTGTCTGGTTGGCGATAATGGCGGCTTCGGCGCCTGCCGCAATCTCCGCCACCGGCTGACCGTCGACGACAATCGCCACGATCTTGCCTTCGGCATTCTCGGTTTCGTAGCCGAGAAACTCGGTGGCGCCATGCTGTTCGCGCAGTTCGAACCAGACGGCCTCGGTCGCCTTCTCGCCGGAACCCGACCAGGCGGCGCGCGCATCCTGGCGCTGCTTGGCCATCGCCGTATCGAAGCCTGCCTGATCGACGCTCATGCCGCGCGAGCGCAGCGCGTCCTGCGTCAGATCGAGCGGAAAACCGTAGGTATCGTAAAGCTTGAAGGCAACGTCGCCAGGCAACACGCCCCTGCCCTGTTGCTTCTCGACCTCTTCGTCGAGCAGTTTCAGCCCGCGGACGAGCGTTTCGCGGAACCGGGTCTCCTCGAGCTTCAGCGTTTCGGTGACGAGCGGCTCGGCACGGCGAAGTTCAGGATAGGCGTCTCCCATCTGCCGTACCAGCGCCGGCACGAGACGCCACATCAAAGGTTCGGCAACGCCGACAAGCTGTGCGTGGCGCATCGCGCGGCGCATGATCCGGCGCAGCACGTAACCACGGCCCTCGTTGGAGGGCATGACGCCGTCGGCAAGAAGGAACGAGCTTGCCCGCAAATGGTCGGCGATGACGCGATGACTGACCGCATGCGGCCCGTCGGGATCGCTTTTCGATGCCTCGGCAGAAGCGACAATCAGCGCGCGCATCAGGTCGGTCGCATAATTGTCATGTGTGCCCTGCAGCACGGCGGCGATGCGCTCGAGCCCCATACCCGTGTCGATCGAGGGTCTGGGCAGGTCGAGACGCCTGCCATCGGCCTGCTGATCATACTGCATGAAGACGAGATTCCAGATCTCGATGAAACGGTCGCCGTCCTCATCGGGACTGCCGGGCGGACCGCCCGGAATCCTGTCGCCATGATCGAAAAATATCTCGGAACAGGGGCCGCAGGGGCCCGTGTCACCCATCGACCAGAAATTGTCCGAAGTGCCGATCCGGATGATGCGGCTCTCGGGCAAACCGGCAATCTTGCGCCAGAGACCGAAGGCCTCGTCATCGTCGGCATAGACGGTCGCCATCAGCCGCTCTTTCGGCAGGCCGAATTCCCTCGTCACCAGCGTCCATGCGAACTCGATCGCTTCGGCCTTGAAATAGTCCCCGAAGGAGAAATTGCCGAGCATCTCGAAGAAGGTGTGATGCCGCGCCGTGTAGCCGACATTGTCGAGGTCGTTGTGCTTGCCGCCCGCCCGCACGCATTTCTGCGACGATGCCGCGCGCACATAGGGACGCTTTTCCTGACCTGTGAAGACATTCTTGAACGGCACCATACCCGCATTGGTGAAGAGCAGCGTCGGATCGTTGTTGGGCACGAGCGGGCCCGAAGCCACGACCTCATGGCCCTGCGCACGGAAAAACTCCAGGTACTTCGTTCTGATCTCGTTGAGGCCGGCCATGATCTTGCTCGTCTCGCGTACGGGCTCCGGGGCACAGGAGCGTCACGCGGCCGGAGCCGCCCATCCGCCCGTTTATCCCCCGATTATCCGGAAAAATACAGTGCCCCAGCTTTTACCTGTCGCCCCGTCGACTGTCCAGAAAGCCACCGGAACCAGTCTCGCGAAGGCTGGCGGGGACCCCGCCCCCAAAATGAAAACGGCGCCGGAGGGTACCCGGCGCCGCTTCGGCTCTCATCAGGAACCATGAGATATGGGGTCAGGCGCTGGCTTCCAGATCGCCATCCTCGTCATCGCGGCCGGGCTCGATTTCCATGATCTGCTCGGCAATCAGGCCGGCATTCTGGCGGATGGAGGCTTCGATTTCGGCCGCCATGTCGGGATTGTCCCTGAGAAACTGCTTGGCGTTCTCGCGGCCCTGCCCGATGCGCTGGCTGTTATAGGAAAACCAGGAACCGGATTTCTCGACAATGCCGGCCTTGACTCCGAGATCGACGAGCTCGCCCATCTTCGAGATGCCCTCGCCATACATGATGTCGAACTCGACCTGCTTGAAGGGTGGCGCCACCTTGTTCTTGACGACCTTGACGCGGGTCTGGTTGCCGACCACTTCGTCGCGTTCCTTGATCGCGCCGATGCGGCGGATATCGAGCCGGACGGACGCATAGAATTTCAGCGCATTGCCGCCGGTGGTGGTTTCGGGGCTGCCGAACATCACGCCGATCTTCATGCGGATCTGGTTGATGAAAATGACCATCGTGTTCGATTTGGAAATCGAGGCGGTGAGCTTCCGAAGCGCCTGGCTCATCAGCCGCGCCTGAAGACCGGGCAGGCTGTCGCCCATTTCACCTTCGAGCTCGGCCTTGGGCGTCAGCGCCGCCACCGAGTCGACCACCAGCACATCGACGGCACTCGACCGCACCAGCGTGTCGGCGATCTCGAGCGCCTGCTCGCCGGTATCGGGCTGGGAAATCAGGAGTTCGTCGAGCTGCACACCGAGCTTGCGGGCGTAAATCGGGTCGAGCGCATGTTCGGCGTCGATAAAGGCGCAGACGCCGCCCTTCTTCTGGGCCTCGGCAATGGTCTGCAGCGCCAGCGTGGTCTTGCCGGAGGATTCCGGACCGTAGATTTCGATGACCCGCCCGCGCGGCAAGCCGCCGATTCCGAGCGCAATGTCGAGGCCGAGCGACCCGGTCGAAATCGCCTCGATCTCGACCACCTGCTCGTTCTTGCCGAGGCGCATGATGGAGCCCTTGCCGAACGACCGCTCGATCTGGCTCAGTGCGGCGTCCAGCGCCTTTTTCTTGTCGCTATCGTCTTTCACGAGGCTCACAACATTCTTCGACATCACCGGTTTCCCCTTATTCCATTGCCCGCCGAGTCGTGCAATGCGGTTAATGTACCGGTTTTGTTCTTGTTGGCAATCGAATTTTTAAATACCTGAATTTATTAGGAAATCAGATTCATGTTCGTGGGAAGTTCCAGTTTTTCCACCACGGAACATCGACGGCCGCCGCCGCTCCGAGCCCGGACCGCTTACCCACCCGACACGACGCCCGACCGGCTGCGGTCCCAGGCATCCGTCCAGTCGTGAATCGTCGCCCCTTCCGCCTCCAGGATCGGACGCATCTCATCGAAGGCGCGACCGATGCGGTAGAAGGGAATGCGCGGAAAGAGATGATGGATGAGGTGATAGGTCTGATACATGTCGAGCATCGTGACCAGCCGATGAATGGCGCGGGGCAAGAGAAAAACGCTGGTGTCCTTGTAGCGTTCCCGCGCCAGATGTGGCCGGTGCGGCAGATAATTGAAGATCAGCCCGATCAGCGCCACGTTGAGGAACGTCGGGAAAATCCACAGCATCAGGATTTCATAGGCGAAGCCATAGACGAAGCCCAGCGCCACCAGCGTCCAGGCAATCAGGTGATGCGAGGCTGCAATGAAATAGGGCCGGCGCTGCACCGGGTCCTTCCACATGCCGAACTTTGTCATCAGGAAGACGTAATGCGGCGTCTGCGTAAGGAACCGCAGGATCAACAGCAGCGGGTTGCGCCCAGCGCACCATGTGTCGGGATCGCGTTCGAAATCGTTGGTATAGCGATGATGCACGAGATGCATCACGTCATAGCCGCGATAGGGGATCAGCGTCGCGATGCCGCCGACCCAGGCCAAGCCGTCATTGAGCCACTTGAAACGCTTGTCGTCACCCGAGATCGCCTCGTGCAGCCCTTCATGAACGGCCATGAACTGCATCAGAAGCAGATAGGCATTGACGAGCATGGCCGCCCACATCGGCCACAGGCCGGCCAGCGCCGCCGAGGTCGACAGCGCAAGACCCGTCAGCGAGCCGAGCACCATCAGAACGGTCGGCCAGGCCACATGGCCCATATGCCGGCGCGCAATGGCCAGCGCTGCGCGGTGATTCTCCGCGCCGCTGCCGACGGGCCGTGAACTGCCCGGCTCGAGGGAATTGAGATCAGCCGACATGCGGTATACCACCCCGGACCACATTAACTCGGCCGAAGGCTAACCGCTCAGTTAATGCAAGGCCAGTGCGAAGGCGCATCACGGAGCCTTCATCACTTCCTTGACGGCCGCAGCCAGCTGCTTCAGCGAGAAGGGTTTCGGCAGGAAGTGGAACTCCTGCGCCGGATCGAGGCTCTTGGCAAAAGCGTCCTCCGCATAGCCCGAGACGAAAATGATCGGCGTCCCCGGAAGCTTGTGCTTCAACTCCTTGGCCATGGTCGGTCCGTCCATGTTGGGCATCACGACGTCCGAGACCACCAGATCGATTCGTCCGTCATAAGCGTCAACAACCGCAAGCGCCGCCTCGCCGCTTTCAGCCTGAAGCACTTCATAGCCTCGTGTCGCCAGCGCGCGCGCAGCAAAGGTGCGCACGGCATCCTCGTCCTCGACCAGCAGGATCGTGCCCTTGCCGGTGAGATCGGACGGCTCCGGCGGCGCGGCGGCCAGCGAGATTTCCTCCTGCTTTCGATCGGCAGCCGTCTCGACATAGCGCGGCAGGTAGATGCGGAAGGTCGTACCCTTGCCGACTGTCGAATAGGGAAAAATGAAGCCGCCGGTCTGCTTGACGATGCCGTAGACCGTCGAGAGACCGAGGCCGGTTCCCTTGGACGGATCCTTGGTCGTGTAGAAGGGTTCGAAAATCTTGCCGAGATTTTCCTTCGGAATGCCATGCCCTGTATCGGCAA
The DNA here is from genome assembly GCF_963975745.1 of uncultured Parvibaculum sp. Taxonomy (NCBI): domain Bacteria; kingdom Pseudomonadati; phylum Pseudomonadota; class Alphaproteobacteria; order Hyphomicrobiales; family Parvibaculaceae; genus Parvibaculum; species uncultured Parvibaculum sp. The sequence continues at coordinate 104,805 of NZ_CAXBIB010000009.1, read as the reverse complement.
CCTCGATCAGCACATATTCGCCATGCGGCATCAGCGCGTGATCCAGCGCCCGGCTGTCGGCTTCCGAGACATTGGCGGTCCGGATGGTGAGGCGCCCGCCTTCGTCCGGCATCGCATCCCGCGCATTGACAGCAAGATTGATGACGACCTGTTCCAGCTGGTTCTGGTCGACCTTGACGAGACCGAGATCGCGGCCATGCACGATCTTGAGCTCAACTTTTTCAGTCAGCAGCCGCGCCAGCAGGTTCTGCAGTTCAGCCAGCGCATCGGTCAACGAAAGAACCTTGGGCCGCAGCGTCTGGCGCCGCGAGAAGGCCAGAAGCTGGCGCGTCAGATTGGCGGCGCGATTGGCGTTCTGCTTGATCTGAACGACATCGGCAAAGGACGGATCGCCAGCCTGGTGCCGCGCCAGCAGCAGATCGCAGAAGCCAATGATCGCCGTCAGCAGGTTGTTGAAGTCATGCGCCACGCCGCCCGCAAGCTGGCCGACGGCCTGCATCTTCTGCGACTGCGCAAACTGGATCTCGAGCGTCTTCTGTTCGGTGGCGTCGATCAGGTAAACGACCAGGGACGCACCCTCGCCGGCATCGACGCGTGCCGCATAAATCTGGCCGACCCGTTCGGTGTTGCGCGCAAGGCGGATATCGACCGGCGCGCCGGACAGGCGGCCCGACCGCACACCTTCCAGCAATTCCTCGACAGCGCGGCGGTCGTCCTCGGCAACAAGGTCGGCAATCCGGATGCCGCGTTCGACTCCGGCACCCACATAGCCGACAAAAGCGCTGTTGGCGTTGTCGATCCTGCCTTCCTGATCGACCATCGCGATGCCGATCGGCGCATTGTTGAAGAAACGCGCAAAGCGCATCTCGGCGTCCCGCGCTGTCACCTCGGCCTTGTCGCCCGTCGTCCGATTGAGGACCAGCGCGAAGATGCGGTCCGGGCGGGCGCCAACACCGGCAAGCCGACTCGGCATGACGCGCACCGGCACAGCACGCCCTTCCGGTCCCTTGAGATCGAGGTCGAACGGCGCCATCTCACCGTCCCGGCCGCTATCCGTTTCCGTCAACGCCGGCGCTTCGCCCAGCACCAGATCGGCAAGTGTAAGCCCGCGTTCTGTCACCCGCGCGGGCTCGACATCGAGCCATTTCCCGAGCGTCGGATTGAGATAGACAATACGCCCACTGTTGGCATCGGCCGCAAAGAAGCCAACCGGCGCGTGTTCGAGATAGGCAAGCGAGCGACGATGAGTGCGCTCCGCAGATTCCGCGCGATCACGCTCCGCCGTCAGGTCGCGGAACATCCACACCGCCCCGCCATCGGCACCGCTCAGCGGCCGAACCACAACTTTGTAGAAGCGCTCGATACCGCCCGGCGTCACAATCCGGATATCCTCGTCGGCGGCAAAGCCCGTCCGGGCGGCCTGCGCAAGGCGGAAGGCGGTCTCCGCCATGTCGCCCCGCCCCGCCAGAAGCCGTTCCAGCGGCACCGGACGGTCGAGATCGAAGCTGCCTGTCATCATCCGGTAGGCTTCATTGGCAAACAATACCGCGCCGCGCCGGTCCGTCGCATAACAGGGATCGGGAAGCGCATTCAGCGCTTCGGCTGCCGCCAGCGGCGAGCGGCTCATGGCATCGGCCACGCCGCCGGAAAAGCTGAAGAGAACGGCAGCGGCGATTGCCAGCAGGCCGAAAGCGGTCAGCGCACCCGAAAGGCCGAAAGCATGGACGCCGGCGGCGTCGAGCAGCATCGTGGCAACGCCGATCCCGACACCCCCGATTACGATCCATCGCCGGGCCGGCAGCGTCCAGCCAGCCTCGCCCCCTGCCGTTTCCGTACCGGCGGCCGGATTGTCTATCGTGTCGGCATAATCGGCCGGCGTTTCGGCCATTTGCAGCTCCAGCATGGTTCTGTTGGTATGTCCGCCGCATGGCACGGCACAACGCCGGCCCGAATCACTTCCGGCCGCGTCCGCCGCTCATCTTAGCCTTAAGCCGCATCACATAGCCAATCACCTCCGCGACCGCCTTGTAGTGATCCGGATCGATTTCGTGATCGATCTCGACGGTCGCATAGAGCGCCCGGGCGAGCGGCGGATTTTCGATGACCGGCACATCATGCTCCTGACCGACTTCGCGGATGCGGAAGGCAACCGCGTCGACGCCCTTGGCAACGCAGGTCGGGGCGCCCATGCCCTGCTCGTATTTGAGCGCCACGGCGTAATGGGTCGGGTTGGTGATGATGACGGTGGCGGTCGGCACAGCGGCCATCATGCGCTTGCGGCCGCGTTCGACGCGAATCTGGCGCAACTTGGCCTTGACCGTCGGATCGCCTTCCATCTGCTTGTACTCGTCCTTGACCTCCTGAACGGTCATGCGCTGCTTTTTCATCCATTGCAGCCGCTCGAACAGATAATCGAGCGCTGCCACGACGGTCATGACGGCAATCACGCCGGCAAACATCTTCAGCGCCAGTTCGCGCACCAGCGGCAACAGCTGGGCGATTTCCCAGGTCATCATCAACACCAGCCGGTCGCGTTCCGGCCAGACGATCAGGGTGGCAACGACGCCGACAACGCTGAGCTTGACGATACCCTTGGCGAGGTTCATCAGGCTTTTTGCACCAAAAAGACGCTTCATCCCTTCTTTCGGCGAAATCTTGGACAGCTTGGGTTTCATGCGATCGGCCGTGAAGACCGGCGCATGCTGGATGACATTCCCGATCAGCGCAGCAAGGATCAGGACCGACAAGGGCGCCAACAGAACACTGAACATCGTGCCGCCGACATCGAGCCAGATCTTGCGCAGGTGATCTGCATCCATCGGGATGGCTTCGGGTTGCGAAATGAAGATCTTCAGCGTGCCCGAGAGCGAGGTCGCCGTCCCGGTTCCCATTAACGCCAGTGCGACGGCAGCGCCGAGCATCACGAACCAGGTGCTGATCTCCTGACTCTTGACGACATCGCCCTTCTTCTGGGCTTCTTCAAGTTTTCGGTGTGTTGGTTCTTCTGTTTTTTCTGAATCGTCATGTTCGGACATGGGCGCGTTCCACCTAGCCGACGAACATGGAAAGGGTCTGCTCGAACTCCTGCAGGAACCACGTCATCATGGCGCCCAGAAGCAGCATCAGCAGAATCAGCCCGAGACCGATATTGGCGGGCATCGCAATGAAGAAGATCTGAATCTGCGGCATCAGCCGCGAGAGGATGCCAATTCCCAGATAGAAGATCAGGCCGAACACCAGGAAGGGCGCCGCGAGCTGCAACCCCAGACGAAACGCGCCGGACATGATCTTGACGACCATCTGCGTGAAATCGCCGATCGGCATGGCAGCGCCGGGACGAAAGATTTCGTAGCTGTCGCGCATCGCGGCGATCAGCAGATGATCGAGGCCGGTCGCAAAGATCAGTGTAATCGCCAGCAGCGACAGGAAATTGGCGATCATCACGCCCTGCATGCCCTGCGTTGGATCGACATTCTGTGCAAAGGCGAGGCTCATCTGCAACGCAATGATATTGCCGGCGACATGAAGCGCGCTCATGACGAGCCGCGCAGCACTGCCTATGAAGAGCCCGACAACGATTTCGTGAAGCACCATGAAAACCAGCGACGGAACGGTTTCAGGCAGCGTGCCGTAACTGTCCGCGACAAGCGGCATCATGATCAGGGACAGAAGCAGCGCCATGATCAGACGTGCCTGCGCCGGAATGGTCGCCTCGCCGAGCGCCGGCATCAGCATCAACATGGCCGCGACACGCGAGAAGACCAGCAGGAAGATGAAAGCGGTTTGCGGCAGGTAGTCGATGGTGATCATGATGTCGGTCCCGGCGCCGTCAGCCCGAGACGATCTTCTGCGCGATCAGGCTCATGAACCCACCGAGCGAAGACCCCATGAATGGCAGCGCGACCAGCAGTGTGACGAAGATCGCAAGAATCTTCGGCACGAAGACCAGGGTCATTTCCTGCACCTGCGTCAGCGCCTGGAGCAGAGCGATCACGAGACCGACCGCCAGCGCGACGATCATCAGGGGCGCCGCCAGCAGCAGCAACACATAGATCGACTGCCGCGCAAGATCGAGAATTTCCGGTCCACTCATTATTTGGCTACGCCCCTGCCCGCCCCAGATTGCCGCCGATCGTCAGATCGGCATGCGCATGATTTCCTGATAGGCCGTGATCACCTTGTCGCGGACGGTCACCACCGTCTGCAAGGTTGCCTCTGCCTCGGCCACAGCCGTCACGACATCGACGATATTACCCTCGCGTCCCGCCGTGATCGCGGCGACCTTCTGTTCGCTGCCCTTGGCCGTACCGACAGCCTCGTCCAGTGCCTGCTTCAGCACATCGCCGAAGCCGCCGCCCTCCTTGACGCCGCCGGCCGGCGGCGTCGGCATGCCGGCGCCGGCGGCTCGGGCATAGGCATTGAGGGCAACAGAGGCAGGTATGCTCATTTGCGTCTAGCTCCCCTTCACTTCCGCAGGATATCGATGGTCTGCGAGATCATGCGGCGCGATGCCTGGATGAGATTGAGATTGGCTTCGTAGCTGCGTTGCGCCTCGCGCATGTCCATTGCTTCCACCATGCCGTTGACATTGGGCATCTTGACGTAGCCGTTCTCGTCGGCACCGGGATGGCCCGGCATGTATTTGAGCTTGAATTCGGCCTGGTCCAGCACCGGCCGGCCGAGCGACACGACATGCGTGCCGATTTCGCGGTCCAGTTTCTGCTGGAATGTCGGAATGCGCCGCTGATAGGGATCGCCGCCGGGGATGCGCGCGGCCGAGTCCGTGTTGGCGATATTCTCGGCGATGATGCGCATGCGCCCGCTCTGGGCCTTCAGCCCGGAAGCCGCAACCATCATCGACTTGATAAGATCCATGGCGCTCATGTCGAATACGTCCCTTCGGGCTCAGACGCCTACGAGCGGCCGAGCGCAATCCTGATCAGACCGAGGCTCTTGGAGTAGAGTCCGGTCACTGCCTGATAGTCCATCTGCGTCTCGGCAACCTTGATCATCTGCTCTTCGAGCACCACCGAGTTGCCGCCCGGCGTCGTTTCGAAATCCGGCTGCTTGACGATCTGTCCGCCCGTCGCCTGCCCCGGGCGCAAGCCGTTTCCGGCACCGGCCGCCGGACTGCCGATATGCAGGGCCTGCGTCGCCACAGGCGCCAGCACCGGTCCGCTGCGCTTCACCATTGCGCCGAAATCGAGCGCCTTGAGGTCGCGCGCCGTATAGCCGGGCGTATCGGCATTGGCGACGTTCTGCGCCAGCACTTCCTGACGCTGGGTCAGCCATTGCATGCGCTGCTTCATCATCTCGATGATCGGGAGGGTGCCGATTGTCATAGCCGCGTGCCCATCAATCGGTCTGTCGCGCGCCCTTTTCTCGGCGCAATCGGGACCGTTTCCGAAGCCACGCATTCCTTGGCGGCAAGCCGAGTTTTGCCGTCGAGAGTTAAGATCGTGCTAACGCGGCAAAATAGTCCTGGTGACTTCAGAATTGGCTAACCAGACAAGGCCTTGCATTCCCTCGCCCTTAACCCGGCATTAAGCCTGACGCGGCAAATTCTTCCCATGACAGGCCGGCCGGACAGGCTGCCCTCGTGTGGGGAATGCGCAGAATGGAACTCTCCGAGATATTGCGGTTTGCAGCTGCACTCGTCTTCATCATCGGCCTGATCGGGCTTTGCGCCCTTGTCGCGCGCCGGCTGGGTTTTGCCGCCGGCGGCGTTACGGCGACCGGCAATCAGCGGCGTCTTTCCATTGTCGAAGTCAAGCCTGTCGACGCCAGACATCGCCTTCTGCTGATCCGCCGCGACGGCAAGGAACATCTGATCCTGCTTGGAGGCGAACAATCATTGCTGATCGAAGGCGGAATCGACGCGCCGGCCGCGATTGCGCTGGCCGACACCGCGTCGGCAGAAGCCCCCGCGCCCGTTCTTCAGTTTCAGCGCATAGTCGATTTCATCAAGGAGCGCCGCGCGTGATCCGTATTCCCGACATCTCGGCACGCTGGAGACGCCGCGCGACCGGACTTGCCGTCGCCCTGCTGACATTCGGCCTTGCCGATCCGGCTCTTGCCAACAGCATCAGCCTCAACCTGTCCGACGGCCTCGGCCTGACCGATCACGTGGTGCAGATTGTCGCCCTGGTCACGATCCTGAGCCTTGCGCCGTCGATCCTGATCATGGTGACGTCCTTCGTGCGTATCATCGTGGTGCTGTCGCTGCTGCGAACGGCCTTGGGCATGCAGCAGTCGCCGCCGAACGCGGTACTGGTGAGCCTGGCACTGTTCCTGACGGCATTCGTGATGACACCGACCTTCACCAAGGCCTATGACGCCGGCATCCTGCCCCTGATGAACCAGGAAATGGAAATGGGCGAGGCCTTCGAGAAGTCGAGCGAGCCCTTCAAGACCTTCATGCTCTCGCAGGTGCGCAAGCAGGACCTGAAACTGTTTGTCGATCTGTCGAACATCGACGAACCGGAGGAGGCCACAGATATCGGCCTACAGGTTCTGGTGCCCGCCTTCATGATCAGCGAATTGCGCCGCGCCTTCGAAATCGGCTTCCTGGTCTTCCTGCCCTTCATCATTATCGACATGGTGGTCGCGTCGGTTCTGATGTCGATGGGCATGATGATGCTGCCACCGATCATCATTTCGCTGCCCTTCAAGCTGATCTTCTTCGTGCTTGTCGATGGATGGTCGTTGATCGCGGGCAGCCTGGTTCAGAGCTTCGGAACCTGACGCCATCGCCGGCCGGCCAACGCATCCTCAGTTGATTGCCGGCGGCGTATCGTCTTTCAGCGAGGCCACGAACCGTTCCATCGTGTCGATCGAGGCGATGCGGCTGGCAAGTTCGCGGAAGGCGACGCCCTGCTCGGCAATGGGATCGGAAACGACCGCAAAGGCGCCGGCATCCGGACTGCGGCCCATGGCGGCGCCGAACTTGGTTCGCATCCGCGACAGGCCATCCTCGTCGCCGGCAAGCGAATAGGCAACAGCGGCGCGCATGACCTGCAGGCGAACCTCGTCGGCGAGCGGCTCGTCGGGTTTCCAGCTCTCGCCGAGCAGCGCTTCGAAGGCCGCGCCTGTTTCTTCCCACCGTCCCGCATTCCAAAGAACGTCCGCGCGCAAGGCGCGAGACGAAGCATCGGATCGTCCCTCGATCAGATCCAGCGCATAGTCATACTGCTTGGTTTCGGCGAGCGCCCGCGCCTCGATCAACAGACGACGCTCGGCAAGCGCCTCGGGCAGCAGGTTCTGTCGCGTGGCCCGCAGTGCCGCCAGCGCATTTTCAGGCTTGTCGTCGAGCAGAAGAATAGTGGCCAGCCGCGCGGCAACCTGCGCCTTGGCGACGCCGCCATGCAGGCGGTTGGCAACCTGGTAGTCAAGCAATTGTGCCGCCTGCGGCAGCAGATCGGCCTCGACCAGACGCTCTGCCAGATGACGGATCATTTCATCGCCCCTTTGGCCGATCGGCGTCAGGTCCTTGAAGCTCTCGAAAAAGGCAAGTGCCTGCAGGGGCGAAAGACGGCTTGCCTCTTCACCAAGAAAGAAATCGGCAAACAGATCGGACATCTGCATGTTCATGCGATGCGCATGGTCGCTGTCGGGATAGTTTGCCGTCGCAATGCGCATGATGTTCAGCGCTTCGACAATCTGCCCCGCATCGAGATGAAGCGTTGCCAGTTGGCTCAGAACCTCGAGTTCCAGCGCATCGCCGCGCCATGCGTAACGCAGACTTTCAAGTTCCTCCGTCAGCGCTTCGTTGTCGAGCCCGCCAGTCAGGTGGAGCAGCATCGCCTTGCCGAAACGGGCGCGGGCGGCAATGGGCGGATATCCATCCTCGATCGCACGGTCGTAGCGAATGAGGGCCTCGTCATGGCGGCCGATCCGGTCGGCAATCAGGGCGTCGATCAGCAGAATCTCGGCCCGGGATCGGCGATCTTGCGGATTCTCGGGGAAATGTGCCGCATGTTGCTGTGCACCTTTGATGTCGCCGCCATCCAGCGCGGCCTCCGCTGCTCTGGCACGGAATATCGTCCGCCAGTCGTCGTCGAAGGAATCCATGATGGCGCCGGCCAATGCAAACTGGGTGCGTGCGGCATCCCAGTGACCGAGCTGCGCCCGCGCGAGGCCGCGCCAGGCTGCCGCATGTGGAATATTGTCGAGCCCGTTGCCGCTGAGGCTGCGAATTGCGTCGATATAACGGCCGCTCATCGCCTCTGATACCCCCTTGACGCCTCGGAATATCGCGTCCTTTCCGAGCGAGGAATCTTCAGCTGCCACGGCGGTAAGTGCCGACAGTGCTTCGGGTGCAAGCCCGTAGCCCAGCAGAAATTTGGCATAGTCGAAGCGGAAGACGCCGATGTCGGAAGTTGACGCCATGGCCAGGCGGTCCAGGTGGTACTGACGCCTCTCCGTAAAGGTGGCGCCGGGCGCCTCGCGCCATCCGGCAAAGTCCATGACCGCCGGGAATGTCGTGGTGGTCGCCAGCACGCCACCAGACATCATGTCGGCGGTACCCCCCGACAGCATCAGACCGGCCTTGCGTGATACGACCACATTGTCGGGCGCCGCCGCGACGTTCAAATCGTCGGCCATGGGCACAATCGCAATGCCTTGCGCGGTTTGAAGTGCCTGGAACTCGACGAAACTGTGTGAGGTCTGCACGGCCTGCGACGGTCCAAGCGCCGTCGCGACGATCAGCCTGTCCCCCACCAGCCGGTCCTCGAATTTGAGCACCTTGCGCGCGGCCTTCAGGTCGAACGTCACACTGCCACGCCCGTCCTCCTGCCAGTTACGCGAAACGGCGATGGGACGCCCGGTTGTCTGAAGGACCTCTCCCGCGGAAATCCGCCAATCGGCCCCCTCTTCCATAACACTGACAAGCACACGCTCAAGCAACGGCAGTAACAGCGCGACACCGCCGTCGAAGCGGACCACTTCGGGCGTTCCGAACGAAGCCGGCCATCCCTCCTTGTCGTCAGGCACAAGCGCTTCGATTTCGATCGGCAGGGGCTGGTCGAAGACCATCCACAAACGGTCCGCCCGCTCGAATACTGCCGCACCGACGGGTTCGGGCCATGAAATGACAATATCGGATCCGCTGCGTCCCGGATGCAGCCTGGCAATCGCCTTGCCAACCGGCCGCGTGCCGAGCGGCATCGGCCCCACGGCGACGGACGGCGATACGGTTGCAGATGCAACAGCATTTTCTTCGCCTCCGGAAGCGACAGCATTTTCTTTCCCGGCGGAAACTGCGGAATTTTCTTCGTCCTCGACCTCGACGGCCGAAACGACGCTCGCTTCGTCCGGCACGACATCATCATCCGCCGGCTCGATCCGCGCGGCATTCGGCCGAATGTCCTTCGGCGCCGTCGCCACGGCGTCTGGCACGCTGTCACGCGCATGACCGGGTTTGAGATCGAGAACGACCGTCATGTCTTCACGGAAATCGTTGATGACGACTCCAGGCTTCAGGGTCAGAACCACCGCAAGCCGGCCATCATGCTCGATAGCGGTCGCATGGCTCAGATAAGGCGGCGGATCGACGCGCAATGGCGCCAGATCGACCCGCGCCGTCCGATCGAAGGTAATGGTCGCCAGCCCCTGCCTTTGCACCAATGAATAGAGAACGGGCTGGTTCCAGTCGAAAACGAGCCGCGTGATGCCCTCGTGGCGACCGACCCGAACGGCAAGATTGGGCAGCGGCACGTCCGGCTCGACGATTCCCTGCGCCTTGGCAACGGTCGCAGCTTCCTCGGCCTTCTTCCTCGCTTCCGCGGCAGCCGCAACGCGGGCAACCACATCGGCCGGCAGGGGGGGCGCAGCACCTGTCCATTGCGGCGGCAGCAGATCGACATAGAGCGCGTTTTCGGCCTGTTTGCTGTCGGCCCGGAAATCGGCCTTCAGCGCGAAGCGCAGCGTCTTGCCATCATCGTCCTGGCGAGCCGTCGCGATGTAGCGCGGCAACTGGTGCACAAATGCGTCGAGATTGATGGTGATCGGTCTGTCAAAGGCAAGCACGAGAACGCCGGCATTCACTTCGACGCGATGCTTCGGCATGGACTGCGGAAACGCAATGACCATGCGCCCATAGCCGTCCTTCTCGATCAGATCGAGGCGTTCAGGCGCAACCTGTGCCGACGCACCGAGCGGCGCGAGAACCAGAAGCAAAGCGAACGCGATCGTGCGGGCAAACCCGCAATGCCACGCCGGATTGCGATGCCTTTTGTCGACCGTCATATGTCGATGGATTTCGCTCACACCCGGCGCGCGCTCCTGCAGCTTCTGCCAATATCCCCCGGCGTTCTGCCGGCATGCGGGCAGTCTACGGTCCGGTCGGTTAAGTGGTGCTTAAGGAGCCACGATTTTTCGCGGATTAGCTGGCGTTTTTGTCCACGGAAAGGGCCGCTTCCGGCGCGGCCGGCTCACGCTGATCCATGAGCGGAGGCGTTTCGGTCAGGCGGTCGCCGGTCGCCAGTTCCACAGTAAGGTCCTGGGCAACCACCGGGTCCATCGCGGCAAGTACCGCCGACATCCGGCGCGGCTGCATTCGTTTGACGACGTCGAGCAGGACACCCATATCGAGCCGTTCGAAGATCCGGGCGGCATCCTTCGGCTTCATGCCTTCATACATCGAAACCAGGCTCATCATCTTCTCTTCATGGGCCGCGTCGATCTCGGAAATACGGCCATTGATCCTTTCGTCCAGCGCCTTGAGCTCGGCAATCCGCTCCTCGACGCGCTTTTCGGCCGCCGCCAGAACCTGCTCGCGCATGTCCAGTGCTTCTGCGCGTTTTTTCAGTTCTTCGCGCCGGACCGCCAGGCTTTCGAGAACGGACATTTCGGCCTTGCTGAGACGCGGATCGACAGAGTTTGCAGGATTTTCTGCCCCGGCAGCCGCCGCCTCGCTTGTCGGTTCATCCAGCCCGGCTGATACCGGTTCCCCGGAGTCGGTCGACGCCGCCGGATCGGCCGCAGGCGCCTCGGCCCGCGCAACCGCAATGCCCGCAAAGGAGCGCGCGCCCGGCCCTCCGGTCGCCATATCGGCAAGCTTCAGGCCCAGAAGCAACGAGGCACAGAGAATGACGGTCGGCAGCAGTCGGAGACGATCCAGCATGGGTTTGGTGGCCTCAGCGTGCGCGCTTCAACGCATCCAGAAGCGGATGCGTTGCGTGCGCGGGATTGGGGTCGCGGGACGCAATTGCGGAAGCCTGGCGCGGACCGGCAGCCGGCTGGGCAGCTGCTCGGGCGGCAACCGGCCTGACAACAGGCGGCTTGTCGTTCCGGTCAAGCCGGTCGGCAATGCGGTCACCTGCCTCGAGCATAAGTGCCAGTTCGTCCGCCAGCGCGCGGGCACGCCGCACACGCTCGCCAAGTTCTTCACCCGTGGCAGCACTGGCCTGTTTGAGATTCTCGATGGCGGAAACCGCTTGCGAGGTTGCTGCATTGAGATCGCGAACAAGATCGCGCAACCCGTCCTGACCGGATCGCATGGCCCGCAAGCGACGGTCCAGCATGGCGCAATAGATGATTGTCGCGATCAGAAACAGGCAGACGACGCCCTCGAGAAGAACGCCGAATGGCAGGCCCGCAAAACCGGTCATTTGAAAGCTCCCGTCATTCGGTTCTCGATCGCCTTCGGTGTGGATTCCGGCTCCGGCTCGGCTACGCGCTTGTGTTTGCGCATGGCCTGTTCGACGCGCACGGCAACGTGATTGCCGACCCGCCCCATCCGTCCCTTGGCTATATGCACGTCGCCGCAGCGCATGTCGATCATGCCGTCAGGCGTGTTGTTGAACATCAGCGTCTGTCCGACCTGGAAATCCATGACGTCACGCAATGCAAGTTGCTGCTGATCGAGAACGGCCTCAAGCGGTACGCGCGTGGACCACAATTCGGTGGCGAGATGCTCCTCCCAGATCGAATCGCGGCCGAACTTCTCGCCCATGAACATCTGAAGAAGCAGTTCGCGGATCGGCTCAAGCGTCGCATAGGGAAGCATCAACTCGATACGCCCGCCGCGATCCTCCATATCGACACGCAACTTGACGAGAATGGCGGCATTCGCAGGACGCGCTATCGCGGCAAAGCGCGGATTTGTCTCCATGCGATCCAGTTCGAGCGTGACCGGCGACAGCGGCTCGAACGCCGCCTGCACATCCTGCAGAACGACTTCGATCATGCGCTGTACGAGGTTGAGTTCGATGGTCGTGTAGGGCCTGCCCTCGATGCGCATGGCGGCAGTACCGCGGCGCCCGCCGAGCAAAACGTCGACGATCGAATAGATGAGGTTCGAATCGACCGTGAACATGCCGTAATTGTCCCACTGCTTTGCGCGGAAGACGGCCAGGATGGCCGGCAGCGGAATCGAATTGAGGTAATCGCCGAAACGGATGGACGACACATTGTCGAGCGATACCTCGACGTTGTCCGATGTGAAGTTTCTGAGCGAAACCGTCATCAACCGGACCAACCGGTCGAACACGATTTCGAGCATCGGCAGGCGTTCATAGGATACCAGCGCCGAATTGACGATGGCATCGATGCCGTGACGATCGGGAGCCTGACCCTCTTCGACCTCGAAGCCGAGCAGACTGTCGATTTCATCCTGGTTGAGCACACGCTCCGGTGCTTTCGCCGCAGCTTGCGCGGCGGCGGTCATGGCATCGGCTTCGTCGTTGACGTCTGTGGTGGCCATGAATCGGTCCCCGAACCCTTTACTGAACGATGATTTCCCGGAAAAGAATGTCCGTCACCAGCGGTTGCTGCGTTGCAAGCGTCAGGCGGCGCATCAGCTCTTCCTTGAGATTGAGCATGCCCTGCGAGCCTTCGAGATCTTCCGGCCGCAGATCGCGCAGAAAGGTCTGAAAACCGTCAAGCACGCGCGGCATCTCGATCTCGAGACGCTTCACGGCCTCGGCATCGGTGACCTGCAACGATACGCGCATCTTGAGATAATGCGCCGGCGGAGGTCCGCTGAGATTGACGAGAAAGTCGGGCAGATCGTAGAAAACCGGATCGGCAACAACCGCCTCGGCAGGCTCTTCTTCGGTCGAACCGCCGAAAATGCCTGACATGTAGAGACCGGCTCCCGCGCCGATCAGAACCAGCACAGGCAGTACGATATAAAGAACGAGAACCTTGCCGGCCAGGCGGCGCCGTGCCGGCGCCTCGGCGACCTCTTCATCCTCGTCTTCGGCAACTTCGGCGTCGACTGCAGCCATCTTGAATTGTCCTGTCTCATGGATGTCGTGGCGTCTGCGCCCGCGAGATCCGCGCCCCTTCCACCGTTGAGCCGCAGCTTCATTGCGGCACAACGCGATGCTCTCTCACTTTGGTTAATGAAGCGTTGTGTCCGCCGGGCCTCGGCATCCGGTTTCAAACGCGTCGCGCGCCGGCCGCCGCCACCGCAAGGCGGCAGAAACTGCCCGGTATTCCCTGCCGTCGGCGTTGAAAATCGCGGCGAGAAACATCCTATACCATTGATTCTAAACGATTTTTATTCTGGCACAGGGCCTGCACATCTGTCGGCGGGAAGCATCGAACCGCATTCCGACAACCGAACCGGACGAACAGCCACGCCATGGAAAACGCCCTCCTCATAGCTCTTTCGCGCCAAATGGCGGTTGCGCGCGAGATGTCGACCATCGCGAACAATCTGGCGAACATGAATACGTCCGGCTTCAAGTCGGAATCGATGCTGTTCGACCAATACGTCATGAAGGATGCCTCGGAAGGCAGCCAGGCTTCGAAGATCACTTTCGTCCAGGACTTCGGCCAGCACCGCAATCTGCGCGACGGCACGCTGCAGATGACGGCCAACCCCTTCGACGTCGCAATCACCGGCGACGGCTTCTTTCGGGTCCAGACGGAGACCGACGTCTACTACACACGCAACGGCCATTTCCGGCTCGACAACGCCGGTCAGCTCGTCACTGCAAACGGCGATCCCGTGCTGACCGACGCCGATGCCCCCATCCTTTTCGCTCAGGATGAAACGGACATAACGATTGCGCGCGATGGCACCATTTCGTCGAGCCTCGGCTTGCGCGGCAAGTTGTCCGTCGTGACCTTCGAGAATCCGCAGAACATGCAGAACGCGGGCGGCACGTTGTTGAGCACGCTGCAGGAAGAACAGCCGATCGACGAACCGCATGTCGTGCAGGGCGCGCTCGAGGGATCGAATGTGCAGCCGATCGTCGAGATGACAAACATGATCGAGGTCTCGCGCTCCTATGCGAGCGCGCAGAAACTTATCGAGCAATCGGATCAGATGCGCCGCAAGGCCATACAGGAACTCGGAAGCGCGGCCTGAGGCCGGACTCCGGGATGACACAAGGGTAAGGAACAAGTCTCATGCAGTCGCTCAGCATCGCCGCCACCGGCATGATGGCCCAGCAGCTCAATGTCGAGGTGATCTCCAACAACATCGCCAACATGAGCACAAGCGGCTTCAAGCGTCAGCGGGCGGAGTTTCAGGACCTGCTCTACCAGAACCTGCGTCGCGTCGGCACCAATTCGTCCGATGCTGGCACCATCGTCCCGGCCGGCGTGCAGATCGGCCTCGGCGTCAAGACCAGTTCGGTCTACCGCGTGATGACGCAGGGCAACATGGACAATACCGAAAACAAGCTCGACATTGCCATTCAGGGCCGTGGCTATTTCCGTGTCGAACTGCCCAGCGGTGAAGACGCCTATACCCGCGCCGGATCGTTCCAGATCAGCGCCGACGGGCAGCTGGTGACCTCCGACGGCTACACATTGGCCCCCGGTATCACGATTCCGGCCGAGGCGACCGATATCACCATCAGCCGCGACGGCCAGGTTCAGGTCATGATTCCTGGCCAGACGGCCTCTCAGGTTGTCGGCCAGATCGAACTGGCGAACTTCGCCAACGAAGCGGGTCTCGACCCCCAGGGCGACAACCTCTTCCTCGAGACGGCGGCGAGCGGCGCGCCGCTCATCGGTACGCCCAACAATGCCGGTTTTGGCGGTGTGCTTCAGGGCTTCCTCGAGACGTCGAACGTGAACGCGGTCGGCGAGATCACCTCGCTGATCAGCGCCCAGCGCGCCTACGAAATGAACGCCAAGGTCATCACAGCCTCCGACGAGATGATGTCCGTCGCCACGAACGTCAAATAAGCGGTGAGAACAATGTACATGCGTATCGCCTGCCTGACCGGAACCCTCACCGCCGCGATGCTTCTTGTCGGCGCCGCTATCGCCGCCGAACTGCGCCCGGCGGTCACCGTCACCGGCGAAACGGTGACGCTGGGCGATCTCTTCGACGATGCGGGTCCTGCCGCCCATGTCGTGGTGGCCAAGGCGCCCGCCCCCGGCATCAAGAGCGAGATCTCGGTGTCTCGCATCTCGCTGGCTGCCCGGCGCAATGGGATCGAATGGCGCAACAATGCAGGCCTGACGCATGTCGTGGTCGGCCGCAGCGGTCTTTCCGTTCCCGAAGAAGAAGTCGCCGCGGCGATAGCGGGTGCGATTGAAGCGCAGTCCACATCGCTGCCTTCGGCGGCGATCCTGCAGGTCGATTTCGCCGGTGGCATTGCCGGCATCCAGGTCGCCGAGGACGCCGAACGCAGTGTTCACGTCGAGCAGCTTTCCTTCAATCCGCGCAGCGGCGCCTTTTCCGCCATCGTCCGCGCGCCCGCCAGCGACATGCTGAGCCCGCTGCGCCGTATCGCAGGCCGCGCCTATCCTGTGCTCGATGTGCCGGTACTGACGCGCGACATCATGCCCGGCGATGTCGTGCGCCGGAACGATATCGACTGGATTCGCCTGCCCTCGACACGCGTCAGCCAGAACATCGTCACCTCGCTGCCCCAGCTTGTCGGCATGTCGCCGCGCAATCCGGCACGGGCCGGCGAGCCGTTGCGCATCTCCGACATGCGCCCGCCACTCGTCGTCGAGAAAGGGGCACAGGTCGACATGACATTCGTATCCGGTGCCCTGACGTTGACGGCACGTGGACGGGCGCTCGACAGCGGTGCTGTCGGCGACGTGGTGAATGTCCTCAACAGCCGTTCCAACCGGACGATCCAGGGCATCATCGAGGGTCCGAACATGGTCCGCATCGATGCGCCGGGTGCCGCGCGTGCGGCTGCGATCCTCGACGCCGCTGGCAATTCCTGATCACGACACCAGAAGCTCTGACCGAAAAGGCCAAGTCAATGTTCGTCAGTTCCGCCTACCGCCTCGTTGCCATTGCCCTCGTCGCTGCGACGCTGGCCGGCTGCAACACCGCCGACCGCATCGCCAATATCGGCAAGGCGCCCGACATGGCGCCGGTCGGCACCGTGGAACCCCGCGTCTCGATGCCGATGCCGGCACCGGAGCAAGTCGTCTATCAGCCGAATTCGCTCTGGCGATCGGGTTCGCGTGCCTTCTTCCGCGACCAGCGCGCCGCGCGTGTCGGCGACATCCTGACAGTTCTGATCAACATCACCGACAGCGCCAAGGTCGACAATTCGACCAGGCGCAGCCGTACCAATTCGGAAGATGCCGGAATCGACAATCTGTTCGGCTATGAGAGCTATCTCGGTAAGGTCTTTCCCGATGCGGTCGACAACGCCAACCTGGCCCGCCTCGGCACCAGCAGTTCCAGCGCCGGCACTGGCTCGGTCGACCGCAAGGAGACGATCGAACTTACCGTCGCGGCCGTCGTGACCCAGGTCTTGCCGAACGGCAACCTCGTCATCTCCGGCCGCCAGCAGGTACGTGTGAATTTCGAGGTCCGCGAACTTGATGTCACCGGCATTGTCCGTCCCGAAGACATTTCGAACGTCAACACGATCCAGCACACCCAGATCGCCGAAGCCCGCATCGCCTATGGCGGTCAGGGCCAGATCTCCGACGTTCAGCAGGCCCGCTACGGTCAGCAGCTCTTCGACATCCTGATGCCGTTCTGACCTCGCGCCAGATCCGCACCAACAAAAAACGCGGCTCCCGGGAGCCGCGTTTTTCTCGTCGGACAGCGACAGATCAATCGTCGCGATAGACCTTCTCGCGCCGTTCATGGCGCTCCTGGGCCTCGATCGACAGCGTTGCGATCGGCCGCGCATCGAGGCGCTTCAGGCTGATCGGCTCGCCGGTCTCCTCGCAATAGCCGTAGGTCCCCTCCTCGATCCGGCGCAAGGCCGCATCGATCTTGGCGACCAGCTTGCGTTGCCGGTCGCGGGTACGCAGTTCGAGCGAGCGTTCGGTTTCGGAAGAGGCCCGATCGGCCAGATCGGGATGCTGCACGCTGTCATCCTGCAGATGCTGCAGCGTCTCGCGGTTCTCCTTGAGGATATCCTCTTTCCAATTTTCGAGCTTGCGGCGGAAATATTCCTTCTGCCGCTTGTTCATGAACGGCTCGTCGTCAGACGGCATGTAGCCCTTGGGTAAACGCACAGCCATTCGCGACAATCTTCCTTCGACACAAGCCCCTGCGGAAACGGGCCGGACTATAGCGACCGGTCACACGATTCTCAACAGAGACGGCCCTGCCGGATCGGTGAAATATCTGTGAAATCTGAGGCACGACGGAGGCGCGCAAAAGCCCCGGAAACCCGGGCCCTAGGAATAGGTCCCGAACTTGGCAAGTTCGACCCGGGCCCGCAGTTCGATCTGGTCGAGAATCTCGCGCAATCCCGGATCGGCGACCCCGCCCAACTGCCGTTCGACGACCGAAAGCAGGCGGGAAAGCTTGGATTTCGGCACCCGGCCCATCAACAGGGCCAGCTTGATGTCATCGAGAATATCGAGCATTTCCTCGGCCCGGGCGACCGCCTTGCGGCGTGGCGCATGCAGCGCATCATCGGCCGCGCCGGTCTCCTGCAGGGCCAGCAGCGCATCGACAGCCCCAAGCGAGGCCGGTCCCGACAGGCCGGCCGCACCCCGCATGGCCCCGGCGCCGGCCGGTGCGAAGCCGCTCCCGGTGCTGCGCACCGGGCCGCTGCGGGCGCCGCCGCCCTGCGTTGTGGCTCTGGTATTGCCGATCTTCATCTGGCTCCCCCGGGGCCGGACCATCCGTCCCTTGTAGTCGGCCACAAGGATGAAGCGCAGGTCTTAAGGCAGGGTTAAGCATATCCCGCTGCCGCCAGGCGCCATCGGCAGGAATTGCCGCCCGGCGGCAGGAGCTGCCCCGCCGGACCGGCCAGGCAGCCGATCCGCAAGAAAATCACAATACAAATCAATGGCTTGAGAGAAAACCGGCCATGGCATGTGTTTCGCTAGAAGAACGCCGTATCGCAGCGATTGATCGGTTGTTCCATGTTCCGGCTCCTTGCCCACCATCTCCGTGCCGCCCTGACGCTCCTGCTTGCCGCCGTCCTTCTGACCGCCACGCTGCCGGTCGCGGCTCAGGCCAGCTCGCGCATCAAGGACATCGTCGATGTCGAGGGCATCCGCGACAACATGCTGGTCGGCTACGGCCTTGTCGTCGGCCTCAACGGCACCGGCGACACGCTGCGCAACGCCCCCTTCACTCAGCAGAGCCTGATCGGCATGCTCGAGCGCCTCGGAGTCAACACCCGCGGCACGACACTGAAAACCGCCAATGTCGCCGCCGTCATGGTCTCGGCCAACCTGCCGGCCTTCGCCGCCCAGGGCACCCGCATCGACGTGACGGTCTCGGCGCTGGGCGATGCCACCAACCTGCAGGGTGGCGTCCTTCTGGTGACACCGCTGATGGGCGCCGACGGTCAGGTCTATGCGGTCGCACAGGGCTCGGTCGCCACCGGCGGCTTCGCGGCCAAGGGCGAAGGCGCCTCGGTCGTCCGTGGCGTGCCGACCAACGCCCGCATCGCCAATGGCGCCATCGTCGAACGCGAGCTTGAGTTCCAGCTGGCCGATCTGCGCGCGCTGCGCCTTTCGCTGCGCAATCCGGATCTGACCACGGCCCAGCGCGTCGCCGCCGCCATCAACACCTATCTCGGCCTCGGCACCGCCCGCGCCGACAACCCGACCACCGTCCAGCTCACCGTACCGGCCGGCTATCGCGGCGGCGTGGTCGGCCTGTTGACCGACATCGAACAATTGCGCGTCCAGCCCGATCTCGCCGCCCGCGTCGTCATCGACGAGGCTTCCGGCGTCATCGTGATGGGCCAGGATGTCCGCGTCAGCCAGGTCGCCATCGCCCAGGGCAACCTGACCATTTCGGTCAACGAGACGCCGCAGGTCAGCCAGCCCAACCCCTTCGCCACCCAGGGCGACACCGTCGTCGTGCCGCGTACCGACGTCGAGGTCGACGAGGAAGGCGGCAGGCAGCTCGGCATCATCGACGGCAGCATCAGCCTCAAGGAACTCGTCGACGGCCTCAATGCGCTGGGTGTCAGCCCGCGCGACATGATCACCATCCTGCAGGCCATCAAGTCGGCCGGTGCGCTGCAGGCCGAAATCGAGGTGATGTAATGGACATCGCCGCCCTGCCCCCGGCCCTCAAGCCCGTTGCCGCGCCGCCGGCGCCGCGCGGCGCCGAAACGCGCGACCCGCGTGTCTGGGAAACCGCACGCGACTTCGAGGCCCAGTTCGTCTCGGTGCTGCTGCAGCCGATGTTCGCGGGCACCGGCGAAGACAGCGCCTTTGGCGGCGGTCCGGGTGAAGGCATGTTCCGCTCGCTGCTGGTTGAGCAATATGGCCGCGAAATGACAAAAGGCGGCGGCATCGGCCTGGCCGATTCCGTCTATCGCGAAATTCTGAAGATGCAGGAGCAGCCCCGATGACCGCCCCCGCCCGCCGCATCGCCGCCGAAACGCTGGCCCCCGCCGATCTGGTCGAGCGCATGCTCGAACTGACGCTCGCCCTGACCGATATCGTCCGGCGCGAAACCGCCTTGCTGCGCGCCCGTGCCCAGGCCGAAGTGGCCGCGTTGCAGTCCGACAAGATCCGCATCGCCAACGACTACGCGATGGACAGCGACGCCATTCGCCGCCGCAAGGACCTGATCGACCGCGCCCCGGCCGAACGCGTCTCGAAACTGAAAGCGGCGATGGTCGAGCTCGATCGCGCCCTCGCCGAAAATGGCGAGGCGCTGACCGCCGCGCGTTCGGTCTCCGAAGGCCTGATCCGCATGGTCGCCAATGCCATGAATGAGCGCGCCGCGCCGACGCTGGGCTATGGCCGCGACGCCACGCCGGCCGCCCGCCGCCCGGGCAACGCCGCCACGCCCGCTGCCTTGACCCTCGACGCCCGCTTCTGAGCCCGCCGCCGTTAACCCGGTGGTAACCACGTTGGGGCGCAGATAGATCATCAATCGGCCGATACGGCAGGAGACGGGGGCGACAGCCGGCATGTCTGCACTGAAGAAGCAGCGCGTCGCGGCAGGCGACGACATCGAAAAGCGCTTTGCCCAGGGTCAGCGCCTCCAGGCGCGCGAACGCTTCGCCGAAGCCGAACAGCGCTACCGCAAGGTCCTGGCATTCGACCCGCGCCATCTGGGCGCCCTGACCGGCCTGACTCAATGCCTGATTGCACAGAAGAGACAGCAGGAAGCGATCGCGACGCTCGACCGTGCCGCGGCTGATGCGCCTGTGGGCGACGAGGCATGGCTCTTCGATCTGGCCGGTCTCTGCACCACCGTGAAATATCTTCAGCAGGCCCGCTCACTTTATGAGCGCGCACTGGAAATCGCGCCTGACAAGTCGTCGTCGCTGATCAACCTCGCCAATGTCGTCGGCGACCAGGGCGACATCCAGAAGGCCATCGATCTGCTCTCGCGCGCTATCGAGATCGACCCGAACTCGGCCAAGGCCTATGGCAATCTCGGCAAGATGCTGACGGGAACGCGGCTGCGCGATGAGGCGCTGGCCTGCTATCGCCGCGCCATCGAACTCAACCCGAACCTCTCCCAGACCTGGACCAATCTTGCCGCGCTCTTCGAAATCATGGGCCGGCACCGCGAAGCGCTGCCGGCGCTGCAACAGGCGCTGACCCTCGACCCGGAATCCGATGCGGCCCGCTGGAACCTCGCGCGCACCCTGTTGACCGTCGGCGAAATCGAGGCCGGCTGGGACATGTACGGCTTCGGCTTTGCCTGCGGCCAGCGCCAGCCCTGGCGCCCCTTTCCGGGACTGATCTGGGAAGGCCAGGATCTGACGGACAAGACCATCATGGTCTGGCGCGAACAGGGCCTCGGCGACGATTTGATCTTCTCGACCTGCTACACCGACCTGATCGCCCGCGCCGGTCATGTCATCATCGAAACCGAACGGCGCCTGGTCTCCCTCTACCAGCGAACCTGGCCGCAGGCGACGGTGCGCGCCGAAACATGGACCTCGACGGGTCTCGGCAATTACGGCGAGGTCGATTTCGACTACACTGCCCCGGCGGGCCTTGTCGCCGCGCAGTTGCGCCGCAGCCTCGCGGCCTTCCCCGATGCCGGCCCGGCGCTGCAGCCCGATCCGGCCCGTCTCGCCGAATGCCGCGCCTGGCTCGACACGCTGGGCGCCGGCCCGAAGATCGGCATCTCCTGGACTTCCGGCACTGTCGACGATGTCCGTTCGCTCAACTACACCAGGCTCGCCGACTGGAAAGATCTCTTTGCCATCGAAGGCGCGGCCGTCGTCAATCTGCAATACACCGACGTTTCGGCCGAGGCCGAAGCCCTGCAGCGCGATCATGGTCTGACCCTGCACCGCATGCCCGGCCTCGATCTGCGCGACGATCTTGAAGGCGTCGCCGCCCTGACCGCCGGCATGGATGCCGTGGTCGCGCCGGCCAGCTTCCCGGCCATGATGACCGGCGCCCTGAACCGTCCCTGCTTCCACTACAGGCGCACCGACTGGCCGATGCTCGGCAGCGGCCGCCTGCCCTGGTTCCCGCAGACGCGCTGTTACACGATCGGCGATAGCGGCGCCGGCACCGGTTTCGTGAAACCCATCGTGACGGAACTGCGCACCTTTCTTGCTGTCTGAAGCGTCGTCTGCCCGGCAAAACTTTCCCCTTCGCGGCAGTTCCTGCCAGCCCCGCCGGGCCGCACCAGAACTAAGCTATTGATTTTCATACAGTTTTTTTTGGCCCGGCCTTTGCGAAGAAGCAGGCAGACGAAATCGCGGGTGCGGAACGGTCACAGAGATTGCCCAATGCCCCCGGTTCGACGGCGAAGAGACAGACGGCCTTCAATCGGCGGTGCGTCGGTCAAATCGAAAGACAGTCAGGACTGTTTACGTCGAATTAATGATTAATGCCGAGTGTAGTGCCCGTGCCGCCATGAGACGGCCGAGCCAAACCCTGGAGGGTAGAGACAATGGCTGATGTGGTCCTTTCCGGTGCGATCCGGTCAAATCTGCTCAGCATGCAGAATACTGCGAGGCTGCTCGACGAATCCCAGTTGCGCCTCGCAACGGGCCTGAAAGTCCGCAGCGCAATCGACAGCCCGACGTCCTTCTTCACGGCTCAGGGCCTCAACAACCGCGCGTCCGATCTGAACAACCTGCTCGACTCGATGGGCCAGGCGGTACAGACGCTCGAAGCGGCCGATCAGGGCATCAAGTCGATCCTGAAGCTGGTCGACAGCATGAAAGCGGTCGCCAACCAGGCGCTTGAAACCAAGGTCAAGGCAACCGTCCTGACCGGCAACCAGACAACGGCATTGACCGGCGGCGTCACGCTGGCGAGCCTTGCCAATCTGGCCACGGGCCATCAGATCACCATCACGGTCGGCGACGTGACCAACGCTGTCACCATCGGCACCGGCGGTGCCCAGGTCTCGACAGTGACCGATCTGATGAACTGGGTCGGCGCAACCTTCAACGGCGACGAACCGCTTGCCGCCACGCTCAATGCCGACGGCCAGCTGCAGTTCACGGCCGCAACGGGCCGCGACATCGAAATCGCCGCCGACAACGGCGGTACGCCGGTCGCTCTCGATGCCCTGCTCGGCAGCCGCACCACGGCGACCGACGGCGTCAATCGCGACAAGTTCGAGCGTGACTTCAACAATCTGCGCGAACAGATCGACCAGTTGGCCGGCGACGCAAGCTACAAGGGCGTCAACCTGCTGAAGGGCAACGACCTGCTCAGCGTCTTCTTCAACACCGAGCAGACCAGCCAGCTCGACATCCAGGGCGTGACCCTGACACCGGATGGCGCGCTGAACATCGGCGAAGTCGGCTACACCTCCGGCGATCACGGCTTCGCGGCCGATGCCGAAATCAAGGCCTTCGTCGAGAATTTGAACGCCGCCACCAACACGCTGCGCCAGCAGGCTTCGACCTTCGGTGCCAATCTCGGCGTCGTGCAGATCCGCCAGGATTTCACCAAGTCGCTGATCAACACGCTGGAATCGGGCGCATCGAACCTCACCGTCGCCGACACCAATGAGGAAGGCGCCAAGATGCTGGCCCTGCAGACGCGCCAGCAGCTCGGCACCACCGCGCTCTCGCTGGCCAACCAGGCCGAACAGGGCGTGCTGCGTCTCTTCGGTTAGCCGCTGACAACAATAATCTTCGATGACAAAGGCGGGTCTGCGGACCCGCCTTTTTCGTTCGTCCGTCCCGTACTGGGGCAACGCGAAGGACTTTATTCAAATGATCGGAAACATTTTTCGAATGATAACAAAAAAAATGACTCGTTTTACCGCCCCTTAACGGAGACGGCGGCATGATCCCGTCATGGCTCAGAAAGAGCCGGCGAACTAGGTCCTAGGAAAGGAACTGAACTATGGGTGATATCACCATTTCCAGCGCAGTGCGTACCAACCTGCTGACGCTGCAGAACACCGCATCGTTGATGGCGCAGACGCAGAACCGCCTCGCCACCGGCTTGAAGGTTTCGAGCGCTCTCGACAATCCGCAGTCCTTCTTCACCGCTGCCGGCCTTTCCAGCCGTGCGACGGACATGAGCGCCCTGCTCGACTCGATGAGCCTCGGCGTGCAGACGCTGAAGGCCGCCGATGAAGGCATCAAGTCGATCCAGAAGCTGGTCGACCAGGCCAAGTCGGTTGCCAACCAGGCCCTCCAGGCCAAGGCGACGACGACAACCCTCGACAAGACGGCCGAAGCGGCCGCGATCGCCGGCACGGCCGGCGCCCGCACGGTCACCTTCCAGATCGGCACGGCGTCCGCCGTCAGCGTTGTCTTCGGCACGGCGACCTATGCTTCGGCCGCCTCTTCGGCCGCGGCCATCGAAACCGAACTCGCGGGTTACGTCTCGGCTGGCGGCACGCTGGCCGGTCTGACGGTCGAACGTTCGGGCGGCGACCTCAGCTTCTCGGTCGCCTCGGGTGAAAACCTGACGATCGCGGGCACAGCGGCGGCCACCGGCGCGGCCGGCTTCGGCATCGCCACCTCCGGCACGCAGGGCCAGAACGGCGAGACGCTGGCGGAAGCCAAGTCGACCTTCGCCACCGACTACAACAACCTGCTGGCCCAGATCGACCAGATGTCGACCGACGCAAGCTTCAACGGCATCAACCTGCTGGCTGGCAACAACCTGTCGGTGATGTTCAACGAAAGCAGCACGTCCAAGCTGGACATCACGGGCGTGACGTTCAACGCGTCGGGTCTCGGCCTGACGGAGACGACCTTCTCCGACATCGACGCCGATGTCACGCTGCTGAACACGGCAACCTCGACGCTCCGCAAGCAGTCCTCGACCTTCGGTGCGAACCTCTCGGTCGTGCAGAACCGCCAGGACTTCACCAACAACATGATCAACGTGTTGGAAGCGGGTGCCGGCAACCTGACCCTGGCCGACACCAACGTCGAAGCGGCCAACCTGCTCGCCCTGCAGACCCGCCAGTCGCTGGCCTCGACCTCGCTGTCGCTGGCCAACCAGTCGGAACAGAGCGTTCTCTCGCTGCTCCGCTAAGCGGCGCCGCCTTCGGGCGAAACCGTGCTCGACCAAAGACGGCGGGGGCCCTGGCCCCCGCCGTTCCTTTTCGGGCCCAGCCCGATTGGCCTGCCAACCGGCATCGATTCGCGCTAGACTCCGCATGATTCCGCAGCGCATATCATGGGAACGCAACGGCATGGCACTCAAGGTCGAACTGAAACCGGGCGAGCGCTTCATCCTCGGCGACAGCGTCATCACCAATGACGACCAGCGCACGCGCCTTTTCATCGAGGGCGATGCGCCGATCCTGCGCGAAAAGGACATATTGCGCGCGGGCGATGCCGACACGCCCTGCAAGCGCGTCTACCTGCTGGTCCAGATGATGTATCTGGCACCCGACCCGCGCCCGCATCACGACATGTATTTCCAGATTGTTAAGGATGTCGCCGAAGCCGCCCCCTCGACCATGCCGTATCTGGACGCCATCAACAGCAAAATCTTAACCGGCGAAATGTATAAAGCTCTCAAGGAAGCTCGAAAACTGATCGAGTACGAACGGGGGTTGCTGGAGAATGTCAAAACCGCTTGAGGCCTATGCCAACGCGTCGCGGATGACGATTTCGGATCCGCGCGAATTCGAGGCATCGATCCTGACGCGGGCCGCCGGCCAGCTGCAGCGCATTCGCGACAACTGGGCGGCCGAGACATCCGGCACCCTGCGCGACGCCCTGCTCTACAATCGCCGCATCTGGACCGTCTTCGCGGCTTCCGCCGCCGAACTCGAGCATCCTCTGCCCCGCGAGATCAAGCAGAACATCGCCAACCTGGCGGTCTTCATCTTCAAGCGCACCGCCGAGATCGAAGCCAGCCGCGAGCCCGAGCCGCAGCTCCTCGACACGCTGATCATGATCAACCGCGAAATCGCCGCCGGCCTCTACCAGAAGCCCTGAGGCGCCTGCGGGACCGGCAATACGGCATCAGCCTCTCCCCACAAGCGTCATTGCCGGACGTAACCTCTGCCAAAAACAAAGTGCTCTCCCGGCCCTTGTTGTCGTCTTCTGACTCAACCAAAAATAGGAGTGTCATCCCGGGGCTTGTCCCCGGGACCCAATCCACCTTGCCACGATTGGATGAGTTACTTCGTGTGCATCCACGCCAGCCGCAAGCACGGAACGCTTTAAATCGGCGTCACCAATGATATTGCACGCCGCGTCGTCGAACATCGCGAAGGCATCGGCTATGCAATCCAGCACGAAAAGACGATGAAGGAATGGCCGCGTGTCTGGAAGGTTCGTCAGATCGAGCGTGACAATTCCGAGTGGGACGATCTCACCGACAAACTAAACCGATAGGCGAGTGGGTCCCTGTGTGTTGGGGATGTGTCAGGATGGGTGCGGGCGGGAGATCGTTGGGTCCCCGGTCTTGAAGACCGTTTCCCGGCACGGATCCCCGCCCGCGTTCCTGCGTACCCAAACCTGAACAGTTGATCGAGGCCGCACCACCGGACCTCGCAGCACAGGGATAGGCCCCATGACCATACAACCTGGCTTTGTCGGTTGCGACATCTCCAAAGACCATCTCGACATTTTTGATGAGGCACTCGGCAGGTCCGAGCGGATCGCCAATGAGGCCGCCGCGCTGGCGCCGCTGATCGAACGTTGGAAGAACAAGGACATGCTGGTGCTCTTCGAGGCGACCGGCCCTTACGATGCATGCCTGAGACGGGTGCTGACAACGGCCGCCATCCCGTTTGCCCGCGTCAACCCGGCCCGCGCCCGCGACTTCGCCCGCGCCACCGGCCGCCTTGCCAAGACCGATGCCATCGATGCACAGATGCTCGCCGCCATGGCCCGGGCGCTCCGTCCGGCATGCGAGCCCGCGCCATTGCCCGAACGCGAGACACTGGCGCGCTTGCACAAACGGCGCGATCAGCTCGTCGCCATGCGCAAGCAGGAACGCACGCGCCTCACCGCCATCGACGATCCCGCCATCGCCGAAGACATCGAGGCTCATATCGCCTGGCTCTCCACCCGCATTGTCGAGATCGAACGCCAGACCCGCGCGCTGATCGATGCTACCGAGCGGCTGACCGAAGACCAGCGCCTGCTGCGTTCCGTGCCCGGCATCGGGCCCGTCACTGCCGCGACGCTCATCGCCCTCATGCCCGAACTCGGCACCCGCTCGCCAAAGACCATCGCGGCCCTTGCCGGCCTCGCGCCCTTCAATGTCGACAGCGGCCAGTTCCGCGGCAAACGCGTCATCAAGGGCGGCAGGCGGCGGGTCCGCGAAGCCCTCTACATGGCCGCCATCACCGCCGTCCGTTCCAGGCACCGCTTCGCACGCATCTACAACGCAATGATCGAGGCCGGAAAGCCTCCCAAAGTCGCTCTCATCGCCATTGCAAGGAAGATACTCGTCACCGCAAACGCCATCATCCGGGATAAAACCGCGTTCCAGACATGACCCAACAACACAGTTGCCGGCAACGAGTGCCGGGATGACACCTGTATTTTGGATTGAATCAGAAGACGACAAATAGCCCGCATCGCAAGCGGGCCTTTTCGTCACTGCATAGCGCCTTACAGATAATTGACCAGCGACATCCGCGACAGCATCGCCGTCACCTGGTAGCTCGCCTCGAGCTGCGTCTGCAGCGTCGTCAGCTTGACGCCGACCTCGTAAGGATCGGCATTCTGGATATCGCCCAGGATCTCGTTGGCGGTCGCCATCATCTTGTCGTGCCGGTCCTGCGTATTGGCCAGCGTCGCCGCGGTCAGGCCGAGCCCGGTCACGATGCTCTCGACCGAGGACGTCCCCTCGAAATTGAGCACGGTCCCCAGGCGCTGCGTCAGCGCACGGTAGGAATGGATTTCCTCCGGATCGGCGCCGCCGTATTCGACCGCCGACATCAGCGCCGCCGCCTTCAGCGTGTCGCGGATCGCCGCCTGGTCGGCCCGCGCGCCATAGGCAAGCTGCCGCCCGTCATCGATCTTGGCGATCATGTTGTTGCCGGGCGTGCCGCTCTGGTCGCCGCTGTACCAGAACACCGTATCGGCGTCGGTTGCATCGCGCAGCGCCGTCGCCGTCGCGAAGGGCGGCCCGTCGACACGCTGCGGCGCGCCGCCATTGGCATAGTCGAAGAAATTGTTGGCCGCTTCGACCGCAGAGGCCGCCCGCAGCCTCGTGTTGGCCTCGCTCTGGATCGCCGTATCGAGCGCCGCCTGGAAATTGGCCGAGGTCGTCGCCGCATCGCCGCCGATGGTGAATTGTCCGGCGGCCGGCGGATTGTCGCTGGTCGCGGTCAGCGTCACCCGTGTCGCCGTGCCGTCGGGCAGCGTGAAATCGAGAGTCACGCTTTCGCCGGCAAGGGGAACGCCGGTGAAATCGACGTCGATTGCGGCGGGCATGCCGGCCGGGCCGGTGACCGTCGCATTGCTCAGCGTCGAACCGGCGGCGGCGAGCTTGAACCCGAACACGCTGGGCGCGGCATCTTCCGACAGCGTCAGCGTTGCGCCCGCCAGGTTGAGCGCCAGCCGGCCCCGGCCATCGGCGCCGAGATCGGCCTGGGCGCGTTCGTCGACGAACTGCTTGAGGCCGGCCTTGTCGCCGGTGCCGTTCAGCATCGCATCGGGCACGGCCACCGGCCGCGTCTGCGTGTCGCGGCCGCCGAAGAGATAGCGGTCCTCGACCTTGAGATTGAGCAGATTGATGATCTCGTCGAACTGCATCGCCGCGGTCACCTGGGCGCTGGTCTGCGTCCCGTTCACCAGTTCGAAGCCGCTGGTGATGTTGGTCGTCTTCATGCTGCTGGCGATCTGGGCCACGCGCGTCAGTGCATCCGACGAAACCTCCACGCGCATCATCGTCTGCGAGATCGTGTTGGTATAGGTCTGCAACTGGCTCAGCTGATGCGACAGCGACAGCACCATGTTCCGGTCGGTGCCGAGCTTGGCGTAGGAATCGGCCTTGATGCCGGTCGCAAGCTGGCGCTGCAGATCGTCGAACTGGGCCCGCATCGAGTTGATCGAACTGCGCAGGGCCAGGGACTGGGAAAGCGAAGATACCTGCATGTGACTACCTGCCGATGCTCATGAGGACATCGAAGAGCTGTTTGACGGTGGTGATGACGCGCGCATTGGCCGAATAGGCGTTCTGCAGCAGCAGAAGATTCGACATCTCGTCGTCGATATTGACGCCGGTCTGCGCATCGAAACGGTCGGCAAGCGACGAGGCGACGATCTGCTGCGCCTCGGCGTCGCGCTGGGCATTGGCCGCCTGCGACGACTGGAACGAAACCAGGCGCCGCGCGAAACTGTCGATCGTCCCGTTGAAGGGCGAAGCCGCGCCGCCGATGCCCGATTCCGGCGAGAAGTAGCGGCTCTCCCCGGTCAGGCGCTCGAGAAGGTCGTGCACCCGCGTCGAATCGCCCAGCGGCACGTCCGTGTCATAGGCCACAAGCAGCGTATCGTCGGCAATGACCGCCGGGTTGACCTGGATGCGCTGCGCGAAGCCGGTCTTCTGCGGCGGGTTGTCGAGGCTGTTCGAGAAGATCGTGCCCCCGGGGCCGTCGACGAACAGCGCCATGCCGGTCGTGCCGTCGGCAAGCCCGGCCGGCGTCACCACGGCCGACAGCGCATCGATGTCGCTGGTGCCGGCAAGCCCGTCATCGAGGAAGCGGATCACCTCGCCCGATGGGTTCGACACCACGACTTCCGGCGGCAGCGCCGCCTGCAGATCCGCAATGACGGCAGCCATCGGCTGGTTGAAATTGATCCCGACCACCGTGTCGTTGGGATCGGCCGTCGCCGCATTGCTCAGCGGAAGCGTCGCCGGATCCTCGACGCGCATGATCGTCACGGTGTTCGGAATGCCGCCGACCGTATAGGTCAGGGTCATCGAATTTCCCGGCAACATTGCAGCCGTGTCGAACTCGAAACCCGCCGCGGCGCCGTCCACAACGGCTTCGCCCGGCATGGTTTCCTGCGACAGGGCAAGGGCCAGCTGGGCGGCCAGCTCGTCCAGCTGCGCCTGCGCCTGCGGCAGCACCGTGTCGCGCATCGAGATATAGCCCCCGATCGCGCCCGATCGGATCGCACCGGCCGCCAGCAGGTCGATGGTCGTGCTGCCTGCGGTCAGCGTGATCGTGCCGACACCGCCATTCTCGCGCGAGGACGTCGCGTCGATCTGCGTATGTTCGTCGAAGCTCAGTTCGACCGCGGTCCGGTCGAGCAGCAATTGGCCGCCCGACGTGAAGATCGTCACGGTGCCGTCGTCGCGATTGGTGACGCGCACATCCATCAGCCGCGACAGCTCGTCGATGGCCATGTCGCGCTTGTCCTGCAGGTCGCCGACCGGCTGGTTCGACGCCTGGCGCTGTGAAATCTGGTTGTTGACCTCGGCAATGGTCTTGAGCAGCGCATTGGCGGATTCGACCGAGGCGGCAATATTGCGCTCGGCTTCGAGCCGCATGTCCTGAACGGTCTGCGACATCGTGTTGAGTTGCGACGCCAGATTGCCGGCCTGGTTGAGCAGCGATTGCCGCGCCGCCGGCGCCTCCGGGCTGCCGGCCAGTTCCTGCAGCGCGGTCGCCAGCGCGCTGATTGAACCGGCGATCGAGGCGTTGGAGGTCGGATCGCCGAACAGGGCATCGACCCGGCCGAGCATCGAGGTCTTGACATTGAGGCCCGCCGCGCCGGCCGACGCCACGCGCATCTGCTGCTGCAGGAATTCGTCGATCTGGCGCTGCGCCGCTTCGCGCCGCACGCCGATGCCCTCGCCGCCCGCCAGCGCATTGACCTGGGACGGCACCTTGCGCGTATAACCGGGCGTGCCGACATTGGCGATGTTGCGGGCGGTGACGTCGATCCCCGACTGGGCAACGTTCAATCCGCTCAATGCAGCGCCGAGTGCGGAAGAAAGGGTCATCTGGCAACCTGAAAACGGGGACGGGGGCCTTGGCGGCGGACGCCCCGTCTACGGGACGCCCGCCGTCTCTGTTAGCGCTTCATGTTGAGCGTTTCGCGGATCAGTTCGTCGGCCGTGGTCACGATGCGCGTGCCGGCCGTATAGGCCTGCTGCGTCACGATCAGCTTCGAGAACTCGTCCGCGATATCGACATTGGAGGCCTCGCGGGCCGAAGCGATGATGTCGCCGCCGGCGCCCAGAATGGCCTCGCCCGATTCCTGTGTCGCCGCAAAGGCGGTGCCGTCGAGCTTCTTCAGCTTGTCGGGCGCATTGAACTTGGCGAGCGAGACTTCGGCGATGTCGACCGTCTTGCCATTGGAATAGGTGCCGGCGATGCGGCCGTTTTCCGAGACGGCGATGCTGACGAGCTCGCCCGACGGATAGCCGTTCTGGTCGATCGTGTTGACCGCGACGGCGCCGCTGCTGCTCTGGAACTGCGTGATGTTGGACGCGCCATGATCGAGCGTGACGTCACCCAGATTGATGCCGTTGACGGTCAGCGCGGTGATCGTGGTCGAGTCGACCGAGGGGCTCAGGCGGCCCTGCGCATCGAAAGCATAGGACTGGCCGATATTGACCCACTTGTCGGCAGCGCCCACAGCCGCGTCGTCGGTCTTGTAGAACAGGTTCCACTCGTCGCCGCCGCCGGCCGTATTGTCGACCTTCGACCAGCGCAGCTGGATGTTGACCGGCGCGCCCAGCGTGTCGTAGCCGGTGATGGCGCCGCCCGACAGCGAGTTGTCGAGGAAAATGTCTTCGCCGCTGGCCGGGATCGCCGAAAGATCGGCGAGCGGCGGCGTGAAGCGGCCGACGGTCAGCAATTCGCTGTCGGCGATGTCCGGATCGGCATTGACCGTCTGCGGCCAGGCCGGCAGGTTGGCCGTGTAGCTGATCGAATTCGTCGGTCGCGCCGCCAGGAAGTCGCGGTTGACCTGGATGCGGCCCGGCGTGTCGCCCACCGGATTGCCGGTGATCGGATCGATGGTAAGCCCCTGCAGCGCATAGCCGGCGCCGTTCACGAGATAACCGTGACGATCCATCGTGAAGTCGCCACGCCGCGTATAGTAGTTGACGTTGTCGAAGACCGGCTGGTTATCGACGGTCGCGATGGTCGACGAGACGATGAAGAAGCCTTCGCCGTTGATCGCCATATGCGTCGGCACCTCGGAGGCGTCGATCGAACCCTGCACCGAATTGGTGAAGGCCGGCGCCGCCAGAACCGCGCCCGGCAGATGGTTGCGGCTCGACGAGGCGGTGACGATGTCCTGGAAGCTGGTATCGGTACGCTTGTAGCCGACCGTCTGCGAATTGGCGATGTTGTCCGAGATGTGACCGAGCGCGCTCGACTGGGCGCGAATGCCGGTAATGGCGGTGGTCATCGATCCAAAGAAACTCATGGGCTCTTCTCCATGCGGTGGGTTCCGGCAGGGGCTCTGCGGAACACGTGCTGCCAGCAGGGGAGCAAGGAGCGGGCCATCCTGTTTATTGAATAAAATCAACAGGTTACAATTTATTAACCAACGCGGCGCTCAGCAGCCCCTGCCCCCTGCCCGGCAGAAATTGCCGCAAGGGCAGCGCCCGGGGTCCGGCCGGCCCGTTCGGGCCTGTCGTCCCCTGGCGTCGGCGGCAGGCGCGGCCTTTTCCTTGAACCCCGCCGGGCCAGCCTTTAGGTTCCTTCGCGTTCAGCCATTCGGTAACGGCCGCGGCGCGCGGCCAGAGGAAAGCCATATCCATGAAGTTTGAGGGAACGAAAGATTACGTCGCCACAGAAGACCTGCGCGTCGCCGTCAACGCGGCGATCACGCTGCAGCGTCCCCTTCTCGTGAAGGGCGAACCCGGCACCGGCAAGACCGTGCTGGCCGAGGAAATCGCCAAGGCGATCGATGCCGAGCTCATCACCTGGAACATCAAGTCGACCACCAAGGCGCATCAGGGTCTTTATGAATACGACGCCGTTTCGCGCCTGCGCGACAGCCAGCTCGGCGACGAGCGCGTCAAGGACATCCGCAACTACATTTCCAAGGGCAAGCTCTGGGAAGCCTTCGAGCGCAAGAAGCGCCCGATCCTGCTGATCGACGAGATCGACAAGGCCGACATCGAATTCCCGAACGACCTGCTGCAGGAACTCGACCGGATGGAGTTCTACGTCTACGAGACCAACGAGACCATCAAGGCCGAAATCCGCCCCATCGTCATCATCACGTCCAACAACGAAAAGGAGCTGCCGGACGCCTTCCTGCGCCGCTGCTTCTTCCACTACATCAAGTTCCCGGACGAAGACACGATGCGCGCCATCATCGACGTCCACTTCCCCGGCCTCAAGGGCAAGCTGGTGCAGGAAGCGCTGTCGATCTTCTACGAGATCCGCGAAGTGCCGGGCCTGAAGAAGAAGCCCTCGACCTCGGAACTGCTCGACTGGCTGAAGCTGCTGCTGTCGGAAGACATCTCGGCCGAGACGCTGCGCGAGAAGGACCCGACCAAGCTGATCCCGCCGCTGCACGGCGCGCTCCTGAAGAACGAGCAGGACGTCCACCTCTTCGAACGCCTCGCTTTCCTGGCCCGCCGCGAGCGGAACTAGGCAACAAACGCTCCTTCCCACCCTCCCCTCGGGGAGGGTCGAAAAATCCGGCAGGATTTTTCGGGGCGGGGGAGCCACAAGCTGGATACATCAAAGCCCGCGCCTCACCGCGCGGGCTTTTTCGACCCTTATGACGGGCACAAAACGGATCAAGGGAAAGACGGCTTCTCCCGATCCGGCTTCACCCGCCCCCTGTAGCGCACGATCAAGCCGCCGCCGAACGGCGCGCCGAGCGCGACATCGAAGTGGAATTCTCCGTCCACGGCATATTCCCGGCTCTCGCTCGTCGGCAAAAGAAAGCCCGGCAGCGGCACACCCAGGAACCAGCCGCAGCGGACCGGCAATCCCATGCAGCCATCCGCCACCGGAAGTTCCTGTTCGTAGTTGAAGAGCCAGAAGCGCTCCCGGTAGCGATAAGGCGCGGGCGCCGGCGTGCAATGGGACCTGAAGACGCGGCCGCCGAAATTCCGCTCCCAGATTTCGCCGGTCTCAACGCGCGTCTTCGTGATCGTCAGCGGCACAGCCTCGGCCGCCAACGGAAAGCCGAAAAACCATGCGGCGAAGCGCGCGATCATCGAGCTTCCGCGCGTCACCTGTGCCGTGCCGGAAAAGCTCTCGATGTCCTGAACGCTGTGCAGAGCCCGCACCGCGGGCGGCAAGAGCGGCCACCGGTCGCCCAGCGCCGACTGAAAAAGCGTCGGACACGGGAGCGCCGCGGTGTCGGTCGAAACGGCGAGATCGGACATCGCCTCCTCGATCTCCCGCAGCGTCGTTTCCGCCAGGCAGGGCCTTGCGCCGGGCGGCACGCGGTCCAGCCGGCGGATCAGGGCACGCACGGCAACCGTGGGAATGTAGGGGCCGTCTCCGGCTTCCGCGATCAGGCGCCATTCGCGCCGGATCGCTGCATCGCCACTCTGCCCTGTGACGGCAACCCGCATCCCGCCGCGATCCGTTCCGAAGGCGAGAAAGAGATTGGCGAACCGCCGGAAGAGCTCCGCCCACCGCGGCGTAACCTCGAACATCCAGCGCCGCCGCAGAAACGCCGCGGCGCGCATGCCCATGTTGAGGATGCTGAGTTCCAGGCCGGCCCGGAACATGACCGACCGCGCCCCGAAGAACGCCGGGAACAGACGGATGTCGGGCACCTCGATGAAATAGGCGGTGCGCTCGAGGTCAGGGGCGAGGCGCACCCGCCTTGCGTCGCCCCAACAGCGCTGATCGCGCCACATCCCGCCGCGCCAGACGCGGTTCGTGGTTCCGAGCTGGCCAACAATGCTTGATATCACCGATCGCCCGCGCGGTGCGCGATTGCCCGGCAGGATGGCCGTGTCGATCAGGAGAATTTCGTCGAGCCCGGCGCAGAGTTCGGCGGCGACGGCCGACGAAATCCCGGGCACGCTCGACGCGCCGGAAAGCAGCCGCCGCCCGCGCCTGCGCGCTTCTTCGCCGAGCACGGCAAGTCCGGCGGTGAAACCGGCATCGTCCGAAAGATCGAGATAATCCGCATGATGCGCGAGGCAGAGACGCGGAATGATATAGGGATCGCGTCCATAAGCCTGGTACGGCCCGGCGGCATCGACGACGACGTCCGGCGACACAGTGAAGAGCGCCGCCGGATCGGCATGGAAATCCAGCGCCAGCGCGGTGCAGCCAAGTTTTTGGGCCAGCGCCCGCGCCTTCCCGATGCTTCGTCCGACGATCACGACGTCATGGCCGTCCCGGACCAGAAGTTCGGCAAGCCGGGAACCGAAGACGCCATAGCCGCCAAGGACAACGACCTTCATTCGATCAGCCTCGCCCGCAGCGCCGGATCGGGGATCTCGCACATATTGGTTCTGCCGAAAAGCCGGTACCGGTTGCGGGCAAGCCGCCGATAGAACCAGTCCTGCACGGCGCGCGGCAGAAGCCGCAGCGGCTGCAGCAGGTTTCCGGCACCGCCAATGCGCGCGCCCACGCGGATCATCGCGTCGAGCGACGTATAGGCGCGCCCGTCGGCAATATAGAGCCAGCTCTCCGGATCGTCGGGCGAGAGCCCGTAATGCTGGAGCAGGGCGCGTCCGAGTTCGGTCTGCGCCCGGCAGATCCGAACCTCCCCGCTCCTGTCGAACCGGGCGATCAGACGCGCACCCGCCGAGCACAGCGCGCATTCACCATCCATGACGGTCACCGGCTGCCGGTCTTCGAAAGGCGGAACGGCAGAGTCGGCCCGATAGGAATGAGGTTCGTTGGAAAGGGCGCGCGTCATACGGATCCTTCGCGAGCCGGCCGGGGAAAATTCCTGCTGAATGGCATCGGCCTGTGGAGCCCCTGTAAATCCCGGGCTGATACTATCGGTGTCGCAGCACCATCGGCTCAAGCGGCAAACGCGGTTTCCGCAAAAAAACTTATCCCCGCCCACCTTTGAGCCCCCATCTTGTATGGACCGCCTTCGAGAGGGATGCTCCGGAGCGTCCGTTGCATGAAGGTCTGGGCGGCGCCTGCGCCGCCGGGGAAGTAACGCACCCCGGCGCCCCGGGGCTCCCGATGCAGGATGGGCGCGGGCACTATGACCCGCTCGGCAAGACGGTTCCTCTTCGGACGAACCCGAAGCTGTTGGGTGGACGTGGGCATCGGGGCAAAAACGTCGTGCGCGGAGTGTCTTCGGGCGCTCAAGAAAACAAACGAGAGTCGCGGTCGAAGTCACTCCGCGCCCCTCTATCTCTCGCCAGACCCGCGCGCGCCTCGCGGGGCCGTTTCCGTGCGCCTGGTCGGCTCAGGCACGATCAGCGGTTCCTCGCCCAGAAAATCCGCGAGGTCGGCCGCCCGCTCCATCGCCGTTTCCGTGAGGCATGCCACATGCATTTGCCGGTACATTGTCCCCATTGGTATCAGGAACCGCCGGCAGCGTGCCGCGCGATAGGCCGCATAGGCGACGCCGCTCGCCTCCACATAATCGGTCAGACGCCGGTCCTCGATCGCGATAACGGCATCTTCCCGCGCCTCGACGACCTTCTCCCAATAGCCGAGCGCCGCCCCCTGGCACTGGTTCATCGCCAGCGTCGTCCAGTCGCCGGCCTCGGCGCAGGCCGCGAAATAGGCAGCGCTGCACTGCTTCGGCGCATCGCCCCCCGCCTCCTCGCCCGAGGCAGCGACAAGGCAGGCTTCGATCCGGGCCCCGGCCTCGCCCTTGGCGAGATAAGGGTTGCCGGTTGCAGCGGCAGGCAAGCTAAACCCAAGCACCATCAGGAAAATCGTCGGATACACACGGCCCATAAATGAACGCTCCTACCCCTTCAAACCGGCCACCTTAGGCCCTAGACTGCACCCAAACGCCATTCAGGAATCTGGAAACGCCCATGTTCGTCCACTTCTTTCATGAACTGAAAAAAGCCAACATTCCCGTCAGCCTGCGCGAATATCTGACCATGCTCGAAGCGATGGATGCCGATGTCATCGATCGCCGGGTCGAGGACTTCTACTTTCTCTCCCGCGCCGCGCTGGTCAAGGACGAGCGCAATCTCGACAAGTTCGACGTCGTTTTCGGTCATGTGTTCAAGGGCCTGGAACTGGTCGGTGATGGCGAGCTCGCCAACATTCCCGAGGAATGGCTGAAGGCACTGACCGAGAAATTCCTGACCGAGGAGGAGAAGGCGCAGATCGAAGCACTGGGCGGCTGGGAAAAGATCATGGAGGAGCTGCAGAAGCGCCTCGAGGAACAGAAGGAACGCCACGAAGGCGGCAACAAGTGGATCGGCACCGGCGGCACCTCGCCTTTCGGCGCCAATGGCTACAACCCGGAAGGCGTGCGCATCGGCCAGAAGGAAGGCCGCCACGGCAAGGCCGTCAAGGTCTGGGACAAGCGCGAATACAAGAACCTCGACGATCAGGTCGAACTCGGCACCCGCAACATCAAGGTCGCACTACGCCGCCTGCGCCGTTTCGCCCGCGAGGGCGCGCCGACCGAACTCGATCTCGACGGCACCATCAAGGCAACCGCGCATCAGGGTTATCTCGACCTGATCATGCGACCCGAGCGTCGCAACAAGATCAACGTGCTGATCTTTTTCGACATCGGCGGCTCGATGGACAGCCACATCAAGCTCTGCGAGGAACTCTTCTCGGCCGCGCGCAGCGAATTCAAGAATCTCGAATATTTCTACTTCCACAACTGCCTCTATGAAGGCGTCTGGAAGGACAACCGCCGCCGCCACGCCGAAAAAATGTCGACATGGGACGTGCTCCACAAATACCCGTCCGACTACAAGGTGATCTTTGTCGGCGACGCCACCATGTCGCCTTACGAAATCACCTATGCCGGTGGCTCGGTCGAACACTGGAACGAAGAGCCCGGCGGCATCTGGCTCGAACGCGTCAATCAGATCTATGAAAGCGCCATCTGGATCAATCCGATCCCGGAGCGCCACTGGGAATACACACCCTCTCTGCAGATCATCAAGCAGATCATGGGCGAACGCATGTTCCCGCTGACACTGGAAGGCCTCGACCACGCGATGCGCGAGCTCAGCCGCTGATCTTCCGGCTCAGCGCCGCGTATCGCTGTCGATCTTCCCGTCGACCAGATGCACATTGCGCGGCGCGGAATCGGCAAAATCCTTGTCATGCGTCACGGCAACAACGGTGCGGCCCTGCTTCGCGGCGAGATCGGCGAAAATGCCCTGCACGATCTCGCTGTTGCGCATATCGAGATTGCCGGTCGGCTCGTCGGCAAGGATCACCGCCGGATCGTTGGCAAGCGCCCTTGCAACGGCAACGCGCTGACGCTGCCCGCCCGACAATTGGTCCGGCCGCTTCCTGGCCTGGTCGTCGATCTCGAAATCCCTGAGCAGCGCCATGCCACGCGCGTGGATTTCCCTTTCGGTCAGACGGCCAAGCCTGATCATTGGCAGCGTCACGTTCTGCAGCACTGTGAACTCGGGCAGCAGGAAATGAAACTGGAACACGAAACCGAGCTTGGCGAGCCGCACATCGGCCAGCTTGTCGGACGAATAGCCGGACGTGTCGATACCGTCGATCAGCACACGCCCCTCGGTCGGCAGGTCGAGCAGCCCGAGCAGGTAGAGCAAAGACGACTTGCCCGAACCGGACGGTCCGGTAACGCTGACAAATTCGCCGCGCCGGATGACGAGATCGATATCGCGCACCAGCGTCACAGGCACGGCTTCCTGCAGAATGCGCGTCACGCCCTTGAGTTCGATGACCGGCACCTTGCCATCCGCGCTCATGTCGCACCCCGGATGATGTCGACCGGCCGCACAGCCGCCGCCTTGCGCGCCGGGAACCAGGCCGCCACGACCGCGGAAATCAGCGCAAAGGCACCACCGACGCCGAACTGGAACGGACCCTTTTCGAGCGGCAGCTTCTGCGTATCCATCAGGCCCGGCACCGTGATTTCGACCGTTCCCAGCATCTGCAGCAAGATGAGCCCCAGGCCCCAGCCCAGAAACATGCCGATCAGGCCGACGAAAACACCCTGCACCAGGAAGATCCGCTCGATATCGCCGGCCCGAAATCCCATCGACATCAGGATCGCGATATCGCGCCGTTTTTCCATCACCACCGTCGAGATGATGTTGAATATGCCGAACGCGGCCACCGCCATGATCGCCCCGACGATCGAATAGGTGATGATGTTGCGCACGATGAACAGCCCGAGAAAGTCACGATTGACCTCCTGCCAGGACTCGGTGCGATAGCCCCAGCGGCTTTCGAGCTGCGATGCGTAATCCTCGGCTGCGTCGGGATCGGTTATCTTGATGCGGATACGGTTGGCAATGAACGGTTTGTCGAGCAGAAC
This sequence comes from uncultured Parvibaculum sp., assembly GCF_963975745.1. Taxonomy (NCBI): domain Bacteria; kingdom Pseudomonadati; phylum Pseudomonadota; class Alphaproteobacteria; order Hyphomicrobiales; family Parvibaculaceae; genus Parvibaculum; species uncultured Parvibaculum sp. The sequence continues at coordinate 65,695 of NZ_CAXBIB010000009.1, read as the reverse complement.
TTGCGCATCCTTGATCAGCATATAGGCCTGCCCCTCATCGAGCAGCAGGTTGCCCGTCCGGAAAATGCCGACGACCTTCATGCGCCGCACGAGTCCGGCCGGCGACACGACGGTTGCGAGATCGTCCATACCGAGGCCGAGGCGGATCGACATGCCCTGGCCGATCACGATGCCTTGCGACGCCGTCTTGAGCCGCATCAGGCTGCCTTCCCGCATGTCGGATTCGATAGTGGTAAGAAAACGCTCCTTCTCCGGGTCGATGCCGGCAATGCCGGCACTCGCATCCTTCGACGCATAGCGGATGATCGCCTGCCCCATCAACGCCGCCTCGGCAATGACGCCGGGCTGGCGCGAGAGTTCCTCGACCATCGCACCGTGGTTCTTGATCCCGCGAAGATATTCGCGCGGCTTGGTATTGGTCAGCGTCACCGCACCTTCGGGAAAGGCAATGAACACGGGCTGCGGCGCGGCCTCGCGGAACTCATCCTTGATCGTGATATGCGGCGCATTGTCGAGCAGGCGCTTGACCATGTCCTGCTCGGAGCCCGACATCAGCGCCGAGGTCGCGACGAAGAAACCGACACCCAGCGCAACACCCAGCGTCGAAACAAGCGTCTGACGGCGCCGGTGCCGAAGCTGCGCCGCCGCAATGCCCATGCTGACGCGCCAGAACATCGCCTATTCCCTGTCGCGCGCGTCCGGCCGAACGCGCCGGCCCTCGGCAATCCCGGCCGCCGAATTGACGACGATGATGTCGTCTTCCGAAAGGCCGGTCAGAATTTCGGCTTCCATATTTCCGACGGCGCCAAGCGTCACCGGCCGGAGTTGTGTGCGCCCATCCTCGACGACCCAGACGGCGCCGCCCGTGATCGCGGAAAGGGGCACCAGAAGCGCGTTCTCCTCGCGTCGCACGACGATGTTGATCTCGGTGGTCATGCCGGAGACGAGCGGCGTGTCGTCGGGCAGCGCGATATAGACACGATAGGTACGCGCGATCGGATCGCCATGCGGGGTAATGCCGCTGACCGTCCCGCGAAGCACCTGCTGGTCAAACGCATCGGCGCGGATCAATGCTTCCTGGCCGTCGGCGACTTTCAGAATGTCCTCTTCATCGACTTCGGCATCGATCTGCAGGGCCGTCGCATCGCCGACCATGAAAAGCACCTGCCCCGGCTGGGCCATGTCGCCAATCTTCAGCTGGTTTTCGGATCGCAGGATCGTGCCCGCAACAGGCGCTGTAATGAAATGCTCGTCGAGCCGCGCCTGCGCTCCCTTGAGTGCGGCAAGTGCGGCGGCATGTGCTGTTTCCATCTGATCGAGAACCGCCGCACTCACATGTCCGGCGCGCCGCAGGGTGCGGGTGCGCTCAAGCTCGGACGCGGCAAGTTGCAATCGCGCACTGAGTTCCTGAACACGCGAAATTTCTTCACGCGCGTCGATGACGGCAAGAACCTGCCCGGCCTCCACGGGCGCGCCCTCGCGCGCCACCACCTCGGTCAGGCGCCCGGAAACCTTCGTTCCGACTCGCGCATATCGGATCGGCTCCACGGTTCCGGTCGCATAGACGGCCTCGACGGCCAGCCCGCGTGTCGGTGTTGCGACGAGTACGGTTGGAGGCTGCAGGAACAGCAGATAAGTGACACCGGCCAGCAGAATTATTGCAGCGGCAAAGCCGCCGACCCAGATCGTGCGCTGTCGCAAGATGCCTCCGCCGCTGATCGCCTGTTCACATCCAGCACCATGTATAGCAGAGTCCATGCGGATATGCGCGCAGGCCTCCAGGGGACCGGATGTCGCATCGGATAGGGGAGAGACAGATGACCGGAAGTGACACGCAGGCTCGGGTGATCCGGGCCATCGCCTGGATCGATCTCGCGATCACGCTGCCTTTCGCATTGCCCTTTGTTGCGGAAGCGGTGATCTCGCTGCTTTACTTCGCCGACAGGGGAATCGGATTGGACACTCCCTCGATCATGTTCGAAACGGGGCCTTTCGGCCTGATGTTCGTTCATATCATGGGTGTACTGGGGGTTGTCTGGGCACTGGCGCGGCTGCGCCGTCCGGCGCCCGATCTGGCACGCATGGATGCCCGTGCCCGTCTCGCCGTGACAATCCTCATTCTTTACGCGATCGGGATGGGGGCAACACCTCTGCTGTGGCTTTTCATTGCAAGTGAAGTCGCGGGAAGCGCCGCGCAATTCGCGGTTCTCCGGAAAACGCCCGCTCAATGAAAATCGCGGCTCTTCGGGACGAAGCGCGCCGCACGCAGCCGCCGCGCCTCGTGTTGCGCCGTCACGACTTCACGGGAGCGCGATGGCCGCTTCCCTTCATCGGCCGGCGCCAGGATCGTTTCGCCAATACTGCCGAGTTCGGAAAGTCCGGCCAGTTCATATGTCCGGTCCTCGAGTTCTTCAGCGATGATATGGATGACAATCCCTTCCTTCTGTACCCGTCCACGCACCAGCAGAAAACGTGATGTGATGACGATACGTCGCCGCTTCTCGAAGAGCTTCGGCCAGATGATGATATTGGCGATACCGGTTTCGTCCTCCAGCGTCGCGAAAATGACTCCGCTTGCCGTTCCCGGTCGCTGACGCACCAGCACCAGCCCGGCCAGCGTCACCCGGGCACCGTTCGCGATTCTCTCAAGATCCGCATTGGGCGTCACACCTTGCGCCGCGAAACGCGACCGCAGGAAGGAAACCGGATGTGCCTTCAGCGACAGCCTGAGTGTCCCGTAATCGAGGACTACATGCTCGCCGAGCGGCATGGCTGGCAGTGCCATTTCCTCCGCGCGCTGAAAACCGCCTTCCTCAAGCGCGGCAAACAAAGGCAGGGGGGCGGGCATGGTGCCCTTTCCCCCGCTGCCATAACCGCCAAGCCCGCGTACGGCCCAGAGCGCCGCGCGTCGATCGAGCCCCAAAGACCGAAAGGCATCGGCATCCGCCAGCCGCTCGACAATCGCAGGCTTGAGCCCGGTCCTGAGCCAGAAATGACGCACGGAATCGAATCCGCTTCCCCGCATCTCTTCAACGGCCGCACCCGCCTCCTTGTGAAATCCGCTGACCTGCCGAAAGCCCAGTCTCACGGCATGCTTGCCGGCCTCGTCCGTCTCCTCCAGCGTGCAATCCCAGTCGCTATGGTTGATATCGACATCTCTGACCTCGACACCATGCTTCTGCGCATCACGCACAAGCTGCGCGGCCGCATAAAAACCCATCGGCTGCGAATTGAGAATTGCCGCACAAAAGACATCCGGATAATGGCATTTGAGCCAGGCGGAAACATAGGCCAGAAGCGCAAAACTTGCTGCATGACTTTCGGGGAAACCATAATCGGCGAATCCCTCGATCTGCTTGAAACAACGCTTGGCGAAGTCGGCATCGTATCCGTTGGCAAGCATGCCGGAGACAAACTTGTCGCGATATATGCCGATCGTGCCGGATTTGCGGAACGTCGCCATGGCGCGCCGCAACTGGTCGGACTCGCCCGGCGTGAAACCCGCCGCGACAATCGCGATCTTCATCGCCTGTTCCTGGAACAGCGGCACGCCATAGGTCTTGTGCAGCACTTCCTCCAGAACCTTGGAAGGATAGGTAATCTCTTCTTCCTTGTTTCGCCGCCGCAGATAAGGATGCACCATGTCGCCCTGGATGGGCCCCGGCCGGACAATCGCCACCTCGACCACCAGATCGTAGAAGCAGCGAGGCCGCAAACGCGGCAACATCGACATCTGCGCCCGGCTCTCGACCTGGAATACTCCGATGGCGTCGGCGTTGCACAACATGTCATAGACCGCCGCATCGCCTTGCGGCACATCGGCAAGCCCCATGCGAATACCGTAATGCTTGTCGAGAAGATCGAAGGCGCGCCGGATGCAGCTCAACATACCGAGCGCCAGAACGTCGATCTTGAGAATGCCCAGCTTGTCGAGATCGTCCTTGTCCCATTCAACGAACGTGCGGTCGTCCATCGCCGCATTCTGAATCGGCACCACCTCTTCCAGTGGGCCCCTGGTGATGACGAAACCGCCCACATGCTGCGAAAGATGGCGCGGAAAGCCGATCAGTTCCCGCGCCAGCGCAATCGCCTGCCGCAAGTTCCCGTCGCCGGGATCGAGCCCGGCCTCGCGCGCATCCTTTTCCGAGATACCGCTGTTCGACCAGCCCCATGTCGAGCGCGACAACGCGTTGACGACATCCTCCGACAATCCGAAAACCTTGCCGACATCGCGAATGCTGCTGCGTGAACGATAGGAAATGACCGTTGCAGCAATGCCTGCGCGATGCCGCCCGTATTTCGCATAGATATACTGGATCACCTCCTCGCGCCGCTCATGCTCGAAATCGACATCGATATCGGGCGGCTCGTTGCGGTTCTTCGAAATGAACCGCTCGAACAGAAGATTGATCTCGGTTGGATCGACAGACGTGATTCCAAGGCAGTAGCAAACGACGGAATTGGCCGCAGAACCACGGCCCTGACAAAGAATGTTCCGGCTTCGGGCCTCGCGCACAATATCGTGAACGGTCAGAAAATAGGGCGCGTAATTCATTGCATCGATCAGCTCGAGCTCATGCAGGAGGGTTGATCGGATCTTGTCGTTGATGCCATCGGGAAACCGATCCGCTGCTCCGGCCCATGTCAGCCTTTCGAGTAGCTTCTGCGGCGTCTCGCTCTCGGAAAAGTTGTCGGCCGGATATTCGTAACGAAGCTCGTCAAGCGAGAACGTGCAACGCGCCGCAATGTCGAACGGCGCAGCAAGTGCTTGTGGTGCATGAGCGAGAAGCTGTGCCATTTCCGCCCCGCTTTTTATATGCCGTTCGGCATTCGCTTCGAGACGGAATCCGGCATCCGCCAGCGTGCAGTGTTCACGGATACAGGTCACGACGTCGGCCAGCGGCTTGCGGTCTGGTGCATGGTAAAGCACGTCATTGGTGGCAACGAGCGGAACACCCGTTTCCCGTGCCATACGGTCGAGAAGAATGAACCGGCGTTTGTCGTCGGCGCGGTAGAGCGGCGTCAAACCGAGCCAGACCGAACCTGGGAAAGCTTGTGCAAGCTGCGCCAGAGCGGCGACAAAATCCCCGCCCGGCAAGGCAGGCGGCATGGCGATGAAGCATTGCCCCGCGCCATGTTCCAGCACATCGCCGAGCGTCAGATGGCATTGCCCCTTGACCGTCCGTCGGTTGCCGAGCGTGAGAAGCCGCGTCAACCGCGCATAACCTGCCCGGTCCTGCGGATAGGCGATGACTTCGAAGCCGTCCATCGTCACCAGCCGCGTACCGACGAGAAGGCGCAAGCCTTCCTCTTTCGCCATCGCATGTGCACGCACGACGCCCGCCAGCGTATTGCGGTCGGCAACGCCGATCGCCGCAAGCCCTTGCGCCTTTGCCGCCTGCACCAGCTCATCGGCACCCGACGCCCCGCGCAGGAAACTGAAATTGGTCGCAACCGCAAGCTCTGCGAATGGCACATTCATTCGAAAATGCCGTGCAGATACCATCGCGGGCCGGCCTTGTCGCGCAGGTAAAGCCCATCGCGATAGAGCCAGAAGCGCCGCCCCTCGGCGTCTTCCACGCGGTAGTAATCGCGCGTCCGGCGGCCGCCGGACCGCCACCATTCGGGTGCGATCCGTTCTGGCCCCTCGGATCGCGTTACCCGGTGCGTGACACGCCGCCAGCGGAATATCCGGGGCGGGCCTTCCGGTACCTCGGCGACCGTTTCAACAGGCTCCGGCCGGGTCAGAAGCCGCAAGGGCCGGGCAAGATATCCTGTCAGCGCCGCCGCCATCTGTTCTTCCACCTGCACCCGCCAACCCTGCATCGCCGGTGTCACCCCCTTGAGCGCGGGCACGGAAACGACGGCGCGTTCGGGAACGTGGCTGGCGCGCGGTTCGAGCCGGACGATGCGCTCATGGCCAAGCCGGGCGCCGAGCCGGTCGATGATCTGCGCCAGGGCTTCTGCACCAGCACCCTCGGCATCGAAACTGTCCTGTGCCGGCGCCAATGGATCGACCGCGGTCGCGGCCAGCATCGCCGCTTCAATGCCGAAACCTGTATCGAAATCGTCACCTGCCTGTCCGAGTTTCTCCCGGAAAAGTCGGGCAAGATGAAGGGCGTCATGCGATGCAGCGGCAGTGCCGGCCGAAAGCCGCGTCACTTCGCCATCGGCGCGAAAGAGTGTCAATTCGAGCTGTCGCGCACCCCGGCGCTCGCTTGCAAGCAATCGGCAAAGTTCGCCGGCGAGAAGCCGGACCGCCTCCTCGATATCTTCGGTGCGCGTCAGCCCCTCGGCAAAAACCCCGCGGGCGCGAAAAGGTGCGGGCGGGCGCAGTGGCGAGATTGGCTCGCGTGCAAATCCCAATGCTTCGTCGAGACGCAGCGCCACCTCCCGTCCGAAACGGGCAGCAATGGGGGCGCGCGGTTTGCCGTAGAGATTGCCGACACGCTTGAGACCGAGCCGCATCAACCCGTCGACCGCCGCATCCGAAAGCCGGAGTGCGGCCACCGGTAATGTTGCGAGCGCATCCGCCTCACTCCCCGGCGGCGCGATGACGGGCGCAGCGCCGAACCGCGCCAGCGCCCAGGCCGCCCCCGGTGTCGAGGCGATCGCCACGCGCACCGTCAGTCCAAACCCGTGAAGTTGCCGCCGCAAATCGGCAAGAAGAGCTTCCTCACCGCCGAAAAGATGATCGCAACCGCTGATATCGAGCACGATCCCGTCGGGAATCTCGCCAATACCCACGGGATCGACCGCCGTCCAGGGCGTGTAGCGCCCGCACCAAAGTGCAAGCCTTTTCAGAGCTGTCCGGTCGGCAGCAAAATCGGCGGCCTGCAGATCAAGCTTCGGGCAAAGCGTCATCGCATCGGGCACAGATTGCCCCGGTGCGATGCCGGTCGCCGCCGCAGCGGCATTGCATGCCGTCACATGCATGCCCCCTTGCCCAGACGCGATCAGCGCCAGCGGCGCCCCGGACACCGAAATCTTGCCGCTTGTTCGCCGGAACGCTCGATGACGCCGCTCCACCGGCCAATGCGGCAGCCAGACCGCAGCAATCCGCCTTTCTGGATCCATATGCATAGCCGGACAAGTCCAATGGAACAAAAAGAGAACAGATACTTTGACTCAGCCGCCTTCCGAATGCGAGTCGAATTTCGGGTGCCCTGATTTCGCCCGAAAAAGGCGTAGGATGAATTCGGTTACCCCTGAAAGGCATCACTCCATGACGAAGCATCCGCTCATCCTTCTCGCGCTGCTTGCGCCGCTGGCACTGGCCGCCTGTGCCGATCCGAAAGCCGAGCAGGCACGTCTCGACGCCATCGATCACAAGAACTGCACCGATCTCGGCTTCGAGCCAGGGACCGAGGCCTACGGCAATTGCCGGCTGAAGATGAAGGAAATCCGCGCGAGGGAAGAAGGCAGCCGATCGCCCAATATCGGCTTTGGTGTCGGCATCGGTGTCAGCAAAGGGTTCTGACCGGAGGAAGATCGCATGAAGGTCGCAAAAACCACTCTGATCCTCCTGGCGCTGCTTGCGCTTGCCGCTTGCGCAAGCCCGCAGGAACAGGCCGCACGCGCCGCCGCACAGACAGAGGCCGACGCTGCCGAATGCGAACGGCTCGGTTTCACACCCGGCACCGAAGCCTTCGCCAGTTGCCAGTTGAAGCTGAAGGAAATTCGCGCGCAGGAAGCAAACACGCAGGCACTGCGCCGCGCGCAAACGCCACCACCCTTCTGGGGGCCGTGGCCGGGCTACTATCCCTATCCTTACAGGCGTTGGTAGTTCAGGCGCTTTGCCTGAGCGGCACCGCACGCTTTCCGGCCGGGATATACGGCTTCTCCCCTGCAGAAGACAACATCTTGTTGTCGGCAAGCATGAAACGCCTGTCGCGCGCATGCCATGTCACATTCCATGCGCCAGGCACACCGCCCCGCGATCGCGTTAGCGCCATGCGCCAGCCTGGCGCCTCGATCAGTCCGCCAAACTTATCCGTATCGGGAATGAGTGAACTCGGCAGGGCAGAGACACGCCAGCGCGTGGCCGCAGCACTTGCTGCCCCACCCTCATGTCCCGTGAACAGGAGCGCCGGTACTCCTTTTTCTTCCGCCGCCAGTTGCAGCCGGCGCGTGGCCGTCAGATCGAGCGCGGAAACACGGCCGTCAATCTCGCCAACGACGACGGCAAAGGCGCCGGAACGTAGCGTCTCCTCCATCGCCCACAGACAATCCGTGGCCGAGGCCGGGTGCACGAGCACAAGCCGCGCCGGGTCGAGCCCGAAACTCGCAAGCCCAGGTCCGTAAAGCGCGCCGATATCGAAAGGCGGCTGCGCCACGCCGCACCAGAGCACCGGCGAAAATCCGCCCTCCGCAAGACGCACGGCAAGCGCCGCCAGAAACCCCGTCGCTGCGCCCATGTCGCGATAATCGTCGGCGGTTACCTCATGCAACGCACCGGCCTTTAGCCCCCGCCCCGGCAGCGCCGCATCGATCGCATCCACACCCAGTGGCACGACACGCCCGCCCCCCGCCGCCACATCAAATCCGTTGGACGGCTTGGCAATCCGGGCCTTGAGATCGGCGAGCAATACAGCCTTGGCATCCTGTTGTGAAACCTGCGACATGAGACAAAACCTTTTGTTCTTGTTTTGTTCTAGACTTCGGGCAAGGGCGCGTCAAGCGGCCTACTCTTTCTGCCGTGCGTTGAATTCCTCGGTCGAATTGCTGCGCGGGAAAGGCACTTCCGGCACGGCAACGCCCAGAAAGCGGCACAGCGGCCCCCAACCCTCGGCGACATCGAATACAAGCAGCCGCGCCGGCGCGATTGTCCGTTTTACCTCTGCTTCATGCCGCGCCAGAACATCGAGCACATGCGCCTCGTCGGTCCGCCCGCCAAAGGTCTTTTCCTGGACGATATACTTGGCCATCCCCAGCACATCCTGCCCCGGCCCCGCCGGTGGCGGATCGTCTTCCATCACTCTGAAGATTGTCTGTGAAATGCTCTTGTACCAGCGCCCTGGGTCGCGCGTCGAAAGGATCACCCGCGCATCCGGATAATACGCCGCAAGTTCACGCCAGAAATGGCAACTTGGCCAGTCGACGCTGGCGCGATAGCCCTCCAGCAGCGCATCCCAATCGATTTTCTCGCCGCGTGCCGCCGCATGCCAGACAGACGCCTGATCGGGATGGGCAAAGACCTCCATCATGTGATGACACCGCGCGAAGCCGAGTTGCTCCAGCGCCATCTTCAGCGACAGCGTTCCCGTACGTCCAAAACCGGCACCGATGACGGACAGCGACAAGAGAAAATCTCCAGCGGCGAGAAAATACTCAGGCCTGCGCCACGCCCCAGTAGTTGAAGCCCGCAACGCGCGGCGTCGACGGCAGATACATGCTCTGCAGATCGGCGATACGGAACCCGCCTTCCTCGATAAGCGCCGGCATCTTGCGGTTGAGATTGCAACCGCCGAACAGCACCTTCCACACCGGATTGATGCGGTCCTGCCACTTCAGCACGCCGGCATCCGGCGCCGCGCCATGCTCGCAGAAAACCAGTTTGCCGCCCGGCTTCAGCACCCGCCTCATGCCTTCAAGCGCTTTCACCGGATCGGGAATGGTACACAGGCTGAAAGTACAGAGCACCGTGTCGACGCTCTTGTCATCAAGCGGAATCTGCTCGCCCGGCAGGCCGATGAACTCGACCGGAAACGGCAGGTCACTTGCCCGTTCGCCGGCAAGTTTCCAGGATGCTTCGGATGGATCGAGCCCGATCACGCGAGTGACTTTCGCCGGATCGTAATAGGGAAGATTGAGGCCGGTACCGATGCCTATCTCAAGCACTGTTCCCTCGGCCATCGGCACCACCTTCTTGCGCTGATAGCGGATTGGCTTGGTCCCGCAGGCGCAGTTGATGATATGCGGCACGATCCTGTTTTCGTAGAAGCCCATGGCGCGTTTCTCCCGATCCTTTGAATAGCGCGGAGTATGACGCCGGCCTTTCGCTAGCGCCACTCCGAAACGCCGAAGCGCAACAACCGGTCGCCATCGACCGGGCCAACGGTGCGCCCCCGTCCCTTGAGGCCCATCGCCGCCGCGCGTAGCAGCCGTTTGTCACGCAAAGCACTGGCCAGCCGAACCGCCGCCGAAAGCGCCTGCCAGACTGCCTCCGGCTCGACAAGCCCCGCAGCGCCGGTAGCGCGACGCCCCCTCCATGCCATCGCCAGAAGCCTGTCGCGCAGATCTCCGGCCAGACGCACGGCGCCGGCCACATCCGCGGCATCGGCAAGCATCGCGGCCACAAGACCCGCCAGCGCCGCCCCACGCGTCTGTACGGCCACGAGATCGGCAAGCCCCGAGGTCGGCATGGCGGACCGACTGCCCCCGAGGGCCACGCCGCCCTGCAGCCCCGCACCCAGCGCCCCGCAAAATTCATGAAGTATCGGCGGCAGGCCCGTCCGCAAAGGCAGGATCTCGCCGGCCTCCTGATGAACCGCCATCACGTCGCCCACCGAGACCAGGACCGTCCGGCCGCCCGCGCGCATGGCCGCAAGAACCGTATCGCAAACCGCACCCGGCAAGGCAGCCAGAGGCGGCGGCATTTCGCTGGCCGGCAGAGCATCACGCAATGTCTGGTACGCCTCCAACGCAAGCCGGCCAGCCTTGCCGCGCGGCAAAATTTCGGCCGATCCGCCTGCAAGAAGTTCGGCATCGGCCATCAGCGTCAGCGAAATCTCGCGCGCCATGTCCATACCCATATCGAGTGCATCGCGCGCGCCCTCTCCCGCTGCCGCCAGCCGGAGCAGGCCCGGCCACACCTCCAACTCTTTCTCAATCAACGGTGCAGCAGCCAGCATGGCGGAAACTCGACAGGGAAAAACTATTCGACAACATGAACCGGCGCTTCCGTATGGAAAACAGATCGCTGCCCGAAGCGCGCCATGTAGTCGGCCTTGATCGCGGCCAGGGCCGCCGCAGTATCCGGCGTCGCATTGTGAACGACAATAACGACCTTGGTCGCTTCTCTCACGATGGCCGCATCGGCACGCTCGGTGTCGCGCCATTGGCCATAGGCGTCGACAACGGTCAGCCCGTCGGGAAAGCGCGGTGTCACCGTCTCGGCGAGAAATCGACGCCAGCCGCACTCGCCGACACTACCGCCATCGCCGCGATCGAGCCCGAAATAGAGCGTCGTCTGAACAATACCGGCGGATGGATCGGCAATGGCCGCGTGATGCGGCGACGCGACGACGGCAAGCGCCAGAACGGTCAGAAAGACATGAAGGAATCGACGGGTCATGAAATGCATTCTGAACCCGGACACGCCGCTTCGCCAGCCCTCAGGCCGCCTCGCGCAACGCCACGTCTGCGATACGAAGACGCAACCCGTCGAGTGCTGGCGTCATGATCAGCTGGCAGGAAAGCCGCGACCAGTCGCCGCCGTAATTCTGGTCAAGCATGTCGAGTTCGTCCTCGCGCGGCGGGTGGAGCTTTGCCGTCCATTCGGGATCGACTTCCACCTGGCAGGTGCCACAAGCGCAGGCGCCGCCGCACTCGGCAACAATCGGAAAGCCGTAGTCGCGAATGATTTCCATCACCCGCCAACCCTCGGCAGCTTCGAGCTCATGTTCGAGCCCTTTCTGGTCCACAAGAACGATACGCATTCCCTGGCTCCCGATACGGTTCAGGCGACACCCAGCTTCTTCTGCAGGCTGGTCGAGGAGGTCGTGTACTGGAAGGTGACCTTGGCATCCGGATTGGCGTAACGGAACGCCGCCTGCGCCATCAGCGCCGCTTCGTGGAAGCCCGACAGAATGAGCTTCAGCTTGCCCGGATACGTATTGATGTCGCCGATGGCGAAAATGCCCTCGACATTGGTCTGGAATTTCTCGGTATCGACCGGGATCAGGTTCTCATGCAGATTGAGGCCCCAGTTGGCGATCGGACCGAGCTTCATCGTCAGGCCGAAGAACGGCAGCAGCGTATCGCATTCGAGCTGGTAATCCTTGCCGTCGTTGCCCTTGACGGTCACGCCCGAAAGCTGGCCGTTGTCGCCATGCAACGCCGTGATCTGGCCGAGATGGAACTGCATCTTTCCGTCCTTGACCAGCTTGTGCATCTTGTTGACGCTGTCGGGCGCCGCACGGAAGCCGTCGCGCCGATGGATAAGCTGCATGGAAGCTGCGACGGGCTGCAGATTGATCGTCCAGTCGAGCGCACTATCGCCGCCGCCGGAAATCAGAATGTTCTTGCCACGGAAGGTTTCCATGCGTTTGACCGCATAGAAGACCGACTTGCCCTCATAGGCCTCGATGCCGGGAATCGGCGGCTTCTTCGGCTGGAAGCTCCCGCCGCCGGCCGCGATCACGACAACCTTCGCCTCGAAGACGAGACCGCCATCGGTCTTCACCCGCCAGCGCCCGTCGGGCAGCTTTTCGAGTTCCTCGACCATTTCGTTGTAGTGGAATTCCGGCTTGAAGGGCGCGGCCTGTTCCATCAGCCGGTCGGTCAGTTCCTGACCGCTGACGACGGGAAGCCCGGGAATGTCGTAGATCGGCTTCTCCGGATAGAGTTCGGCGCATTGCCCGCCCGATCGGTCGAGAATGTCGATCAGATGGCATTTCATGTCGAGCAGGCCGAGCTCGAACACGGCAAACAGGCCGCACGGCCCTGCCCCGATGATGACCACATCTGTCGAAATCGTTTCCTGCGTCATAGCCGGCACCTGTCTGGTTTCGCTCCGTGTCTGGAGCCAAAATAACTTGCAAAATTTGTGATTTAATGTATTTCACAATCTGCGCCGCTTATATAGGGGCGCGAAGGCCCGCCGCCAAGCGGAAATTGCAAAAACGTGGCGTCCCGCGGCGATTTGCGGCGGTACGCCCCCTGTGACATTCGCCCCGGCCGCCCTATTTTAAGCCGGACGCAGCCAAAGACGCGGAGACGAGAATGGTCAAGTGCAACACCATGGCGGATGTCCGCCGCGAGATCGACCGGATCGACCGCGAACTGGTGAAGCTGCTGGCCGAGCGCCAGACCTATATCGAACAGGCCGGCGCGATCAAGGGTGAGCGGACGCGGGTACGCGACGAAGCGAGGATCGAGGAGGTTGTGCAGAAGGTGCTCGCCGAAGCCGACCGTGCAGGCCTCTCGCGCGCCATCGCCGAGCCGCTCTGGCGCCTGCTGATCGAGAGATCGATCGCGCACGAATACGACGTCTTCGACGCCAAGCCGCGCGCGACTGGTACCGGCGACTGACAGTCGCCGGCGACACAAGTTCAGCCCTTCTTGCTCAGAGCCATTTCTTCCGACAAGGCGCGCGCAACGCTGGGCCGCTGTGCAAGATCGGCATAGTAGGTCTCGAGCACCGGCCAGCGGCTGCGATCGATGCCGGCAAATCCGCACAGCGTCAGAACGAAAAACGCATAGGCATCGGCAACCGTGAACCGGTCTCCGATCAGATAGCGCCGTCCCTCCAGCATCTGCGCCAGCGCGCCGAACTTCACCGGCGCCACCTGGTCGCGGGCAAACGCCTTCGCCTCGGGCGGCGATGTCGGATTGAAGATCGCGGCAAGCACCTGCTTGTGCAGTTCGGTCGCGATGAAGTTGAGGCATTCCTGCAAGCGGTAGCGTTCCATCGTTCCGCCGGCCGGCGCCAGACCGGCATCCGGATTGCGGTCGGCAACATATTGCAGCACGGCCGGACCTTCGGTGAGCAATTGCCCGTCGTCGAGCCGCAGCGTCGGCACCTGCCCCTTCGGATTGATCGCGTAGAAGTCGGAGCCGTCCGCCAGCTGCTTGGTCGCGAGCGTCACCGGATGGAAGGAAGCTGCCTCGCCCAGCCCTGACTCGTAAAGGGCGATGCGCGTGGCGATCGAGCAAGCCATTGGCGCGAAATAGAGATCCATGAATGCCTCCCGCGAATTGAATTTTTGTACCGATCCGAATAATATTCAGTCCGCGCTTGGCGTCAATGATTTTTTGCGAATTGGTACAAAAATGCCGGAGAAGCCCCGTGGACGGCCGCGTGCCTATGACCCCGATGTCGCATTGTGGCAGGCGCTGGAAACTTTCTGGGCAAACGGTTTCAGCCGCACCTCGCTCGACGCGCTGGCCGCGGCGACGGGCATGAACCGCCCAAGCCTCTATGCGGCGTTCGGCGACAAGAAATCGCTCTACCTGAAATCCTTCGAATGTTTTGCCGGACAGTTGCGCGCCGCCCTCGCCCGCACCGCCGAGAGCGATGCGCCGCTCGACACGACATTGCGCAACTTCTTCCACGATGCGATCGAGATTTATATGTCGGGTCCGGACGGTCCGCGCGGCTGCTTCATCATCTGCACCGCGCCGGTGGAAGCCGCGATGGATGCCGACATTCGCGCGGCGCTGAAAACGGCGCTCGAAGAAATTGACGAGGGACTCGAAATTCCGTTCGCGAAGGCCAAGGCCGACGGATACCTGCCGCCCGATGCCGACACCGCTGCCCTTGCGCGCATCGCGGCTTCGGTTCTGCACAGCCTTGCCGTCAGGGCGCGTGCCGGCGAAACGAAAGAAGCGCTGCACGCGCTGGCGCGCCAGACGGTGCAAACGCTGTGCTGATGTGAAAGACGAATGAAAAGAAAAACGACGTCTCAGAACTGCTTTTCGGGCAGGTTGACGACAAGCCCGTCGAGCTCGTCCGTCACCTTGATCTGACACGACAGACGCGAATTCTCGCGCACGTCGAAGGCGAAATCGAGCATGTCTTCTTCCATGCTCTCGGCCGGTCCGACCTTCTCCTTCCACGCATCGGCCACATAGACATGGCAGGTCGCGCAGGCGCAGGCGCCGCCGCAATCGGCATCGATGCCCGGGATCGAATTCTTGATGGCGCCTTCCATCACGGTCATGCCGTTCTCGACATCGATCGCGTGTTCCGTGCCGTTGTGCTCGATAAAGGTGATCTTCGCCATTTGATTTTCTTGCCGGATGTTGGAAAGGCGCGCGCCCCCGCAAGAGGGCCGGCACATAGATGCCGCAGCGGCCCCGGCTTTTCAACCCCTCAATCCGGTTAACCGCCGCATATCGCCCGGACACGGCGCCGCACCCCCCGACACGGCCCCTGTTGTCGGCCTGTCGCACCCGGCGCATAGTCTTGCAGACACGGAAAAACCGCAGGGGAGCGCGACGGCAATGGCCGGATCCATGAACGTCCTTTTCATCACCGCCGACCAGTGGCGGGGCGAATGCCTGTCGGCCCGCGGCCATCCGACGGTCAGGACGCCGAACCTCGACGCGCTGGCCGCCGACGGTGTTCTTTTCCGCAATCACTTCGCCAACACCGTGCCCTGCGGTCCGTCGCGCGCCTCGCTGCATACCGGCATGTATCTGCAGAACCACCGCTCGGCGACCAACGGCACGCCGCTCGACGCGCGCCACACCAACTGGGCCAAGGAGGCGGCGCGCATCGGCTACGACCCGGTTCTCTTCGGCTATACCGACACCAGCCAGGACCCGCGCGAGGAGGATCCCGAAAGCCCGTGGCTGATGACCTATGAAGGCCCGCTGCCCGGCATTCGCCCGATCTGCATGATGGGCACCTGGCCAACGCCGTGGACGGACGATCTGAAACAGCGCGGCTTCGAAGTGCCGGAAGACATTCGCTACGCCTATGGCCACCGCGCGCCGGGCCCGGAATATGAGGACGGCGCGGCGGTCCCCCGCCCGCTGGTCTATCCGAACGAAGTCGACGACACGGCCTTCCTGACCAACCGCCTGATGGAATTCATCGACGAATCCGAAAAACCCTTCATCGCGCATCTTTCGCTGCTGCGTCCGCATCCGCCTTTCGTCGCGCCCGAACCCTACAACGCGATGTATGACCCGAAGGAGGTGCCTGGCTTCGCGCGCAAGGAAACACCGGAAGAAGAAGCGGCGCAGCATCCCTGGCTCGAACACCAGCTCGGCCGCAAGCTCTTCCGCGCGCCGGCCGACGAGAAAAAGCTCCGCAGACTGAAAGCCGTCTATTACGGACTGATGTCGGAAGTCGACGCGGCGCTGGGTCGTGTCTTCGCCTTTCTGAAGGAAACCGGCCGCTGGGACAACACGCTGATCGTCTTCACCTCCGATCACGGCGAACAGATGGGCGACCGCTGGCTGCTCGGTAAATGCGGCTGGTTCGACGCTTCGTATTATATTCCGTTGATCGTCCGCGACCCGCGCCCCGCCGCCGATGCGGCGCGCGGGCGCGTCGTTGATCAGTTCACGGAGAATGTCGACATCATGCCGACCATGCTCGATTTCATCGGCGCCGAAACGCCGGTGCAATGCGACGGTAAGTCGCTGATGCCCTTTCTGACGACGACCCGCGCGCCCGAAAACTGGCGCAAGGAAGCCCATTGGGAATATGATTTCCGCGACCCGGCCGACGACAGCGCGGAGAAGCGCCTCGGCCTGACGCTGCATCAATGCACGATGAACGTGCTGCGCGGGCCGCGCTACAAATATGTCCACTTCACGCATCTGCCGCCGCTCTTTTTCGACCTCGAAAAAGACCCGCATGAATTCGAGAATCTCGCGGCAAAGCCCGAATATCTTCCTCTGATTCTTGAACATGCGCAAAAGCTGCTCTCCTGGCGGATGAACCACGACGAGCAGACGCTGACCCATATCGCGCTGACCGACGACGGACCGGTGGCGCGCAAGGCTGCCCGCTATTGATCCGTGAGCGGATTTTAAGGGGTTCCGAAAGGCCGGGGATAAGTCTTTTGTGACAGCCGAAAGCGACAGCGGACCCCTCCTCTGTCACGGAACTGTCAAAAAACTGTCACAAACGGATTTCGGAACAAGTTGTCCCCGGGCACCGCGGGCACTTATCCCCGGTTGTGATCGGTTTTGAGAGACGAATTCGCAGACGATTTGAGGGACCGGTTCGGAGATCGGAACGGTGCTTTTGATGGGGACGTGATGGGGGTGTTTTGCGGTGCGACCCGGAGAGCCCATTTCGGTGTCCGGTCCGGTGCGATTCAAGGTGACGGGTTGAGGCCCGTGTTCGGTGCGAGCGGCGGCGCCGACTTTGGAGCTTCCGGCACACATCCCCACCCCTTGCCACCCTCACCGTTCTCCGGCACTTCTGGAGGGACCGCCACACCAGAACCGAAAGACCGCCGCCCTTGACCGACACGCATGAAATCGAAGCCGTGGTGATCGGCGCCGGCGTTGTGGGGCTTGCCTGCGCGCGGGCGCTCGCCTTGAAAGGCCGCGAGGTGGTGGTGCTGGAACGGCATGGCGCCATCGGCACCGAAACCTCGTCGCGCAACAGCGAGGTGATCCATGCGGGCATCTATTATGGCGCGGGCAGCCTGAAGGCGCGGCTCTGCGTGGCCGGGCGCACGGCGCTTTACGATTTTCTCGAAACGCGGAAGCTGCCGCACAAGCGCATGGGCAAACTGATCGTCGCCAGCGACGGCGCCGAGGCCGCGCGGCTCGAAGGGATCGCCGCGCGGGCCCGCGCCAATGGCGTCGACGACCTGACGCTGCTGACCGGCGCCGAGGCCCGCGCGCTGGAACCGGCGCTCGCCTGCGAAGCCGCGCTGCTCTCGCCCTCGACCGGAATCCTCGATGCCCATGCCTATATGCTGGCCCTGCGCGGCGAGCTCGAAGATGCGGGCGGCGCCATCGCCTTCAACAGCGAGGCCTTGCGGATCGAGAGGGTAGCGGACGGCTTTGTCGTCGATGCGGGCGGGACGCGGCTGAAAACGAAAATGCTGGTCAATGCGGCGGGGCTCGCTGCAGCCCGCGTGGCGCAGACCATCGAAGGTCTCGACGGGTCCCGGGTGCCGGCGCTCCATTTCGCGCGCGGCAATTATTTTTCCTGTGCGATGCGGGCGCCGTTTTCGCGGCTGATCTATCCGGCCCCGTCCGGCGATGGCGGGCTCGGCGTGCATCTGACATTCGACATGGGCGGCGGGGCGCGCTTCGGGCCGGATGTCGAATGGATCGCGGCGAGCGAGACGCCCGACTATCGCGTCGATGCCACGCGCGGCGAGGCATTCTATGCGGCGATCCGGCGCTACTGGCCGGGCCTGCCCGACGGTGCGCTGGCGCCGGCCTATGCCGGCATCCGCCCCAAGCTCGCCCGCGGCGACAGCGATTTCATGATTGCCGGGCCGGAAGCACATGGGCTCGCCGGCCTCGTCAATCTTTTCGGCATCGAAAGCCCAGGCCTGACGGCTTCGCTGACGATCGCGGATGAAGTGGTGCGGCGGCTGGAAGGGGTTTGATTCACGCGAAGGCGCGAAGAAGAATAAGGAAGGACTCACGCAGAGGCGCAGAGACGCAGAGGGGACTGTATGTTTGGCCGGCTCCCGTTTCCTGTCGCCTGATTACCTTTGCCGGGCAAAGCCCGGCAAAAAGGGAAGTGGCGCATGCGGAAGTCTCGTGCGTTTGCTCCGCATCGCAGCGCCTCTGCGTCTCTGCGCCTCTGCGTGCAAATAGAAAGCGCGCGTCAGGCGTCGACGATGCTGTCGATGAAGCTGTTGACGGCGGCGACCGCGTCGCGGATGCGGGCGAGGATGTCGGCGCGGCCTTCGCCGTCGACGGCCATCCATTCGGCCTCCTCGGCCAGCGCTGCCAGCGGCCAGGCGCCGAGGCCCTTGGCCGAACCCTTGAGGCTGTGCGTGGCATTCTTCCAGTCGATGGCGGTGACGGCGCTTTCGATGCGCTCGACATAGATGCCGGCCTGGGCGCGGAAGAGGCCCAGCAGTTCGATTTCGAGGGCGCGGTTGCCCAGCGTGTATTTCGACAGATGCACGAGATCGAGCGGCCGGCCGGCCGCTGCCGGCGCCTCGCCGGCGCCGAAACGCATCGCTGTACCGGCCATATTGGCCATCGCCGCATTCGCCTGGGGTTTCATCGGCCCGCTCCGCCCATCATTGCCGTTTGCGCCAGCTTAGGGGCGGAGGCCCTGCCGATCCGTTAAGCCGGCAGGGGTGCCGGACCCTGGCCATTGCGTTTATGGTTAATTCGGGCTTAAGCTGAAAACAGCGGCAGGCAGGCGCAGCCCCCCAAGAGCTGCAACCGTCCGCCGCCAATGCCCCCCAATCTCGCCCCTAGGCATGTCCCCCCTGCCCGGGGGCATTCTTTATGCGGGGCCCGGAACCCGCGCCGGCGGTTGACGGCACGGGGGGCATGGGACAGGCTTGAACTGCTGCGGGGGCAGCGGGCATCGACGGCCCCGAACGGGCCCGGGGGAGCGCGGAAATCTCATGAAAAACAACGATCTGCCCTCCAAGACCGGCGCGGCCGACAAGCCCGCCAGCGCCACCGACGCGGCCGAGCCGAAGGTCCGCGCCGCCAATGAGGACAGTCCCGAAACCGGCGCCCTGTTCCGCCTGATCCAGCGCCGGCCGAGCCGGCAGATCCCGCTCGCAGCGCTCACGGCCAGTGTTTTCCTGCTGGGCGCGGAAGCGGCCTTTCTCTGGGGCCGCTACGGGCTCGACGGCCTGCAGAGGCTCGGCCCGCTCGAAACCGGGTTGATCGCGGCCGCCGCCCTCGCCCCCCTCACGCTGATCTGGATGCTGGCCTTCGTGGTCTGGCGCGGCCAGGAAATGCGGCTGATGGCCGATGCACTGGCGCGCACCGCGATCCGCCTGTCGGACCCGGAGGATTTCGCGAGCGGCCAGATCGCCACCATTTCGGGGGCGGTGCGGCGCGAACTGGGCGAGATGCGCGACGGGCTCGACGCCGCACTGGCGCGCGCCACCGAACTGAAGGAGATCATCGCCCGGGAGGTCGAGGAAATCGACCGCGGCTCGGGCCGCGCCGAATTCCGCACACGGACGATGGAGGAACTGATCGGCCGCCATAGGGCGAGCCTGGAAGAGGTCGCCCGGACGCTGGGCAGCGAGAGCGACGCGATTTCGCGCGCGATCCGCGAACAGGTGGACGCGGTGCGCGGCCTGACCGGCAAGGCGGCGGACGATCTGCGCGCGGCGGGCGATGCCGTATCCGAACAGGCCGAACATCTCGGCCGCGTCAGCGAAGCCGCGCGGGCCGGCGCCGACCAGACGGCATCGATGCTCGACCGGCAGTCCTCGCGCCTCGAAGTGGTGGCATCCGACGCGCTGTCGAAGGCCGACGAAATCGGCCAGCGCTACGAACAGCAGCGCGCGATCATTGCCGAGGCCGCCGACCGGCTGGTGGCCGAGCGCGAACGCTTCGACACCAGTTTCGAGAGCCACCGCGCGACGATGGAAACGGCCGATGCGACTCTGGCCCATCATACGGCCGAAATCGGCAAGGCGGTCGCAAGCCTGGGCAGCGGCATCGAGGTGACCTTCGACACTGCCGCTGCGCGTGCCGCGGCGCTGCGCGACATGATCGCCGGCGAAATCCGCAACGCTGCCGCCGAAGCCGAAAGCGCCTCGACCGCGGTCAGCCGTTCGGCCGGCGCCGCCACCCGCGCGATCGGTGCGACGGTGGACGAGCTGAAGGCCGCCACCGGCGCGCTCTCGACCGATGTGGCACGTTCGGCCGCCGAGGCGATCGACCGGACGACCGAAAAGGTCAAGACGGCCACCGTGTCGATGAGCGAGGAAGTGATGCGCGTCACCCAGGCGCTGACCGGCGAAGTGGCCGGCCGCACCGGCGAGTTGCGCGGGCTGATCGAGGCGACCGCCGCCGAGAGCGACAATGCGGCCGAACGTTTCAACGCCGCGATGATGCGGCTGGGCGGCACGGCGCGCGAAGCCGGCCGCGTGCTGCACGAGGCGACCGACGATCTCGCCGGCCGCATCGACAGCCTGCCCGACGAGGCGGCGCAGAGCGCGGCCGCGCTGGCCGATGTGCTGAAGGAACAGATTTCGGCCCTGGCGACCATCGCCGAAATCGTGGTGCGGCATGCCCGCACGCTCGACCGCTCGGAACCGCTGCGCGAGGCGCCGGCGCGGGTGGCCGCGCCGCAGCCGCCGCGCCCCGCCGAGCCGGCCCGCCGCTGGGGCCTGTCGGACCTGCTGGCCGCCGCCGAACAACGCCCCGCCCCGACCGAGGCCCCTGGCACCGGCGAGCGCGATTTCCAGCGCGCCTCGCTGCATGTGGTCGAAACGCTGCAGGCACTGGCGATCGATCTCGACGCGGCGCTCGAACAGAGCCCGCCGGCCGAACTCTGGCAGCGCTACCAGGCCGGCGAGCGCAATGTCTTCACGCGCCGGCTCTACAACATGGCCGGCCGCGACCTCTATGACCGCATCGCGGCGAAATACAGGAAGGACGCCGAGTTCCGCGGCCATGTCGACCGCTTCACTGCGACCTTCGAGAACCTGCTGGGCGCCGCCGCCGCCCGCGACCGCGACAACATCCTGGTCGAGACCTATCTGACGTCCGATACCGGCAAGGTCTATCTGATGCTGGGCCAGGCGACCGGCAAGCTCGGCTGAGCCCGGCGCGAAGAAGAAGAAAGATTTTTCACGCGGAGACGCGGAGCCGCGGAGAAGAGCAAGAAGGAAGGAATCACGCAGAGGCGCAGAGACGCAGAGGGGAATGTATGCGTGGCCGGTTCCCGTTTCCTGTCGCCAGATTGTCTTTGCCGGGCAAAGCCCGGCAAAAAATGAAGTGGCGCATGCGGGAGTCTTGTGCATTTGCGCCGCATCGCAGCACCTCTGCGTCTCTGCGCCTCTGCGTGAACCCTTCTTCCTTTTACGACGGGCGCTTCGGGAAAGCCTTTGCGCCTTCGTCGAGCGTCCAGAGGGCGATCTCGGCAAGGACCTGGCCGAGCGCGGCGTCATAGGCCGCCACGATGTCGGTCATCTTGCCGCTGGCCGACGGCACGGTTGCCGTGAATTCGCGGCTGGCGACGATCGCACGGTCGGAGGCGCGCAGCAGGCGGACGAAGAAGACCACATGCGCCTCGGTGGTGGCCGCGCCGAAGCCCTGCGCGGCACTGCGCATCGCCGCGAACTGCCGGATGTCGCCGGTCAGCGCCAGATCCATGCGCGCGCCGCTGCCCGCACCGATGGCGGCCGGAAAGCGGCCGGTCCTGTGCAGCGTCTCGACCGTCAGCGCGGCAATCATGCGCGGCGCCCGGTCGCTCCAACGCGCACCGGCATAATACTTGATCTCGTTGGGCGAGGGCTGGAAGACGATCCGCGTCGTGTCGATGGCAGCCGGCGCGGTGAAGGGCTCGACCACGACCTGCGCCGCCGCAGCCGCCGCGCCCTCGGGCACGACGGGCGCGGCCGCCGTCAGCACATAGAGACTGGGCGGCGGCTCGCTGGCGACATTGGCCAGCGCACACCCTCCCAGCGGCGCCAGCGCCAGCAGGAGGCCGGCCGCGCGGCAGAACTTCCCGAACCCGATCACCGCCATGCCCCGCTCCCTCATTCGGCCCGGACCTCGGGCACATTGTTGCCGATCAGAAAGCGCGCCGGATCGTCCTGCGCGCGCGTTGCGATGCGCTCGAGCGAGGCGACCAGCGCCCGGGTTTCGGCAACCAGTTGCGGCAATTGCGCCAGTCCGGCGCCGAGGCCCGGCCCGCTCTGCTTCAGCACCGCCTCGAGCTCCTCGGCCACCAGGCGATAGGAATGCGCGGCCTCGCGCGCATCGGTCAGAAACAGACGGACATCGTCCTTCAGCAGCGCATCGGCATTGCGGCTGAGACTGTTGATATGCACAGACGCCTCGGAGAGATGCCGGATCGCCTTGCTCATGTCGCCCGAACTGCCCGCCAGCGCCGCCGAGATCGTGTTCATGTTCTCGACCGCTTCGGTGATCGCCTGCTGGTTGGCGACGACCACGGCATCGAGTTCGCGGATCAGCTTGTTGGCGCTTTGCAGCGTTTCGGGGCCGCTTTTCAGCAGGTCCTGCAGCGAGGAGGTCGAGGCGCGGATGACCGGATAATCCTCGCCGGGCTTCGCGGTCAGCGGCGCCGACGCCTCGCTGCCGCCGGTGATCTGGATGAAGGCGACACCGGTGAGACCGGAAAGTTCGAGCTGCGCCACCGAGTCCTCCTTGACCGGCGTGCGTGCATCGAGCTCGATGATGGCAACCACCTTGTTGGGATTGCGTTCCATCAGATAGAGGTCGGTCACCTTGCCGACCGGCAGGCCGTTATATTGCACCGGCCCCGAGACCGAGAGGCCCGACACCGAGCCGTCGAAGACGATCTTGTAATAGGCGAACTGGCGGTTGAGCTGCACGCCGTTGAGCCAGAGCACGAACAGGAAGATGCCCAGCAGCGTCGCCAGCGTGAAGGCGCCGATCAGCACGTTGTTGGACTTGATTTCCATCGCCCCTACTTGCCCGCAAAGGCCGCGCGCGCCCGCGGCCCGTGGAAATATTCATGCACCCATTCATGCCGGCTCAGCAGCATGTCGTCGATCGTGCCGATCAGGATAACATGCCTCTCGGCCAGCACCGCTATCCGGTCGCAGGTGGCATGCAGCGTATCGAGGTCGTGCGTGACCAGAAAGACCGTCAGGCCAAGCGTTTCCTTGAGGTCGTTGAGCAATTCGTCGAAGGCGGCCGCGCCGATCGGATCGAGGCCGGCGGTCGGCTCGTCGAGAAACAGGATTTCGGGATCGAGCGCCAGTGCGCGCGCCAGCCCCGCCCGCTTGCGCATCCCGCCCGAGAGTTCGGAAGGATAGAGCGCGGCCGCCGCCGGCTTGAGGCCCACCATCGCGATCTTGACCGCGGCCAGTTCGTCCATCAGCGCCGGCGACAGCTCGAGATGCTCCCGGTACGGCACCTGGATATTCTCGGCAACCGTCAGCGCCGAGAACAGCGCGCCGTCCTGGAAGAGCACCCCCCAGCGCCGCTCATGCAGCCGGCGTTCCTCTTCCGGCAGCTCGGCCAGATCGATGCCGAAAACGCGGATGCGGCCGGCATCGGGTTTCTTGAGGCCGAGAATGGTGCGCAGGAGCACCGACTTGCCGGTGCCCGAACCGCCGACTATGCCGATCACCTCGCCGCGCCTGACCGTCAGGTCGAGATTCTCATGCACGACATTGTCGCCGAACCGCGTGACAAGGCCCTCGACCTCGATGATGGGTTCGCCCTTGCGCATGACCTAGATATCCACCGCGGTGAAGAACATGGCGAACAGCGCATCGAGAATGATGACCAGAAAGATCGAATAGACGACCGAGCGTGTCGTCTGCGCGCCGACCGACTCGGCGCTGCCCGAGACCGCCATGCCGGCGCGGCAGCCGACCAGCGCAATGGTGGCCGCCATGAAGGGCGCCTTGACGATGCCAACACCGAAAGTCCAGAAGCCGATCGCCTCCTGCACGCGCTGGATATAGACGGCCGGCGACATGTTGAGCATGACCTGCACGACGACGCCGCCGCCGATCAGGCCCATGATGTTGGCGACGAAGGTCAGCAGCGGCAGCGCCACGATCAGCGCCAGCACGCGCGGCACGACCAGCATGTCCATCGGATCGAGACCGAGCGTGCGCATCGCGTCGATCTCCTCGCGCATCTTCATCGAGCCGATTTCGGCCGTGAAGGCGCTGCCCGAGCGCCCCGCCACAATGATCGCGGTCAGCAGCAGGCCGACCTCGCGCAGGAAGATGATGGCGATCAGGTTGACCGTGAAGACCTCGGCGCCGAACTGCCTGAGCTGCACGGCACCCTGCTGGGCGACGACGGCACCGATCAGGAAGGTCAGCAGACAGACCAGCGGCAGCGCATCGAAGCCGGCCTTCTCCATGTGATGGACGAAGGGAATGACGCGCAGCCGCGAGGGATGGCGGATGGTGCGGCCGAGCGTGACGACGACGGCGCCGACAAAAGCCAGCATGCCGACGGCTTCCGTGCCGATGGCGCGCATCGCCTCGCCGATCCTGCCGGTGAAATGCAGATAGAGCGGCAGCGCCGGACGGAGGATGGGTTCGGGCGCGCCGGCGGCCCCGATGCGGTCGATCAGCAGGCGCTGTCCCTCGCCGATCTCCTTCAGCACGACCGGGAGGCCGCTCGCCTCGAGCAGGCGCCGGGTTCGCGCCAGCACGCAGGCACCCGCCGTGTCGAAGCGGCCGATCGCCGAGAAATCGATCTCGGCCCGCCGCGCCGCGGGCGGCGCAGCCGTCAGCGCGCGCAATTGCCGGTCGACCGGGTCGAGATGGACGATCGACCAGTCGCCGGCCGCGACCAGGCGGAGCGTTCCGTCCTCGACGCCGACCGCACAGGACGCCGGTGCGCCGGCCGCCGGTTCCGCCCTTGCTGCTGTGCCCGTTCCGGCCAAACCGCCCCCAAAATCCCCGCCATGCCGTCCGCTGAGCGCCACTGTGCCCTCGCCCCCGGCCCGCGGCAAGCAATCCCACACAAAGCTTGCGCGCGCCCGTGTCGCATGGCCTTCCCTCCCCGACCGATTAGTCTATTTTACCGGCACGATTCTGCCCCCGGCTCTTCAGAAAGGTGTTCTCATGCGTGGTTTCTATGCAGCTTTGACGGCAATCGGCCTGACGCTTTCGCTGCCGGGCGCGGCCCTGGCCGAGGAGGCCGATCCGGCCGCCGGCGAGAAGCTTTTCGCCCGCTGCAAGGCCTGCCATACGCTCGACGAGGGCGGCAAGAACGGCATCGGCCCCAATCTGCACGGGCTTTTCGGCCGCACCGCAGGCAGCGTGGAAGGCGTCAACTATTCCAAGGCGATGAAGGCCAAGGGCGAGGAAGGCCTGGTCTGGAACGAGGAAACGCTCTCGGCCTATCTCGAACGCCCGGCGGCGTTGGTGAAGGGCACCAACATGGCCTTTCCGGGCCTGAAGAAGCCCGAGGACCGCGCCAACCTGATCGCCTATCTGAAGCAGGAAACCGGCGCCGAATAGGCCCGTCCGTCTCGCCATAATCCGGTCCCGCACTATTGGAACGGTTGCTGCAGCGAAAGCTGTGGCGACATCCGTCTTTGTCCCGTAACAAGACAAGGACGGGGTCGACAGGTTCAATATGGGGCATGCGTGCCGGCTTCTGCTGCCGGGGCGCCTGCGGTGAGACATGAATCCGACGCCTGCCTTCCGCCGACTGTCCGCGATCCTGCCCGGCCTCGTGCTGGTGCTGGGCCTTGCCGTCGCGATCTATGATCTGCGCGGCGCGGGCAGCTTCCTGCAGAACCAGGTCTTCGATCTCTATCAACAGATCCTGCCGCGCAGCGCCGCCCCGGCCGGGCCGCGCGCGATCCATGTCGACATCGACGCCGAGACCGCCAAGCGCTACGGCGCCTGGCCCTGGCCGCGCAAGCGCGTGGCCGAGCTGGTCGACCGGGTGCGCGAGGCCGGCGCCAGCGCGGTGCTGATCGATGTCCCGCTTTCCGAACCCGATCCGACCGCGAGCCGCGAACTGATGCGCCTCTGGGCGCCGCTGCCCGCGGGCGAGGGCCAGCCGGGCCTGATCGGCGCGCTGGCCGGCCTGCCCGATTACGACCGCGAACTGATCGCCCAGCTGCGCGCGACACCCTCGATCGTTTCCTTCCTGCCCGGCAAGACCGGTTTCGACGGCCAGCACATGCCGGCGCGCCCGGCCGCATTGGCACCGCAGGGCGGCGATCCGCGCCACTACATGCGCGACCACCAGATCTGGCGGCCGACCCTCGCCCCCTTCGAGGCGGCCGCCCGCGGCGTCGGCGCCAGCCTGGCCGACGGCGCGCCCGGCGCCCGCATGCGCGACCTGCCGCTGCTGGTCAATCTGAACGGCACGCTCTATCCCGCCAATGTGCTCGAGACGCTGCGCGTCGCGCGCGGCGGCAGCGGCTATCGCGCCATCGTCACGACACCCGAAAGCGGTTTTTCCTTCGAGATGGAACCCGGCATCGATCGCGTCGCGATCGAGGGTACGCCGCTGGCGCCCCGCACGATGAAGGACGGCAAGCTGCGCCTCTATTTCGGCCGCGACGACACGCGCAGCGCCGTCCCGGCCTGGCAGGTGCTGGCCCGCGACGCCGCGGCGCCGCTGCTGGAAGGCCGCATCGCCGTGATCGGCGTATCGGCCAATGGCAGCGAGCGGCTGTTCGACACGCCGGCCGGCACCCTCGCTTCGGGCGCGATTGCCGCCAGCGCCATCGACCAGATCGTCGAGGGCGCCTATCTGGTCCGGCCGGGCTGGGCCGGCAGCGCCGAACAGCTTTTCATTTTCCTGGGCGGCATCGTCGTGATCCTGGTCGTGCGCCGGTTCCGCTTCCGCTGGGGCTTCGTGCTGACACTGCTGCTGATCGGCGGCGCCGGCTATGCCTCCTGGTGGGCCTTCGAGACCCACCGCTGGCTGATCGACCCGGCGCTGGGCAGCGTGACGCTGTTTGCGGCCTGTCTGACCTGCGCATTGATGACGCGGCTTCATACCGAAGACGAGATCCGCTTCATCGAGACGCAATTCGGCCGGCGCCTCTCCTCCTCGGGTCTTGCGAAGATGAAGGCCAATCCGCGCCTGATCCGCGCCGAGGGCACGCTGCGCGACGTGACCTCGGTGGTCGCGGGCCTGCGCGGCTTCAACATCATCGCCGACCGCTATCTCGAGGATCCGACGGCCTATGCCGATATTCTCAACCGCTTCTTCTCGCCGATGACCAAGATCGTGCAGGATCGCAACGGCATGGTGGATCGCGGCGTCGGCGACACGCTCTACGCGGTCTGGAATGCGCCGCTGGACGCCTCCGACCACGCTTCCAAGGGCTGCGACGCGGCCTTGCGCATGGTCGAGAACCTCGAAGCGTTGAACGAATTCCTCGAAGAGGATGCGCGCCGCCAGCATCTGAGCCATGTGCCGCTGAGCCTGTCGATCGGCATCGACACCGGCACGGCGATCACCGGCAACATGGGCGCCGTGCAACGCTTCGATTATGGCGTGCTGGGCGAGCCGGTCAGCTTCGCCGCCTATCTGCAGAAGAATGCACGCCATTACGGCCCGGCCATCATCGTCGGCGAAGGCACGCAACGCAGCGTCGGCGACCGTTATGCCCTGCTCGAGATCGATCTGGTCTCGACGCCGCGCCACCCGGAAGGCCGGCGCGTCTATGCGCTGCTGGGCGATCCGATCATGCGCGCCAATCCGAAGTTCCGCGCGCTGCAGGAAGCCCATGCGCTGATCTTCTCGGCCTATCGCAGCCAGCGCTGGGCCGAGGCGCGGGCTGCCATCGCCGAATGCCGCAAGCTCAATGGCGCGATCCCGACGCTTTACGATTTCTACGAAGCGCGCATCGCCGCCTATGAAGCCAATCCGCCCGGCGAGCACTGGAACGGTGCCTTCTTCGCCGGCCGCATCTAGCGCCGCATTGTGCCAATACGGGGCTTGGCGGCGGCGCCGCGCCGCGCCATGATCGCGCTCCCGCCTCCCGACGCGAAAGGCCCGCTCCCTCCATGCGCGAAATCGACGCCGAAGCCCAGGCATGGCCGATCGCCGGCGCCTTCACGATTTCGCGCGGATCGAAGACCGAAGCCCGCGTCGTCGTCGTGACGCTGCGCGAGAACGGACTGACCGGCCGCGGCGAATGCGTGCCCTATGCGCGTTACGGCGAAACCGAAAAGGACACGCTGGCCGCCATCCGCGCCATCCAGCCGCAAATCGCCGATGGATTGAGCCGCGAGGAGCTGCAACGCGCGATGCCGCGCGGCGCGGCGCGCAACGCCCTCGATTGCGCTCTATGGGATCTCGAAGCCAAGCAGGCGAAATGTCCGGCCTGGAAGCTGGCGGGGCTTGCCGAACCGGGCCCGGTGACGACCGCCTATACGCTGAGCCTCGCCGCGCCGGATGCGATGCGCGAGGCCGCGCGGGCCGCCGCGGCGCGCCCGCTTCTGAAGCTGAAGCTGGGCGGCGGCCCGGACGACATCGCCCGTGTCGAAGCAGTGCGCCTCGGCGCGCCCAACGCGACGCTGATCGTCGATGCCAATGAGGGCTGGGCGGCCGACGACGTGATGCCGATGGCGCGCGAACTGGCGCGGCTCGGCGTCGCGCTGATCGAGCAGCCGTTGCCGGCCAAGGACGACGAAGCCCTGCGCGGGATCGATTGTCCGGTGCCGCTCTGCGCCGACGAGAGCGCGCATGGGCTTGAAGGCATGAAACGGCTTGTCGGCCTCTACGATGTCATCAACGTCAAGCTCGACAAGACCGGCGGGCTGACCGAGGCACTGTCGGTCATGCGCTGCGCGAAGCTGCGCAAGCTGCGCGTGATGATCGGCTGCATGGTCGCGACCTCGCTGGCCATGGCACCGGCCATGCTGATCGCGCAAGCCGCCGATTATGTCGATCTCGACGGCCCGTTGTTGCTGGCCGATGACCGCCGGCCGGGCCTGCGCTACGAAGGCAGCACAGTCCACCCGGCCGAAACGGCGCTCTGGGGCTAGATCTCGAGCACGATCTTGCCGAAATGCGAGGCCCCCGCCATCAGACGCAATGCGTCCTGTGCCTCCTCGAGGCCGAACCGCTTGTCGATCACCGGATGGATGTCGTTCTGTTCGATCGCGCGCGTCATGTCCTCGAAATGGGCCCGGCTGCCGACCGTGACGCCGCTGATCTTGAGGTTCTGCGAGAAGATCGCCGCGACATTGACGTCCCTGGTCATGCCCGACAGCAGGCCGATGACGCCGACATGACCGCCGACGCGCGATGCCATGATCGATTGCGGGAAGGTGTCGGCACCGCCGACCTCGACCACATGATCGACGCCGCGCCCGCCGGTCAGCTTGCGGGCTTCCGTTGCCCAGTCGGGCGTCGTCCTGTAGTTGATGAAATCGTCGGCGCCGAGCTTCCGCGCGCGCTCGAGCTTCTCGTCCGACGACGAGGTAACGATGACACGCGCACCGGCCGCCTTGGCGAACTGCAATGCAAAGATCGAGACGCCACCGGTGCCCTGGACAAGTACCGTATCGCCGGCCTTCATCCGCCCTTCGACCACCAGCGCACGCCATGCGGTCAGCGCCGCACAGGGAAGACAGGCGATTTCCTCATGGCTGAGATTGGCCGGCGCCTTCGACACGCCTTCGGCGGAAAGACACATGTATTCCTGCGCGCAACCGTCGATCGGTCCGCCCAGCGCCGTCGTTCCGAGCGTTTCAGGCACCGGATCGCCCGACAGCCAGCCCTGAAAGAAACTCGGCGCCACGCGGTCGCCGACCTTCAGGCGCCGCACGCCCTCGCCCACTTCCACCACCTCGCCCGAACCGTCCGAGAGCGGCACGAGCGGCAGCTTGTGACCCGGACCATAGGTCCCGCTGACGGTCGCAAGATCGCGGAAGTTGAGCGAGGCCGCCTTCATGCGGATGACGACCTGCCCCGGACCGGCCTTCGGAACCGGCCGGTCGGCGAGCTTCAGATTGTCGATGCCGTAGGCGCCCTGAATTTCCATCGCGCGCATGTCGTTCTCTCCCGTTCGTTGAATATCGTTGCTGCAATAACTGGCGCATCTGCAACGGATGTCAACGGGCGCAGGGATTGACGCAAGGGCGCGCTGGCCGATGTCAGCGCGGCCGATCGCCCTTGATCTGCGTGCGATGCATGACGCGCCGCTCGCGCCCGTCGAAAGCATCGCGGCGGTGAATGGCGCAGCGATTGTCCCAGATCAGCATGTCGCCGATGGCCCATTGATGCGTCCATGAAAATTCCGGTCTCGCGCAATGCGCCCAGAGCCGGTCGAGCAGCTTCTCGCTTTCCTCGACGCCGTAGCCCTCGATGTAACCGTTGAGGCGGCGGCCGAGATAAAGCGCCTTGCCGCCCGTGGCCGGATGGGTGCGGATCGCCGGATGTTTCGCGCCGGGCGCCATGCGCACATCGGCGACGGCATCGGCACCGGCGCGCAGCTCGCCAACGCTGGTGGTGCTCGCATCATGATTGCACATGCGGCCCTCGATCGCGGCGCGCAGATCGGCCGGCAGCGCCTCAAGCGCCTTGTACATATTGGCAAAGCTGGTGTCGCCGCCGGCTTTCGGAATTTCCAGCGAGTAGAGCACGCTGGCCATTGGCGGCGCCGCCACATAGGACATGTCGGTATGCCACTCGGCTTCCTTGTCGCCCAGCGCGCCGATGGGTTTGCCATTTTCGACGACGTTGGAAATGATCCAGATCTCCGGCCGCGACTTTTCCTGCGATCCCGCCATGTCGGTCGCACTCGCCGGCGCGATGTCGAGTTCGCCGAAACGCCGCGAAAACCGGATCAGGTCGTCATCCGAAAGCTTCTGCCCGCGGAACAGCAGCACGATATGGTCGTACCAGGCCTGCTGGATCGCCATGAAGGCATCGTCTGTCAGCGGTTTCGACAGGTCGACGCCGCGAACCTCAGCACCCAGGGCGGACCGGCTTGGGATAATCTCGATTGTCATCTTCCTCGTCGTCCTCGGTTTCCTCGACCAGCGCGCCGCCGTTCCAGCGTGCCGCAACATAGAGCGCGCCCGCAAGCCCCAGCGCGCCGGCCGCCGCCGACAGCAGATAGGCCTGGGGTCCATAAGCCTGATAGATGGGGCCGGCGATCAGCGTCATCAGGCCCATGATAACGCCGGATGAGAGCGCCCCGTAGAGGCTTTGCGCGGTCGCCGCCAGCGACTTCGGCGCGGCGGCGGCAACAAAATACATCGCCCCGAGATGTGCGGCACAGAAGGTCAGCGCGTGGAGGATCTGCAGCCCGAAAAGCGCCCAGAGCGGCGGGTCGAAAGCCGTCAGCGACCAGCGCAGGATTGCCGCTCCCGCCGCAATGGCAAGCAGAGACGTGGCACTGAAGCGTTTCAGCACTCGCGCCGAAAAGGCGAAAAGGATGATCTCGGCAACAATGCCGACGGCCCAGAGTATGCCGATCAGGTTTTCGCCATAGCCGAGGCGCAGCCAGTTGAGCGTGCCAAACGCGTAGTAGACCGCATGGGTCGACTGAACGAGACTCGCTGTCAGCAGACCGACGAGGAAGATCGGGTGCCGCGCGATGGCAAGTGACGCCTGTAGCTGCCCGCCCGGCCGCCGTTTACGCTTCCTGGCTGGACGTTCCTTGACCAGCAGATGCGCGCCCGCGAGGCCGATGGCGATCGAACCGATCATGCAGAGAATGACGATGGAGGCCGGGTTCCATTCGAGCAGCCAGCCGCCCCCCGTCGCCGCGATGATGAAGGTGATCGAACACCAGAGTCTGACGCGGCCATAGTCGACGCCCTGTTCCTGCGTCGCGCGCATCGCAATCGATTCGAGCAGCGGCGTGACCGACGGCCAGAGCGACATCAGCAGCGCCGCGACAATGAAGATCGGCCAGAAGCCGTCGGTGAGCAGAAAGAGCGAGACGGTGGCGAGCGATGCCCAGGAAAGCGCGATCGCGACGCCGCGCCGGTTTTCCCAACGGTCGGCGACAAAGGCGAAGACCGGTCCCGAGACGATACGCAGGAACATCGTGGCCGCCAGCACCAGCGCAATGTCTTCGGGACCGAGCCCCTTCGACTTCAGCCAGACCGGAAAGAAAGGCAGGTTGATGCCGCCGAAGAAACAGAGCGAGCCGTAAAAGATCGACAGGCGGAGGGAAAGCGACATGAGGCGCAGGGTTCCGGTGGGACCGCACACTCATAGCGCGCCGGACCGGGCGGCGGGAAGCGGGATTATTGCGGAAGCGTTGCCGTCCTACCCCAGTGACGGGAAAGGCAGCTTCCGTCGCTCGGTCGCGGCCACCAGATAGTCCCAGATTCGGGCTTCGAGCGGTCCGGCCCATGCGGCCTTCGAAGTTTCGACATGTGCCTGCAACTCGACCAGAAGTCCGCTGAGCGCCGCATTGCTCTGGTCGAGCGCCTTGATGCGCAACGAGGCGTCGCACGAGGCCGCCGCTTCGCCGAGCCGCGTCTTCAGACCGGTATCCTCGACGACACGCGCCGCCTCGCCGAACAGCGCCCGTATTTCGGTATTTTCGGCGACACGGATTTCGGCGGCGCGGTCGTGCTCTTCGGCGGTCATGAACATCATCATGCCCATGATGCCGACATTGCCCATCGAGTATTCGGCATTGAGATGCGGCGCGACATCCATCAGCAGCGTACCGAAGAAGCCCTGCAGCACCAGATCGACATCGGGTTTCATTGGCGGGCCTCCTTCGCAAGTTCGGCAAGACGTTTTGCCAGCACGCGGTTGTGAACATCGGTGCAGTACCAGCTCGAAAAGGCCAGTACCGGATCGCGATTGGCGCCTGTCTGATATTCCTTGCCGGCCGAAATCCAGATGGCGAGTCCTTTCAGCGAGTTGAATATCTCCCACCAGCGCAGGCGGACAGGATCGACCTTCAGGCCGCTTTCCTTCTCCCAGATGGCAAAGCCTGCATCACGCGCGATCATGCCACCGGGCCTGTCCGGCTGCTGAAAGGCCCAGAGCGGGTCGGCCGCCCAGGCGACGTCCTCCAGCGGGTCGCCGAGATGGCACATCTCCCAGTCGAGGATGGCATGGATGCGGCCTTCCGGATCGAACAGGAAATTGCCGGTGCGGTAGTCGCCATGCACGACCGAAATCTTCTCGGCGGGCGGCGGCGGATTGCGCCGGAGCCAGCGAATGGCGGCGCGCGCGACCGGCTGCGGGGCCAGCTCGTCCTCGTCGATCACCGCTTCCCACTTGTCGAGTTCACGCTTCCAGCAATCGCCCGGCGCGATCGAGCCCATATTGGCATCGAAACCGATCGTCTCAGGTTCGGCCGCGGCGATGTGCCCGAGATGCGTCCAGAACTGGCGGCCGATCGTCTCGGCAAGCGGGCCATAGGGATCGGCATTGAAGGGCGAGGCCGCGGCGCATCCCTCAATCTGCTCCATGATGAAGAATGGCCGTTCGAGCCATTGAAGATCGATTTCGAGATAGAGCGGCTCGGGCACCGGCAGCCCGGTCGGATGAAAGGCCCGATAGGCATTGTATTCGATGTCGCGCTCGGTCTCGATGAGGCTCGCGACCGGGTCGCGCCGCAGGATCAGCGGACGGGCCTTCTTCTGTCCGCCCTCCTCCCAGCTCGCTTGCAGACGAAACGTCTCTCGGCTGGCACCCCCGTGAATGCGCGACACGCCGCTCACCTCGACATTCGAGGCCTGCGGCATGCGATGCGCGAGATAGGCGGCAATACGGGAAGCAAGATCGTCCATGGTCGTACTCACTTCGCCGGATCGAGAATGTCTTTGAAGCCCGACGGCGCATGCGGGCCAACGACAAGCTGTTCGAGAATGCCGGCACCCGAACGTGTCTCGCCATCCGGCAGCGTCATCTCTGCGGTCACGAAGGCCTGAATATGAAGATGCGGCGGTGCATAGCTCTTGATGTCGGAAAGTTTGAAACGCTCGAAGCCGACAGCAAGTTCGCCCTTGTTCTGGCCATGCCCCCATTCAGGATGCCCGTAGCCGAGCCCCAGCATGTAGAATTGCCACTTGGGCGTGAGATCGATACGAATATCCCCGCCGCCGCGCCGCGTGAAGAAGAGGCGGGCCGCTCTTGCGTGGCGCGAGCCCGAAACGAACTCGATTTCGGAGCGGCATTTCGCCATTTCTTCCGGCTGCGCCTCGTCCTGTCCGTCGGCAAGACCGCACATGACGGCATTGGTGTTCCACGCATCGCCATGGGCGTCGTCATTGAGATGGTAGAGCGTGATGCGGTCGTCGAAATTGAGCGGCGCCCAGAGCCAGTAGAATTGCGGAGCCGCCGCCGGCAGCAGGCCTTGCGGATCCGCGGCGCCGATCGGGCGGACACCCCAGGAGCGGTCGCGGGTCCCGACAAAGGCATCGCGCGACACCTCGATGCGCGTGCCGCCGATCTCGACCCAGCCTTCCCATGTGCCGTTCTGCGTCAACCGCGTCACATCCATCACGGTTCGCGGGCCATTGCGATAAGTGAAGCGCGGCTCCTTGAGCGCGATGGCGCGGCGGTGAAAGGTCAGATCGGCCGAAATGCCATGCTCGTTCTCACTGACCTTCACGCGCAGGCTTTTCAGTGGCTCGACGACCTCGATGGCGATCGGGCCGACATGCGTGTCGAGCCGTTCCATGTGAAGGCAGCGCGACGCGTGAATATTGTGCTGCACGCCATCATGCACGACGCAGAAGGAAGCATCCATGATGTTGAGATGGGGATAGACACCGAGCGCGGCGGCAAAAAACACCTCGCCATCCCGCGTGTATCCGTTGAAGAAATAGCGATCGTAGAAATTGCGGTCCGTGCCGGCAAAGGCGATCGGCTCCGGCGTCTGGTGAATCGGAAAATCGTCTGCCTTGGTGAGCATCGCAGCTGGCCTCCCTCACGTCCCGGCTTCGACGGCCGGGCTTCATTCCTGATTGCTTTGCCGATCAGAATGACCGGCCGCTTGACAGGGGTCAACTTGGGGGATCACCGGCAACCACGATGACGCAGCGGAAACGCTGTTGCCGTCGACAGACCAGGCCGGCTCAGATCACGATCATTTCGAAATCGCTCTTGGGGGTGCCGCAAAGCGGACAGATCCAGTCGTCGGGAACATCCGCCCATCGCGTGCCGGGCGGCAAGCCTTCATCGGGCAGGCCTTCGGCTTCGTCATAAATGAACCCGCATGTCGCGCATTGCCATGTCTGATAGTCACCGTCTCCGTCCTTGCCGGCCATCTTCCCCCCTCTGGACTTTATTCGCGATGTCATTGCATCCGGTAGCGGATCGGCACCGATTTCGGACCGCAGACGAAACTCGCCTCCATCAGCTTCGGCGCGCCCGCGAGCTCTACCGATTCGAGACGCGGCAACAATTCTTCCCAGAGAATACGCATCTCCATCCGCGCCAGATGCTGGCCAAGACAGACATGCGCGCCATAGCCGAACGCCACATGCTTGTTGGGGGACCGGTCCACCTTGAAGGTGAAGGGATCGCTGTACACGTCCTCATCGCGATTGCCCGACGGATAGGACAGCATCAGCCAGTCGCCCCTGGCGATCTTCTGGCCGCGCAGTTCGGCGTCCGCCGTTGCCGTCCGCATGAAATGCTTCACCGGCGTCGCCCAACGGATCGACTCTTCGAGATAGCTCGAAATGAGGCCGGGATCGGATTTCAGCCTGGCAAACTGATCCGGATTCTCGGCAAGCGCCCAGAGCCCGCTCGATGTCGTGTTCGAGGTGGTGTCGTGCCCGGCCGTGGCGACGATGATGTAATAGGACATGGCTTCGAGATGACCGAGGGGCTTGTCCGCGACAGTGCCATTGGCGATGACGCTGGCAATATCGTCGCGCGGGCTGGAGCGGCGATCTTCGGTCATTGCATTGAAATATTCGATGAACTCGCCGACGGTTGCGCCGATCTGCGCCAGCGCCGCATCGGCGTCCCTGATCTCGGCGCCGCTGCGGTTGAGATCGGGGTCGGCGCTGCCGAAAAGCTCCTGCGTCAGCTTCAGCATGCGCGGTTCGTCGGCTTCCGGCACGCCAAGCACCTCCATGATGACATGCAGCGGATAAAGGAAGGCGACGTCGCGCGCGAAATCGCACTGCCCATTCATGTCGGCCATGCGATCGATGAAGCCCCTGGCGATCTCGCGAATGCGTTCTTCGAGGCGTTTGAGATTCTGCGGCATGAACCAGGACTGAGTCAGGCGCCGGTAGTTCATGTGATCGGGATTGTCCATCTGCACGAGCGACCGCACCAGATGCGGCGAACCGCCCATCATCTCACGCACCTTCTTGTCGACATCGATCGGCGTCAGCGTCGTTGCGCGATCGCCATTGTGGAAAAGCTCGTTCTGCCGCTCGACCTCCAGAATGTCGGCATGCTTGGTCACCACCCAGAAGGGATCGAAATTCTCCGGCTGGGCCTGCGCCAGCGGCATCTCGCGGCGCAGAAAGGCGAACGCGTCGTCGACTCGTTTGCCGTCGGCATAGGCCTTGGGATCGACGATCGTCTGGGCAATATCCTGGGGGATCATGATTGTGTTTCCTGTCGCGCATCCTGAATCCATACGGATGCTAGGGCTATTTGATACGACGATCAAAGGGGCAAGTGGCCGCGCGGCGCGACCATGCGCGACGTTATAAATACAGGTGCTGGATATATGAATGCAGGTGCTGCCGGCCGGGCACATGGCCCCTGCCGATGAGAATGACCGTGACGCCCGTCGCAAGTCGAGAACAACAACACCGACGCGAAGCTGCCGCAACGTAAATCGATTGCACCCGTTACGGCTTCGTCCTTCAATTTGTCCCGATTGCCGGCGGTCGGCCAGAACGCGCAAAGACAGGGAGACGACCATGAAGATATTCATCACCGGCGCATCGGGGTTCGTCGGCGGCGCGGCGGCAAAGCGGCTTGCCCGGAGCCATGACGTCCGGGCGCTTTCGCGATCCGAAAAGTCGGACGCGATCATCAGGGAACTGGGCGCGACGCCCGTTCGGGGCAATCTCGGCAGCGTCGACGCGACCATGCTTGAAGGCATCGACGCGGTCGTCCATTGCGCGGCCAAGGTCGAAACCTGGGGCCGCATGAAGGAATTCGAGGACATCAATGTCGCGGGCACCGAACGCCTGCTGCAGGCGGCGCGCAAGGCGGGCGTCGGACGTTTTGTGCATATCGGTACGGAGGCCGCGCTTTTTTACGGCCAGTCGATGGACAATCTCGACGAGACGGCGCCGATGGCCCTCGCCTCGCCCCTGCCCTATCCCCGCACCAAGGCACGGGCCGAACGTCTGGTGCGGAACGCCAACGGCGATGGCCTCACGACGATCGTGCTGCGCCCGCGCTTCATCTGGGGGCCGGGCGACCAGACGCTGCTGCCCGCGCTGAAGACGATGGTCGAGGCCGGTCAATTCACCTGGATCGATCGGGGCCGCGCCGTCACCGATACCGCGCATATCGAGAACGTGGTTCATGCGATCGAACTTGCATTGACCCAGGGGCGCGGCGGTGCAGCCTATTTCATTACCGACGGCGGCGAACCGATTTCGTTCCGCGAAATGATGACGAAAATGGCGGCCACCATCGGCCTTGAGCTTCCCGACAGGAACATGCCGGGCTGGCTTGCACGCGGCACCGCAAAGCTTCTCGATTTTGTCTGGCGCGTGACCCTGCGCCGCACCCCGCCGCCTATCGATCCGCATACGGCGGCACTGCTGTCACGCAACTGCACGCTGAAGATCGACAAGGCGCGGCACGAACTCGGCTATGAACCGGTAATCACACGCGAAGCTGGCATTGCCGCCCTGATGCCTGCCGGACACTGACCGGCATTGCACATTGGTCCGCTTTGTCCGATGCTCCGCCCAACGATTTCAACGGAGAACGATCACATGCGGCTCTGGCTGACCATTGGCGCGCTGAGCGGCCTTGTCTCGGTGGCGCTCGGCGCCTTCGCGGCACATGGACTGCAGGCACGCGTCGGCGCGGCGGAACTTGCTGCCTTCGAAACCGGTGCGCGTTATCACATGTTTCATGCGCTGGCCCTGCTCGCCGTCGCATGGGTTGCGGCCCAGGGCGGCGGCACCTTCGCGCAGGCCGCAGGCTGGGCCTTCTTTGTCGGCACCATTCTCTTTTCGGGCTCACTTTACTATCTGGGCCTCACCGGCAGTCGCGCCCTGGTGCTGGTGACGCCGATCGGCGGCATCGCCTTTCTGGCCGGGTGGCTGGCGCTGGCCTTCTCGGCATGGACGCTGAAAAACGGCGGCTGATCCACTGCCCCTTGCATTAAAATAGACCGCGGTCTACTTTCCTGCCGAGACCGGAAAGTCGAGGCGGAGACAAGCAGATGGCCGAACGGATTCTGGTGGTTGGCGGCGGAATTGCCGGCCTTTCGGCCGTGCTGGCGCTGGCCCGAGCCGGCCGCGAGGTGACGGTGCTGGAGCGCGACCCGCCGCCGCCCGACAGCTCGGCCGACGAAGCCTTCGAGGCCTGGGAGCGCAAGGGCGTCGGCCATCTGCGTCACAGCCATGCCTTCCTTGCACGGCTGCATATGCTGATCCGCGACAACTATCCCGAACTGATGAACGACCTGCTGGCCGCCGGCTGCCGGGAAATCGTCTTTGCCGACAATCTGTCGCCGATGCTGCGTCAGCACTATGTGCCCGCCCCCGGCGACGAGGACATGACGATCCTGACCAGCCGCCGCACGACGCTGGAACTGGTCATGCGGCGCTATGCCGGCCGTCAGCCCGGTATCCGGTTCGAGACCGGTGCGCTGGTACGCGGCCTGCTGACCGAACGGCAGGAGGGCAGGCTCCGTGTGACCGGCGTCACGGTCGAGCGCAACGGCGAGCGGCAAGACTGGCCGGCCGATATCGTGATCGATGCCGCCGGCAAGAACAGCCAGATGATCGAATGGCTCAATGAAGCCGGCGCCGGAATCACGGAAGAAGACGCGCGTGCCGGCATTCTCTATTTCACCCGGCACTATCGCCTGCCTGGCGGCGCCAGCGAACCCGAGCGCGGCAAGGTGCCGGGCGCCGGCGATCTCGGCTTCATCAAATATGGCGTCTTTCCCGCCGACAATGGCTGCTTTTCGATCACGCTGGCAGTGCCCGAGATCGAAATCGAACTGCGCAAGGCGGTCGTGCGCCCCGAGATCTTCGACCGGATTTGCGCACAATTGCCGGGCATCGCGCGCTGGACCGCAACCGCCGAACCGGTGAGCCGCGTTTTTGGCATGGGCGAACTGATCAGCCGCTGGCGTCACATGACGGCGAACGGCGAACCACGCGCGCTCGGCTTCTTCCCGATCGGCGACAGCGTGATCCGCACCAACCCGCTCTATGGACGCGGTTGCTCCTTTGCCGCCATCGCTGCCGAAGCGTTGCGCGACGCTCTCGACCTGCCGGACGCTGCCGCGCGCGCCGTCTACTATCACAAGCGTCTCGCCGAGGATCTTCGTCAGTACTATGACGACATGGTCAAGCAGGATCTTGCCGCCACCCGGCGCGCCCGCAACGCCATCGATCCCGACTACAGACCGGGCCTCAAGGCGCGGGTCATCAAGAGCTTCGCCGAAGATGCCATCACCCCGGCACTGCGTGGCGATGTCGAATTGCTGCGCGCCTT
This sequence comes from uncultured Parvibaculum sp., assembly GCF_963975745.1. Classification (NCBI taxonomy): domain Bacteria; kingdom Pseudomonadati; phylum Pseudomonadota; class Alphaproteobacteria; order Hyphomicrobiales; family Parvibaculaceae; genus Parvibaculum; species uncultured Parvibaculum sp. The sequence goes on along the minus strand of NZ_CAXBIB010000009.1, from coordinate 25,792 downwards.
CATGCGCGCCTTCCACATGGTGGATCGGCCCAATCTCTGGCTGCGCAATCCGCGCAACATCGCGAAGATCCTGCTTGCCTGGATGCGCGGGAAGAGGCGCAATGCGGCCTTCTATCCGCCGAAGCTCGGCCCCGATCGCGCAGAGATGATGACGTCGCTCGGCCTGTCGCCAACCGCCGACGCCGAACGCCTGAAGGCCGCATGAGAATTCAGACAGACAATATTCGAAACCCGGAGGAACGGCCATGAAGTTTCCCGAGCCGCATTACGTCGAGACGAACGGCATCAGAATGGCCGTCTACGAACAGGGGCCAAAGGACGGCGTGCCCGTCGTGATGTGCCACGGCTTTCCCGAACTCGGCTATTCCTGGCGTCATCAGTTGCCCGCCGTCGCCGGCGCCGGTTTCCGCGCCATCGCACCGGACCAGCGCGGCTACGGCAATACCGGCGGACCGAAGGGCCCCGACGCGGTTCCCCTTTACGACATCGCGCATCTGACCGACGACCTTGCCGGCATGCTCGATGCTCTTGGCATCGACAAAGCCGTCTTCGTCGGACATGACTGGGGCGGCATGGTCGCCTGGCAGATGCCGCTGCGCCACCCCGACCGCGTGGCCGGCGTCATCGGCGTAAACACGCCTTTCATCCCGCGTGGCCCCGTTGACCCCATCGCCGCCATGCGGATGGTCTACGGCGAGGACATGTACATCGTCTATTTCCAGCAATTCGGGGTCGCCGAGAAGATCTTCGACGCCGATGTCGCCCGCTCGATGCGCTTCTGGTATCGCAAAAGCGCCATGAAGCTCGCCGATTTCGATGCCCTGCCCGCCGACCAGAAAAACCTTTCATTCCTGAAATCATTCGAGACCGACGAAAGCACCTGGCTCGGCCAGCCGCTGCTGACCGCTGAGGAGCTCGACTACTACACAAGGGCGTTCGAAAAATCGGGCTTCGAGGGCGGCATCAACTGGTACCGCAATTTCACACGCAACTGGCAACTGACCGAAGGTCAGGTTCAGACGATCGAGGTTCCCTGCCTGATGATTTCGGCTGCCGACGACTTCGTGCTCCGGCCTGAACTTACAATCGGCATGGAAAACCATGTGCCCGATCTCGAAAAGCATGTGATCGCCGATTGCGGCCACTGGACCCAATCGGAAAAACCCGAGGAACTGAGCCGGCTGATGGCGGACTGGCTGAAGCGCCGTTTCGGCTGAATCTCACCCGAACACGACTTGCACCATGCGTCCGAACTGATCAAAATGACCGAATTCGAATAAACGGTCATTTTGATCTTCGGGAGCATGTCGGCATGGAATGGATGGAACGCCTCCTCGCCGATCCTGCCTTGCTGCGCAACTTTCTGACCTGGCTGATCTTCGTCAATTCGCTGGCGGTGTTTTTCTTCTTCCACCATTTCGCGGCCCGGGCATTGCTGACGGCATGGCTTGCCAATCTGCTCCTGGTTGACACGGTTTTCTCGGCCGGCGCCGCGCCGCTGAGCCATGTGCTGCTCTGGACACCACTGCTCGCCTGGCTGGTCTGGCGCAATCCGGATTTCGCCCCGCGCTCACCGCTGGGGATTTGGCTGATCGCGGTGTTCGCCTCAAACCTCGTCGGCGTCGCTATCGGGTATGCAGCACTAATCGGCAGCGGCGGTCCGGCAACCGCCATGCTCGCAGGACTTTGAAATCCTGATAGACTAATCATGTTGGTCTCCATCATCGGCATGTCTCATGACCATTGCACGCGATCGCGCCGCCTTGCTGTTCGCCAACGAGACTTTCTATCGTGCTTTCGCCGAGCGCGACCTGACACTGATGGAGGCCCTCTGGGCCGAAACCGAACCTGTAAGCTGCCTGCATCCCGGCTGGCCGCCGGTAGAGGGACGCGAAGCGGTCCTGCAAAGCTGGCACGCCATTCTGACCGGCCCGGCGAGCCCGGACATCCATTGCCTGCACGCCCGGGCCGGTATTCACGGTGATACGGGCATCGTCATCTGCTACGAAAGGATCGGCCCGGATTATCTGCTGGCGACCAATATATTCGTCCGGGACGGACAGGACTGGCTTCTGGTCCATCACCAGTCAGGCGCGGCGCCCGACCCCGAGGAAGACACGCCGGTACCTCGCCAGCGGCTGAATTGAGTTGAAATACCCCTCGCTGACATTCTTGTTAGCGGGTTGTTGCCTTGTCGCGATGCCGTTATGATCCGCCGCGCCAGACTGCGGCGCAGCATGGGGTATATCTGGCATATATCCGCATGGGCCGATCCGGACGCCGCCGGCGCACACCAACGAAAGACCGAGGAAATTTGAATGTCGCAGGCGCTGGAGCGCAATGAGACGGATGACGCGCTGGCCGGGCCCGCGAACAAATCCAACGTCGAAATCCCGAAGCTGGCCGCCATTTCGGGCGACCGGCCGCTTCGTATCCTGCTGCCGAGCTATCGCTCGAACCCGACCACCGGCGGCCAGGGCGTCTATATGCGCCATATCGCCAAGGCGCTTGCCGAACTCGGACACCAGATCGACGTCATATCGGGACCGCCCTACCCCGAGCTCGACCCGCGCGTGAAGCTGATCAAGCTGCCGTCGCTCGACCTCTATGCCAATCCCCACCCGATCAAATCGATCCGGCCATGGATGCTCGCCTCGCCCATCGATCTCTTCGAATGGTGGAGCCACGCAACCGGCGGCTTTTCCGAGCCCTACACCTTCGGCGAGCGCATGGCGCGCTATGTGCGCGGCACCGTGCAGGACTACGACGTCTGCCACGACAACCAGACGCTGTGCTGGGGCTTGTTGAAGATTCGCGACATGGGCCTGCCAACCGTCGGCACGATCCATCACCCGATCACCATGGACCGCCGCATCGACATCGAGCACGCACACAGCCTGAAACTGAAACTTCTGAAGCGCCGCTGGTATTCCTTCCTCAACATGCAGATCAAGGTCGCGCGCAAGCTCGACCCGCTGATCGTCGTCTCCGAAAGCACGCGCCGCGACGTGGCGCGCGAATTTGGTGTCGATGCTTCGAAGACACGACTGGTCCTGCACGGCATCGACCACATTCAGTTCCACCCCATGCCCGACGTGAAGCGCCGCGACGACCTGATCGTCGCCTGCGCCAGCGCCGACGTGCCGTTGAAGGGCCTGATCTATCTGATCCGCGCCTACGCGGAACTTCTGAAAACGCGGCCGCACCTGAAACTACGGGTCATCGGCCGCCTCCGCGAGGGCAATACCTCGCACGAGCTCCGCACGCTCGGCATCATGGACAAGGTGGAATTCGTCAGCGGTGTCACCGATGACGATATCACGCGGATTTACAACGAGGCGACGATCGCCGTCTCGCCGTCCGTCTATGAGGGGTTCGGCTTTCCTTGCGGCGAAGCCATGTCTTGCGGGACGCCGGTCATCGCAACCGATGGCGGTTCGCTTCCCGAGGTCGTGGGCGATGCCGGCATTGTCGTCCCTCATTCCAACCCGCCGGCTCTCGCAAGCGCAATCGCCGCGATGCTCGATGATCCTGAAATGCGGGCGCGCTACGGCGAGGCGGGACGCGAACGCATCCTCGCCAAATTCAAATGGGAACGAGCGGCGCGCGAATGCGTCGATATTTACAGGCAGACAATCGCAGATGCAGACAATCGACTTGAACGTGCTCGGGCTTAGGGACGGCCAGCGCGCGCTCGACCTCGGTTGCGGCGCCGGCCGGCATGTCCATGCCATGTACTACCACGCGGAATGCCATGTCGTCGGGATCGATCTCGGTTTCGACGACGTGAAGCGCACGCGCGAAGGGTTCGGAACTTGCCCCGACATGGACCCCGACACACGCCGCAGCTTTTCGCTGTCGGTCGGCAATGCGTTGTCGCTGCCCTTTCCGGACGCCAGCTTCGACAAGATCGTCTGCTCGGAAGTCCTGGAACATATCCCGGACTACAGACAGGCGGTGGCCGAGATCGAGCGCATTCTGAAGCCGGGCGGCACACTCGCTGTCAGCGTACCGCGCTATTTTCCCGAATGGGTCTGCTGGAAACTCTCGGACGACTATCACAACGAACCGGGTGGCCATGTCCGCATCTTTCAGGAAAGCGAATTGAAAGACGCAGTCGAGAAGCGTGGCCTCTCCTTCTTTCACCGGCATTTCGCGCACGGGCTGCATTCGCCCTATTGGTGGTTGAAATGTGCCGTCGGCGTGAAGCGCGATGACGCGAAGCTGGTCAATCTCTACAAACGCTTTCTGGAATGGGACATTCTCGAGCGTCCGTGGCTGACGCGGGCGCTCGAGCGCGTTGCCGGACCGCTGATGGGCAAGAGCGTCGTCCTCTATTTCACAAAGGGAGCGGCGTGACCATGGCCCATCTGACCTGGGGCGATCCGATTCCGGAGGACTTCTTTCTCGGATCGCGTGCACGCATTCTCGAGTTGCAGCGGGAGAATGGCGCCATCCCCTGGTACGACGGCGGGGTCGTCGACCCGTGGAACCATACCGAAGCCGCGATGGGCCTGACGATACTCGGCGAGATCGAACATGCACGCCGCGCCTTCCGCTATCTGGCCGACACCCAGTTGAAGGACGGCTCGTGGTGGGGCCAGCTTGGTTCGGCTGTGCCCTTCGACGACGAGGAGCAACGCTTTACCGGCGAAGAAGCCGATGCCGGCCACCATATCCGTGACACAAATTTCGCTGCCTATATCGCAACCGGCGCCTGGCACCATTTCCTTGTGACGCGCGACCGCAAATGGCTGGCCACCATCTGGCCGCATGTAAAGGCCGCGATCGGCTTCGTGCTCGCTCATCAGAGCCCGCATGGCGAAATCCGCTGGGCCGCCGCCGATCCGCATACACCGGAAGACGATGCGCTGATCACTGGCTGCTCCTCGATCTACAAGAGCCTCGAATGCGCCGCGCATATCGCCCGCGAACTCGGCGAGCCATCGCGCGACTGGATGGCGGCCCGCACACGCCTGGGCGAAGCGCTGCGCGACAAGCCGCACCGTTTCGACCGTACCTGGGAGCCGAAGGACCGCTATTCGATGGACTGGTACTACCCGGTTCTGGCCGGCGTCGTCACCGGCGAGGCGGCCCGAAAGCGTCTCGACTGGAAATGGGACATCTTCGTTGCCGAAGGCAAGGGCTGCCGCTGCGTACTCGACCAGCCATGGGTCACCGTCGCCGAGAGCGCCGAACTGACCATGGCACTTCTGGTGGCCGGACGGCGCAAGGAGGCCGAAGCCATGCTGTCCTGGCAGCATCAATGGCGTGCCGATTGCGGCGCCTACTGGATGGGCTACCAGTTCGAGGACGATGTGGCCTGGCCGGCCGAGAAGCCGGCATGGACCGCCGCCGCCGTCATCCTCGCCACCGACGCCGTGACCGGCGCAACGCCCGCGGCGCGCCTCTTTGCCGAACGCACGCTAGCCGAGGCGGCGGAGTAACCGCAGGCTCTTCACGGATTTCTGTTCCGCAAACAGGTTCGACGCCAACGCCATCTTGCAGATCTCGTAGGGCGGGCGACCGCCATCCTTCGGGTCGGGAAAGACATCGTGGATGGCGAGGATGCCGCCCGGCATCACACGCGGCGCCCAGAGACGATAATCGGTCAGCGCCGGCTCCATGCCGTGCCCCCCATCGATGAACACCATCGCCAACGGCGTCGCCCACTGTTTCGAGACAATAGCGGAAGGCGCAACCAGCGGCACGACCGTGTCTTCGAGCCTCGCCATGCGCATGGTCCGGCGGAACAGCGGAAAGGTGTTGAGACGATCCGTCTCAGGGTCGTAGAGCGCTTGGTCATGGTGCTCCCAGCCCTTCTGGTTTTCCTCCGATCCGTAGTGATGGTCGAGCGCGTAGAGAACCGCGTCGTTCGCCTGGCAGGCGACCCCCATATAGACCGTCGACTTGCCGCAATAGGAACCGATCTCGAGCACCGGGCCGCGCCGCGACGCCTCCATGGCCGCGTCATGCAGTGCCCAACCCTCCTGCGGGTCCATGAAGCCCTTGACCGCCTCGATATCGATGGGGAGTACCCGCTTCAAGACATTGCCCTCTTGTCGTTGCTGCCGGAAACCCCGGCCCGCCTTCTCTAGCCTCTCGCGAGGCGTCGAAGCAAACGGTTAAGCAATACCCTGGATAATGGTGGCACAAGCCTCCCCCGGAGCGGAACGCATGAGTGAACCGGCATACACCGCAGTACCGGACGATTATGAAGCCATCGAACAGGCGGTGCGCGAAACGCCGCGCGGCCGCTGGTTTCTGGAGGAATTCGCCCGCCGCCATCGGGTGGCCGATACTGCCGAAGTCCTTGACGCCATTGGAAAACTTGCCCGCGACGCGGATGCGGGCGCGCGCCTCGGCTTCGTCTATCACGAAGCGCTCGAGTTGCATCGCGCGCTGACCGAAGCACAAGCTGAACTTGCCGAAGCCAAGCCCGGCGAAGAGACCGAGGGCCCCGCCACAATTGCCGAGACGGCCGCACGTGCGGCAGCCGACATTGTGCATGCCGCCGAACGGCTCCAGGAAATCAGTGAAAAACTACGCAGCAGGAATGTCGAGTCCGATCTCTGCGACGAAATCGAGACTCATGCCGGCGGCATTTTCATGTCCGCATCCTATGGGGCATTGACCGGCAAGCGCATCGCCATCGTGGCGGATGCCTTGCGCCGGATCGAGGAACGCCTCGCGCGCGTCATCGAGCGCTGGGAAGCTGAACTCGGCTAGCCGGCAATCGTCCGGCAAAATGGTGCGGGATCGGCATTCCCACCACTGAGGATCAGGACAACCGATTTGCCCGCCGCATCGAACCGTCCAGCCAGCACCGCCGCCAGTGCCACGGCACCGCCGGGCTCGACCACCAGCTTCAATTCCTCGAAGGCGAAACGCATCGCCGCCGCCACTTCGGCGTCGCTGACCGCCACGCCACCGGCAAGGCGCGCGGCGTTGATCGCGAAAGTGAATTCGCCCGGCATCGGCGCCAGCAATGCGTCGCAAAACGATTGCCGACCCACCTCGTTGCCGAGCCGCTGTCCCGCGGCCAGCGACCGCGCATGATCGTCGAAGCCTTGCGGTTCGACGCACCAGACTTTCGCATCGGACATGGCGGCGCCGAGCGCCAGCGCCGTCCCGGCCGCAAGCCCGCCGCCGCCAGCCGGCACCAGCACCGCGTCGAGCGCGACGCCAAGCCGCCCCGCATCCTCGGCGATCTCGAGCCCCACCGTGCCTTGCCCTGCAACGATGTCGGGATCGTCATAGGGTGGCACGATGACGGCGCCGCGGTCGGCGGCGATCCGCCTCCCGATGGCCTCCCGATCTTCGTTGATGCGATCATAGAAAATGACTTTGGCGCCAAGCCCCTCGGTACGTTCGATCTTGAGGCGCGGCGCATCTTTCGGCATGACGATTAACGCGGGAATGTCGAGAATCCGCGCCGCTGCAGCAACACCCTGCGCATGATTGCCCGAAGACCATGCAACCACGCCGGCACGACGCTCGGCCATCGAGAGTTGCGACAGACGATTCCAGGCACCGCGAAACTTGAACGACCCTGTTCTCTGCAGAACTTCCGGCTTGATGAGAACCCGGCCGTCGATGCGCGCATCAAGCGTCGGAAATTGAAGCAGTGGTGTCCTGACGGCCACACCGGCCAGGCGTGACGCCGCCTGGCGTATGTCGGCGATATCCGGCACGCGCATGGTCAGGCCGCCAGATCGAAGTTGATGCAGCCAACGCTCCATTGCGCAGTGCCGTTGATCTCACGGTGCCCGAGCCGCGTGATCGACAGCGGCGCAACCTCGATGCGCATTGCGGTGGCAAGATCGATGTCAAGCGCATGAGAAATAGCAATGCGAACGGCCCCGGCATGCGCAATCGATATGAGTGTATGCCCTGCATAATGGGCCGTCAGGCGATCGATCCCGGCCGCAACGCGCACCGACATGTCGGCAAAACTCTCGCCTTCGGGCGGGCGGATGTCGGCCGGCTGCGACCAGTCGAGCGTCCGGTTGGCCGCGAAGACATCGTTGAACCCCATGCCCTGCCAGCGTCCATAGTGCTGGTCGTTGAAATCGCCGACCACCACCGGATCAACGCCGGCTTTCAGCGCCAGCGCCGTCGTCCGCGTACGCGTCAGCGGCGAGGACAGCCATACGGCAACCGGGGGCAGCCGACGCGCAACGGCCGCTGCCAGCGCCGCGTCGACTGGCTCCGCTGCCACGTCGAGCTGCCCGTAATAGCGGCTCTCACGTCCCTGCACCGGGGCATGAACGATCCAGATCCACTCGGTCCGCACACCCGCCATCTAGAGCCAACCGCGCTGCTTGAAGAAAAAATAGGGCCCAACGGCCGAGAACACCATCATCAGCAGTGCCAGCGGATATCCGATTGGCCAAGCGAGTTCGGGCATGAATTCGAAGTTCATTCCGTAGATGCTGGCGATCAGCGTCGGCGGCAGGAAGACGACAGCAGCCACCGAGAAGATCTTGATGATGCCGCTCTGCTCGTTGTTGATGAGACCCAGCGTCGCGTTGAGGATGAAGCTGATATTGTTGGCGATGAAACTCGCATGATCGCTGAGCGCCGTCAGGTCGCGCGAGGTGGTCTTGAAGGCTCTCTCGGTCGATTTCGAACGTCGATCCGTGGCGGGCCGCGCGATGAAGCTGACCAGCCGTCCGAAGCTGACCAGACTCTCACGCACCTGCGACGTCAAGGCATGGCTGCGGCCGATGCGCCGCAGGATCTCGTCATAATTGCGTTTTGTCTTGCCGCCTTCATGCGGAAAGATCTCTCCTGACAAGGTATCGATATCCGACTGGACACGCTCGAGAATATCGGCGACACGGTCGACAATGGCGTCGAGCAGCCCGGCCAGAACCTCCTCGCCCGTCGCACAGGGCACGCTGTGCCTGCGTGCTTCCGACGCATAGTGACGAAAGGGTGTCGGCTCCGCATAGCGCAACGTGAGCAGGCGATGACCGGCAAGCACAAATGTCACGGGCACGACTTGCGGCCTCGGCGTGTCGGCCTGCGTCACCATGGCCGCTGTCATATAGGCCACCTCGTCCTCGAGATAGAGCCGGCTTGAGACCTCGATCTCCTGCATATCGGCTTCGGTCGGGACATCGAGGCTGAGCTTCACATCGACAAAGGTAAGCTCTTCTTCGGTCGGCTGAAGCAGATCGATCCAGACCGCTTCCGTAGGAATGGTCTCGCCTGCGGCAACCGGAACGGGAGAGAGCGCGCCGTTGACGGGGATATAGGCTGTGATCATCGAATCTTCCGCATCGCTCCTGCAATTTGAACGATCATGCCCACTCGTGCTGCCCGCGACAATCCGTCCCGCCAGACCGCATTAAGGTTTTACGAACCCTTTCGTTCTTGACTTCGGGAGCCGAAAGGCTCATCTACGCCCTATCTGGCTTCGTGTGCGCGCTCTGCGCTGCCTCCCGGCACCGCCTAACCCCGAAGCATCAGACCCTTTCCTCGATTCCAAGCGCGTTGGAACGCGGCAAGACCCCGCGTGAAGCGACGGCCATAGTGGCCGGCGCAAGACGTTTGACTTGTGAGAATGTTACTTATGACTATGAAGACCTTCGCGGATCTCGGCGTTGCCGAGCCGCTCTGCCGCGCGCTTGCGGCGCAGAACTACACCACCCCCACCCCCATCCAGGCTCAGTCGATTCCGGCCCTGCTCGAAGGTCGCGACCTTCTCGGGCTCGCCCAGACCGGCACCGGAAAGACGGCCGCCTTCGTGCTGCCGATTCTGCAGCGCCTCGCTGCCAGTCAGCAGACAAAGCGTCCCGCAAAGGGCGCCCATGTCGTCATCCTGGCACCGACGCGCGAGCTGGCGGTTCAGATCGGCCAGAGCATCGAGACCTATGGTCGGAACCTGAAGCTTCGCCACACCGTCATTTTCGGCGGCGTCAACCAGTTCCGCCAGGTGAAGGCCTTGGCCGGTGGCGTCGATATTATCGTTGCGACGCCCGGTCGCCTGCTCGACCTGATGAACCAGCGTCATGCGGATCTCAGACAGGCCTCGGTTCTCGTTCTCGACGAGGCGGACCGCATGCTCGACATGGGTTTCATCCACGACGTCAAGAAGATCGTCGCGGCCCTGCCGAAGACGCGCCAATCGCTGCTTTTCTCGGCGACGATGCCATCGAACATCGAACATCTGGCCGCTGACATTCTCAACGAACCGGTCCGCGTCGAAGTGCGGCCCGAAATCATCACCGTCGACAAGATCGACCAGCGCGTTCTGCATGTAGACGGCAAGCGCAAGCGCGAGCTTCTGACAAAACTGCTGGACGACAGCGAACTGAGCCGGGTCATCGTTTTCACGCGCACCAAGCATTGCGCCAACCGGGTCAGCGAGCAGCTCGAAAAGACCGGCATCGCCGCTGAAGCCATTCACGGCAACAAGTCGCAAGGTGCCCGCCAGCGGGCCCTGGAGCAATTCCGTACCGGCAAGGCACGCGTCCTGGTTGCGACCGATATCGCCGCCCGCGGCATCGACGTCACCGGCATCACGCATGTCATCAACTATGAATTGCCGAACGAGCCGGAAAGCTATGTACACCGTATCGGCCGCACCGCGCGCGCCGGCAAGAGTGGCGTCGCGATCTCCTTCTGCGACGCCTCCGAGCGTTCGCATCTGAGAAGCATCGAAAGGCTGACCAAGCGGCCGATCACCGTGGTCGCGACCACTGAATGGCTCGGCGACCAGGTTGCCCTTCCGGCCGGCGAACCGTCCGACGATCGCCCGGCCCGCAACGGCCCGCGCGGTCCCCGCCACCAGCCCGGCAAGCCCCGTCGCTTCGGCAAACCCGGCGCCGGACGTGGCCGGCCGCAAGGCGGTCAGAAGCAGAGCCGCCGCCAGGCAGCCACCGCCTGAAGGCATGCCGGTTTCGATCGACACGACATGAAAAGAAGCAAGGCCCTGGATATACCGGGGCCTTTTTTTTGTGAACGCGGTTTGCCGCTCAGCCTATATTCGCTGGAGGCATGGGAAGCGGGGGAAAACAAATGAGCCTTTCCGATCTCACCAATATCGGCGGCTTTGTCAGCAGCCTGGCGGTTCTGGTTTCACTGGTCTATCTGGCGCTGCAAATCCGCCAGAGCGCGAAGAACCAGAAGGCGGCAATCCACAATGAGCGAAACGGTCATCTCCTTGGTCTGCTTGCCAGCAGCTATGCCGACAAGCAGATCATGGATGTTTGCGTAAGGGATTTGAACGCCGATACCACGCTTTCGCCGGTCGAGTGCAACCAGTTCGTGCATGTGAAGCTATGCTTTTTCAATTTCTATCAGGAATATTTCCTGATGTTCATGGACGGGATGATCGGAAAGGAGCGCCACACCCACACGATGAACAATCTGAAGATGGATGTGACGCGGCCGGGAACCCGGGCAACATGGAAAACGATCAGAGGCGGATTCGATCCTGCATTTGCCGCTCATGTGGATGGCTTCGGTCGCGAGACCTCCCCGGTGGACAATGGCGACAACTTCGCTACGCCTTTTTTGCACTTCGCCAAGCTCGAACGAGCAGCGCTCGCGGTACCGCCCGGTGAATAAATCTTCGAAGGGAGGAGGAGCCGGCCGCCAATCGAGACGCGGCTCTGGCTGGCCGTTCGGGCCTGTCTTCTGCTTGCCGAAGAGCACCGTGCTGGGCCCGCTTACCCTTGCCGGCCTATCGACCGTTCTTCTTGCCGCCTGCGCGGTAGCAACGCCTGCGGAACGCAACGCCGAAGCCGACAGGATCGCAAGCAGGGCCACGCTTGCGCCGCTGCTGATCGAGACGACCGTCTTCGATCTTCATGCTCGGCTGCGCGCCATGGGCAATGTCCCCCGACTGACCGTCTATATCGAGGGTGACGGCTTCGCCTGGCGCAGAAGGAACGAACCATCGACAGATCCGACACCGCTTGACCCCGTCGCCCTTCGCCTCGCCGCAGCGGACGACGCAGACGCCGTCGCCTATCTAGCCCGCCCCTGCCAGTTCACAGGCGGCGAAAAGGCGCGGAACTGCGAGAATGCGCTCTGGACATCGGCGCGATACAGCGAAGAGACCCTCGCGGCCATGGATGCCGCCATCGGCGCGCTGAAGGAAAGGGCCGGCGCGTCGAAGATCGCCCTTGTCGGCTATTCGGGCGGCGGCACCGTCGCCACGCTTCTCGCGATACGGCGTGACGATATCGTCTGGCTCAAAACAGTAGCCGCGCCGCTCGATACGGATGCCTTCACCGCGCACCACAATGTAAGCCCGCTATCGGACTCCCTGAACCCCGCCGACATTGCCGCCGCGCTCGCAAATCTGCCGCAGATCCATTATGCGGGAAGCGCTGACAAGGTCGTACCTGCCAGCATCAACCGGGATGTGGTCGCACGGCTCGATGTCGGCGGCTGCGCCATGCTGCAGATTGTCCCCGGTCCGACACACGACCGGGGCTGGGCTGAAATTTGGCCGGAACTCGTGAGGACGACGCCCGCCTGTCGCTGACATTGCGATGAAGACTGGCTCGAGGAAGCTCTTCGGCGACACGCTGCACCGCGGCCCGCTAATACTGGAACGCTTTGATTCGGGAAAGGATTGGTGGGCGCACCAGGACTCGAACCTGGGACCCGCTGATTAAGAGTCAGCTGCTCTACCAACTGAGCTATGCGCCCGCCGTGCCGCCGGACATGGCGCCGGGGCAATCGGTGGAAACCACCATCCCGGCCACGCGTTTCGTGGGGGAGCGGTGCCTATAGCAAAGGAATCAGGGCCTGTCCAGCGGCGGCCGAAGCGACCGGGAAACGCCGGCCCGGCCGCCCGAACCGGGTCACCAGAAAGCGCTGGGTCCGCGAGAAATTTCGACGTTGCGATGAATATAGACACTCATCAGAAGGCCGAAGGCAAACATCAGCGACAGCATGGCCGTGCCGCCATAGGAGACCAACGGCAAGGGCACGCCGACGACCGGCAACAGACCCATGACCATCGCTGTATTGATGAAGACGTAGAGGAAAAAGGTCATCGAAACGCCGATCGCCAGCAACCGGCCGAACTGGTTGCGGCATTGCATGGCCACGTTGAGCGAGAACATCAGCACTATGAAATAGAGCGCCATCAGGGCCAGCCCGCCCGCAAGGCCCAGCTCCTCGCCCAGCATCGTGAAAATGAAGTCGGTATGTTTTTCCGGCAGGAAGTTCAGCTGGCTTTGCGTTCCCTCCATGAAGCCCTTGCCAAAGACACCGCCGGAACCCAGAGCGATCTTCGATTGAAGAATATGGTAACCGGCGCCGAGCGGATCCTGCTCGGGGTCGAGAAAGGTAAAAACGCGCCTCTTCTGGTAGTCGTGCAGCCGACTCCAGACGACCGGAACCGTCGCGAGAACCAGAATGCCGGACATGATGAAATAGCGCCAGCGCAACCCTGCAGCAAAGAACAGGACGGCACCCGAGGCCATAAGGAGAATCGCAGTGCCGAGATCCGGCTGCAGGACGACCAGACCGACCGGCGCGGCAATCAACAGGACCGGAATGACGAGGTTGCGCATGCGCGAGACCTCTTCAAGCGTCAATCCGTGAAAATAGCGCGCCAGCGCCATCAGCAAGGTAACCTTCATCACTTCGGATGGCTGAATCTGGATAAATCCGAGATTGAGCCAGCGTTGCGCACCCATGCCTGTAAAGCCCACGATCTCGACTGCGACAAGCATGACAAGAGCCGCACCATAGAGCGGATAGGCAAGCCGCATCCAGAGCCGCAGGTCGATCATCGCGACAATCAGCAGAATGCACACGCCGACAGCGAAGCGGAGCGCCTGCCGATAGGCCCAGGGCGAAAAGCTGCCCTCGGCAACCGAATAGAGCATCGCAAATCCGATCGACGCGATCAGCACCAGGAGCAGCAGGAAGCCCCAGTTGAACTCGATCAGCTTATCGGCAAGCCGCATCTCGCGGCCGGTGAAACGCCTGAGATCGAGCATCAGCCTTCCCTCGTCTTGCCGGCGGCACCTGGCGGCACGACCGCCTGGGGCCGCTCCGGGCTGCGCATCAGGACCTCACGCATGATGTCCCGCGCGACAGGCGCAGCGGCGCCGGAACCCGAACCACCATGTTCGATAATGACGGACATGGCATACCGGGGCGCATGCACCGGAGCAAAGCAGACAAAAAGCGCGTGGTCGCGAAACCGCCACGCCAGATCCTCGTTTCGCAGGACACCGGTCGAACGCTCGGCACGGCTGATCCGACGAACCTGCGCCGTACCTGTCTTGCCGGCGAGTTCCATGCCGGGATCGGGAATGCGCGAGCGAAACGCCGTGCCCCCGGCTTCATTCGACACGGCGTTCATTCCCTCGCAGGCAACCTTCAATGCCGCCTCGCTGACACCGAGCGATGATGGACGCGGCGTCGGCAATAATTGACCGCCGATGGCACGCGTCAAACGCGGCTTCACGGCATGGCCGCCATTTGCAAGTCGCGCCGTCATGACAGCAAGTTGCAGCGGCGTCGCCAGCAGATAGCCCTGCCCGATGCCGGCAATCACGGTCTCACCCTGGTGCCATGGTTCGCCGCGCGTTGCCCGTTTCCAGTCTGGCGTCGGGACGAGCCCCGCCTTCTCGCCGGGAACTTCGAAACCGTAGGTTTCTCCCAGGCCGAATTTCCGTGCCATCTCGGAAATCGCATTGATGCCGATGCGCCGTGCGATGTCGTAGAAATAGACGTCGCAAGAATACTTGATGGCTTGATGCATGTTCATCGCACCGTGGCCGCCCTTCTTCCAGCAATGGAAGTCGTGGCTGCCAAGCGAGTAGTGACCGGGACAGACAACACGCTGCGCTGGGTTGATTCCGGCTTCGACCGCCGCTGCGGCCACCACCATCTTGAACGTCGAACCGGGCGGATACATGCCGGCCAGTGCCTTGTTGACCAGCGGCTTGTATTCATTGTCGACCAGCGCGCGCCATTGCTCGTTGCTGAGCCCCATATTGAACTGGTTCGGGTCATAGGCCGGAGCTGAAACAAAGGCCAGGACGTCGCCTGAGTGAATATCCATGACGACGGAACCAGCCGACTCTCCTTTCAGCCGGTCCCAGGCGAACCGCTGAATATCCATGTCGAGCGTCAGCACAACCTCGTCGCCGGGCTTGCCAGGATCCTTGGCGAGCTCCCGGATCACACGGCCATAGGCATTGACTTCGACATGGCTGGAGCCTGCGGTCCCGCGCAACTCCTTGTCGTAGGTTTTCTCGATCCCTTCCTTGCCGATGCGAAATCCCGGCAGACGCAGCAATTGACGATCGGTCTGCGCCTCAGCCATGTCCTTCTCCGACACCGATGCGACATAGCCCATGATATGGGCAATTTCTTCACCATAAGGATAATCGCGTGTCTCGCCGACATCCGGAATGATCCCGGCGAGATCCGGCTCGTTGATGTTGACCTGCGCAAACTGATCCCAGGTAAGACCCTCGGCGACGGTCACCGGCATGAACCGGGGTGAACGCTGAACGTCGCGCAGAATGCGTCGCCGGGTAAAATCGTTGATCTCGACGATCCGCGACAGCCGGTCGAGCGTTTCCTCGATATCCGGTGTTTGCTCGGCAATCATCATCGCCCGGAAGTTCTGCCGATTGGAGGCGAGTACGCGCCCGTAGCGATCGACGACATTCCCGCGTAGCGGCGCCAGAAGCCGCATGCTGACACGGTTTTCCTCGGCCAGCATCGTGTACTGGTCTGATTTGAGTACTTGCAGATAGTACATGCGACCGGCCAGCACCACGAATGCAATCCCCTGAAGACCGCCCAGCAGCGCCGCACGCCGCGTGAAGGTCTGATAGCGATTGCTGTCGCGGCCGCTTATCTGCATTTGTTACGCCCCATGGTTCCGCCTCAGCTTCCCGGCAGAACGCGCGTCTGAATCCGCCCGAAAATCATAGCGAAGATCGGAAAGATCGCCACAGTCAAAACCATATGCTGCACCAGGGAGAAAGGCGGCACCGGCATGCCATGGAACACAGAGACAACAATCCAGGAAAGCGCTCCGGCAAATGTCGCGACGATCAGGAACCCGAACCAGAACACCGTGAAGGGCGCATTGACCACGAGCACGCGCTGCGAAACGACGACGGCATAGGTGGCAACATAGACAAAGGCCCAAAGACCGATAATGCCACCGGACAGCAGATCGAAGAGCAGGCCGACTGCAAAAACCGCGAAAGGTGGGAACATTTCAGGCCGAACGATCGCCCAGTAATAGATCGCCATCAAAGCAAAGGCCGGCGTAAGCGGCGAACCGAAAATCCGGCCGAACGGCACGAAGGAGAGCAACACACAAACAAGACCCATGACAAAGGGCGCAACGATCATGAAGACACGACCGGCACGGGCGGCGGGTGTGGGCGAATAGGGATCGAGGCGCGCCATGATACTACTCCGTCACGGTCGATGCAGGCGCGGCCACCGCCGCGGCATCGGAACCAGAGGAAACCGGCGGACCAATCAGGACTTCGGGTGGATCCTGTCGCTCGACCCTGGACGGAAACTCGTATTGAAGGACGCGCACGAAATCCAGCCGGCCCCGGTCGGAGAATGTCTGGACACGAAGGTTGCCGTCACTGGTCTGAATGACCAGACCAACAGGCAGGCCCGGCGGTATGAGCCCGCCATCACCGGATGTCACGACCCTGTCGCCCGGCGAAATGGCACTGATATTCGTCAGATATTCGAGCCGCGGCCAGTCGGTGTTGTCGCCCGCAAGCACCGCCTTGTAATGCGCAGGCTCGATGACGACCGGAACGCGGCTGTTGAGGTCGGTCAAGAGCAATACGCGGCTGGCTTTCGGACCGGTCGACACGATCCGCCCGACCAGACCGTCCGTATCGATGACAGCCTGCCCGCTCTTTGCTCCCGATTCACGCCCGACATTGACCAGAACCGTGTCGACAAACGGACCGCCCGCGTCGGACACCGCGCGACCGCTGATATAGTTGATCGACGGGTCGATCTGGACGTTGAGTAGTGCCTCGTAGCGCGCCACGCGGGCCTCGAGGTTGAGCGCCCGTTCCTTCCATTCGAGCAACCGGGCGTTCTCGGCTCTCAGACGCTCGTTCTCGTCGAACACATAGGCATATTCGTCCGTTCGTTCGATCACACGACGTGCGGCTGCCACAGGTCGCGACGCGACTTCGAGAAGCGGTGCAGCCATGTCGGTGACAACCTGACGCGCCTGATCGAAGACATAGGTCTCGGCACGACCGAGCAGCAGCAGCGCAGCCGCCAGCGTCAGCATGAAGACAAGCGAGATTCTGTGGGAAAACTCGCGGAACGGCAAAGCTGTCCGGTTCGGGTCCATGGGAACTTAATGCTCTTTCACTGCCGAACGGCCCACCTTGCTCCTGCTTTTTCGCTCCTCCAGCGGAGCAGGCACGCGCCCTAGTATACCGATGACAGCACGTGCTTCATCGTACGAATATGTTCGAGGGCCTTGCCCGTCCCGAGCGCAACACAGGACAGCGCATCGTCGGCGATGCTGACAGGCAATCCCGTCTCGTCACGCAACACCTGATCGAGATTGGCAAGCAACGCACCACCCCCCGTCAGAACGATACCCTTGTCGACGATATCGGCCGCAAGTTCGGGCGGCGTCGCCTCAAGCGCAACCTTGACTGCTTCGACGATGGCGCCGACGGGCTCGGCGAGGCTTTCGGCAATCTGTCGTTGGCCGATCGCGATTTCCTTGGGCACACCGTTCATCAGGTCGCGGCCCTTGATCTCGATGGTCATGCCGTCGCCATCCGGTGGAATGGCCGCAGAGCCGACTTCCTTTTTGATGCGCTCGGCACTTGCCTCGCCCACCAGAAGATTATGATGGCGGCGGATATAGGCAATGATGGCTTCATCCATCTTGTCGCCGCCGACGCGCACGGAACGCGCATAGACGATACCGCCCAGCGACAACACTGCGACTTCGGTCGTGCCGCCGCCGATATCGACGACCATCGAACCTGTGGGTTCGGTCACGGGCAGCCCGGCGCCGATCGCGGCTGCCATCGGCTCCTCGATCAGATAGACGCGGCGCGCGCCGGCCGACAGCGCCGACTCCTGGATCGCGCGACGCTCGACTGCCGTCGACCCCGATGGCACGCAAACGATGATCTGGGGATTGGCGAAGGAACGACGGTTGTGAACCTTGCGAATGAAATGCTTGATCATTTCTTCGGCGATTTCGAAATCGGCGATCACACCGTCCCGCATCGGTCGGATCGCCTGGATGTTGCCCGGCGTGCGGCCAAGCATCATCTTGGCCTCCTCGCCGACGGCAAGCACTTGCTTCTTTCCGCCCTTTTCAATGATGGCGACAACCGACGGTTCGTTCAGAACGATCCCCCGGCCTTTGACATAGACGAGAGTGTTCGCCGTGCCGAGATCGATTGCCATATCGGCCGAGAACATGCCGAGCAGACCGGAAAGCATGTTTTTTTATTCCCTTGAGAGAGTGCTGCCGGACACCGGAGACATCGCGGCCACGAAAATCAGAGTTTCGCCACTTATGGTGGCATTTCGGTTAATACGCCGTCCAAAAACACCCGGCACGATCCGGGATCGACAACCGCGAAAAACACGGCGAGCAATAAGACCCTCACCGATTCTCAGCCTACGAATGTCGTGGGTCGAAACTGTGGCGAGATCGCAGCTGCAAACGGCCCCCGCTTCGATACACGCAACAAGGCCCGGGCCGATGCCGCACCAACGTAGCGGCCCGAAAATTAAGAGCGCGTTAAGGCTAACCCGTCCCGCATCTGCAAAGGATTCTTACGCCAGATCGGCGCGGAAAGGCAACGACAAAGAGGAAATTTTCACGGCTTTTCAATGGTTTGGATGGAGCTGGCGTGGCAGTTCCATAACTTCCTGCGCACGACCCTCCAGCGCTCCGCGATGACGCTTCACCGCATCGACGACGAATTCCATCACGGCCCGAACATGGGCCAGTTGGGCAAGGTCGTTGCGTGCAAGCAACCACATTTCCAGCGCACCCAGCAGATCGGGCCCGAAGACCCGCTGGAGGCCAGCATCGGCATCGGCAAGGATACACGGCAAGGCGGCAAGGCCGAGCCCGCGCCGGGCCGCTTCGGCACGGGCTGCTACGCTGGACGAACGCAGCGCGACCTGTGCCGACTTTTCCGCCCGCGAAAACCACCAGACCGGCCCCAGCGGTGTTTCGGCGCGCGGAAAGCCGATCAGATCGTGGCCGGCGATGTCGGCCATCTGGCGCGGATGCCCGCGCTCTTCGAGATAGGACGGGATGGCATAGAGCCCGTAGGCCATGTCGCCAACCTTGCGCATCAGCATGTCGCCCTGTGTCGGCCGCGCCAGACGCAGGGCCACATCGACATCCTTGAGTGGATTGCCGATGCGCGGCGCGGCGCCGGCCGCGGCAAGACGCGGATCGGTGACGATCTCGAGTTCGAGACCGGGATGCGCCTGCCGGAAGGACGGAAGTTCGGGTGCCAGCAGCGTGGCGGCAACGACATCGCTGGCCGCCAGCCGGACGATGCCCTCGGCACCGCCGCCGGCGGCTGCGAAATCGCGCGGCAGGGCCGACAGGCGCCGGTCGACGGGCTCCAGTGCCTCGACGAGCTTTTCTCCTGCAGCTGTAAGGCGATAGCCGGTGCGCTCGCGCTCGAACAGCCGCGCGCCGAGATCGTCCTCCAGCGAGGCGACACGGCGCAGCACGGTGGTCGTGTTGACGCCAAGCTGCTGGCCGGCGCCCGACAGGCTGCCCGCCCCCGCCACAGCCAGAAAGAACCGTAAATCGTCCCAATTCATGGACTTGAGCCCTGCCACCAGACCGAAACCGAGGGTTGCGTAAACAGCATAGGGGTCTTGCATCACCATTGAAATGCGAAAAAGCAATGGTCGATTTGCAGGAAAGAGGTATGTCGGGGGCAATTGTGACAGCACAGCGGAATGACCGCTTACCCCCCTCTGTCACGCAACTGTCACGAAACTGTCACATTAGCGCAGAAGGAAGGCGAGATAGGCCCCGTAGCCGACCAGCAGCAGCAGCGACTCGATGCGCCCGAGCCGTGCCCCGGTGAAGGCGAAGAAGAGGAACACCAGTGTCGCCCCGCCCATGACCCAGATGTCGAACGAGGCGATGTCGGCCGGCACGGTGATCGGCTTGACGACGGCGACCGTGCCGGCGATGCCAAGCACGTTGAAGATATTGCTGCCGACCACATTGCCGATGGCGATCTCGGATTTGCGGCGGAAGGCGGCAAGGACCGAGGTTGCGAGCTCCGGCAGCGAGGTGCCGATGGCGACGACGGTCAGACCGATCACCGAGTCGGAGATGCCGAAGCGGTCGGCCAGCACGACGGCACTGTCGACCAGCAGCGAGGCGCCGGCGACCAGTGCGACGAGACCGCCCAGCGCCATGACCAGTTCGATCAGCAACCCGAAACGCGGACCCGCCTGCAGGAAGGCCGCCTCGGCCGCATGCATCTCGGCGGTGCCGTCCTGACATTTGCGGTCGGCGCGGTAGGTATAGACGAGATAGGCGGCCAGCAGCAGCAGGAAGGTGATGCCGACGCCGCGCGACAGGAAGCCGTAGACGCAGACGACGGTCATCACCGCGGCGGCCGCCAGCATCATCGTGCCATCGCGCTTCAGCGTGCCGCGCTCGACGGTCATCGGCCAGACGAGACCGGCAATACCGAGAATGAGAAGGATATTGGCGATGTTGGAGCCGACGACATTGCCGACCGCAATGCCGGGATAGCCGCGAAAGGCGCCTTCGAGGCTGGCGACCAGCTCCGGCGAGGAGGTGCCGAACCCGACCAGGGTCAGTCCGATCAGAAAGGGCGAAACGCCAAGCCGCGTCGCAAGTCCGGCCGCGCCCTTGACCAGAAATTCGGCGCCGCCCAGAAGCAGCACCAGACCGAGAACCAGAAACAGCAGCGTCAATCGCCGACTCCTTCGTTTGCCCGCTCTGCTTCAGGAACGAAACGGACAGGGCAACCGGCTGCTAGAGATAGGACACTTGGCAACGCACCGCGAGTCCCGGCGGGAAATAAATTATCCGGCCACGGGCTTCACGAGGCCGGCCGCCTGTTTTGCCCGCACCCGCGCCTCGTCCGCCGTCGCCGCGCGCGCCAGCGCGACGCCCATGCGCCGCTTCGCAAAGGCTTCAGGCTTGCCGAACAGCCGCACTTCGGTGCCCGGCAGCGCCAGCGCCTGATCGAGCCCTTCGAAGGCAATGCCCTTCGCATCGCATCCGCCATAGATAACGGCGCTGGCACCCGGCGACACCGTCTCGACCGACACCGGCAGACCGAGCACGGCACGCGCATGCAGCGCAAATTCGCTCTGATACTGGGTCACCAGCGTGACGAGACCGGTGTCGTGCGGACGCGGACTGACTTCGGAGAAGCAGACCTTGTCGTCCTTGACGAACAGCTCGACGCCGAAGATCCCCCGGCCGCCCAGCGCGTCCGTCACCTTCCTGGCGATCTCGCGCGAGGCCCGGAGTGCCTTTTCGCTCATTGCCTGCGGCTGCCAGCTCTCGACATAATCGCCCTTGACCTGACGATGGCCGACCGGCGCGCAGAACTGCGTCTCGAAGCCACCGCCCTGCCCCCTGGCGCGCACAGTCAGCAGCGTGATCTCGTAGTCGAAATCCACCATGCCCTCGACAATGACACGCGGCGCCTCGACGCGGCCGGCCGCCATGGCATGGTCCCAGGCCTTCTGCACCCCGCCCGGCGCCTCGAGCAGGCTCTGGCCCTTGCCGGAGGACGACATGACCGGTTTGACGAAACAGGGAAAGCCGATGCCGCCGTCGATCGCGGCTTTCAGTTCGGCAGCACTCGACGCAAAGGCATAGGGCGACACCGGCAGACCGAGTTCCTCGGCCGCCAGACGGCGGATGCCTTCGCGGTTCATGGTCAATTGTGTCGCCCGCGCGGTCGGGATCACTTCGGCAAGACCCTCGGCCTCGATCTTCGCCAGTTCCGCCGTCGCGATCGCCTCGATCTCGGGAATGACGATATGCGGCCGTTCCTTTTCGATCAGCGCCCGCAGCGCCTTGGCGTCGGTCATCGCGATGACATGGGCACGATGGGCCACCTGCTGCGCCGGCGCGTCGGCATAGCGGTCGACCGCGATGACCTCGACGCCATAGCGCTGCAGCTCGATGGCAAGTTCCTTGCCGAGCTCGCCTGAGCCCAGCAGCATGACCCGCGTGGCCGACGGGGAAAGCGGCGTGCCGATGCGCATGGGGGCCTCCTTGAACCGTTAGGGCGGCGGGTCTAGCACGGATCGGCGGGGCTTGTGCAGCCCGCTTTTCAATGCTAACAGTTGAACACATATTCAATTGTATGGCTCATCATGGCAGTTCCGAAGACCCTCCGGTCCGCACCGCTCCCGCTCGACGACGACAAGACGGCCGAGCTGGCCGACATGTTCAAGATGCTGGGCGATCCGAGCCGTCTGCGCATCGTCGTGGCGACACTGGATGGCCCGCGCGCCGTCGGCGACATCGCCGCCGCCCTCGGCCTCTCGGTCTCGCTGGTCAGCCACCATCTGCGCCTGTTGCGCGCGACGCGCCTCGTCAGCCCCGAGCGGCGCGGCAAGCAGATTTTCTACCGCGTGCATGATGCGCATGTCGCGCATGTGATTTCCGACATGATCGCGCATGTGAACGAGGAGGCGGAATGAGGATGCGCGCTGCACCTGCCGTTGAAATCTTCCCACCCTCCCCTCGGGGAGGGTCGACAATTTGCGAGCGGCACGCGCGCAAATTTCGGGGCGGGGGCCGCAGCCGGCAACTCGAGTACAGTCGTCAGCGTGTACTTCGCTCGAACCGCTGCACCCCCGCCCCAAACGGCCTTCGGCCGTTTGACCCTCCCCGAGGGGAGGGGGGGAAGAGATGCCGAGAGCGAATGGAAGAAATGAAATGAGTACGCACCACCATCACGCACACGATCACAGCCACGCAAACGAGCGTCGCGTGTTCCTCGCGATGTGGCTGACCGGCACTTTCATGGTGGTCGAGTTCATCGGCGGCGTGTTCTCGGGCTCGCTGGCGCTGATCGCCGATGCCGGCCACATGCTGACCGATACCGGCGCGCTGATGCTGGCATGGGTGGCGACGCGGCTGGCACGCAAGCCCGCCGACATCGCCCGCTCCTATGGCTATGGCCGCGCCGAGACGCTGGCCGCCTTCACCAACGGCATCGTGATGCTGGGTCTTGTCGGCTGGATCCTCTTCGAGGCGGCAACGCGCATTCTCGAACCGCGCGAGATCCTGGCCGGGCCGATGCTCGCCGTCGCCATTGCCGGCCTTGCCGTCAACATCGTGGCGCTGAAACTGCTGCATGGCGGCGACGGCAATCTCAACATGCGCGGCGCGGCGCTGCATGTGATGGGCGACCTTCTGGGTTCGGTCGCGGCAATCGCGGCGGCGCTCACGATCCTCTACACCGGCTTCACGGCGATCGACCCTATCCTTTCGGTGCTGGTGGCGCTGCTGATCCTCAGAAGCGCCGCGTCGATCATCCGCGAGGCGGCGCACATATTGATGGAAGGCGCCCCCGAAGACGCGCACGGCGGCGACATCGCCGGCGACCTGATGGCCGAAGTGCCGGGGCTGGCCGACGTGCATCACGTGCATGCCTGGTCGCTGAGCCCCGAACGCAAGATGGCGACGCTGCATGCCCGCCTCGCGCCCGATACCGACGCCGGCACAGCGCTGACCGCGATCAAGACAAGGCTGGCGGAGAAATTCGGCATCGGCCATGCGACGGTGCAGATCGAGGCTGCCGATTGCCCGGATGATGCGGGGCATGGGAGTTGAATTGGACAAACAGCAACGTCCCACCCTCCCCTCGGGGAGGGTCGACATTTTGCGAGCGGCACGCGAGCAAATTTCGGGGCGGGGGTGCTGCCGAAAATTCGGCCACATTCGATGGCGAGTGCTTCGCCCGAAGCGCATTCCCCCGCCCCAAACGGCCTCCGGCCGTTTGACCCTCCCCGAGGGGAGGGTGGAAGGCTGTAAAGATGCCTTGTAATTTCCCCGCGCAATTTATGCTGCAATGCGGTATGATCGTGCTCAGTATGCAAGGGGCGGCAATGGCTTACATCATCGGTAATCGGGACGACCTCGACGAGAAGCAAACACCGTCGCGGGAGCCGGGCTGGCTATCATGGCTCGGCGAGCTGCGCGTCTTTGCCGAGATGGGCGCGCTGGCGCCGGCGCTGCCGGCGCTGCTCAACGCCCCGCGCGGCGACGGCCATGGCGTGCTGGTGCTGCCGGGCATGCTGACCGGCGACGAGGCGACTTTCGTGATCCGCCGCTATCTCGACCAACTGGGTTATGCGACGCATCCCTGGAACCAGGGCCACAACTGGGGCCCGAGCCGGGCGCTGCATGAGGCCCTGCGCGAACGCCTGCGCGAACTGGCGACACGCTACGGCCGCCGCATCAGCCTGGTCGGCTGGAGCCTGGGCGGCATCTATGCGCGCGAACTCGCCCGCGAATACCCGCAACTGGTGCGTCAGGTCGTGACGCTGGGCAGCCCCTTCGGGGCCGACCACGATCCGGGTGGCCACATCAACGGACAGGTCAACGGCCACAGCGCCGAACGCGCCACGCGCCGCCGCATCGCCCCGCCGGTGCCCTGCACCGCGATCTATTCGAAAAGCGACGGCGTAGTGTCGTGGGAAGACTGCCGCGAAGCCAATGGTCCGCAGACGGATAATATCGAGGTCACGGCCACCCATCTCGGCATGGGCGTCAACCCGATGGTCCTCTGGGCCATCGCCGACCGTCTGGCGCAGGCGGAAGGCGCCTGGAAGCCGTTTGACCGCACGGGCTGGCATGGGGTGGTTTACGGGTGAGGGGTTCCCTCCACACCCGTCATTGCCGGGCTTGAGCCACTGCCGTCCGGTTAAGCAGAGTCGGCTGCGAGAATGAGGCTTCCAATACAACCCCAAAGCCGTCATGGCCCGATTTATTCGGGCCATCCACGTCTTTGCGGCATTCAAAGGAGAAAGAAAGACGTGGATGACCCGGACGAGCCGGGTCATGACGTTTAAATTTGGATTTGAAAACTAAACCGGAGAGCAGTGATTCAAGTCCGGGCATGACGAATGCAAGGGTGTGCAGGGGCAAACTGTACCGCACAATTCGTCGCACCCGCTGACCGCGGCTTTCGCCGGGATGACATTGGTGGTGTAGTCTTCCTCAAAACAAGAACAAGGAAGGGAGGCACCCATGAGCCTGAACGAACAACAAAAACAACTGATCGAACATTCGATCGAGCGCGTGGCGGAAGTAGCCGGTGATCCGAGCCCGCATGTCTATGCGCGGCTTTTCGCGCAGGCGCCCGAAATGGAGCCGCTCTTCATCCTCGACACCGACGGCAATGCGCGCGGCCACATGCTGATGGAAGCACTGGATTGCATTTTCGATTTTCTGGGACCGCGCACCTATTCGACGACGCTGATCCAGAGCGAGCTGATCAATCACGAAGGCTTCGGCGTGCCGCCGCGCATCTTCACGACCTTCTTCAACGTGGTGATGGAGACGTTCCGCGAACTCCTCGGTGCGGAATGGACGGCCGAAACGGATGCCGCATGGGATGCGTTGCTGACCGATCTTGACGCCGTGGTGGCGGAGCAGGCGAAGAAATTCGGCGTGGCGGCGGTTTGAGGCGTGGTTTCTTCCCACCCTCCCCCTGAGGATTCCTCTGCAAAAGAGAGTGGCATTTGGATTGTAGTGATGATTCCCTGTTTT